>DCBA01000024.1 GCA_002313255.1 Gammaproteobacteria bacterium UBA1119 | reverse complement strand
TGCATCCCAAACCCCGAGATGAAAAGGAGCGCCATGCCTTTACGTCAACTTTCCTTCGATCATATCCATCTTGTTAGCGCGAATCCCCGCGAAGCCGCTACTTGGTATGTCAACGTCTTCGATGCCGAGGTCGTGGCCGAATATGAGCTACGGGAAGCTCCGCAAATCAGCGTCCAACTGGCTGGCATGACTCTACTGATCCGTGGTCGGCGACCCGGTGAGGTGCCGATCCTCCCAACCCCAATGAAGCACTTTGATGGATTCTCCAGCCATGACGTATGGGGGACAGACCATTTCGGGTTTGCCTACCACGGCGACCTCAGGTCTTTTTGCGATGAAATCAAACAACGCGGTGCTACCCTCACCGTCGAGCCCTGGGAATTTTCTCCAGGTGCTTTAATTTGCTATGTCGGCGCTCCCGACGGTGTCAGCATTGAAGTGGTGGAAGCAAAAAGCTAATCCGAGCCGGTAGTTCTTGGAACCTTATCCACCCAAAGTAATCCATGGGTCCATCAACGCGGCGAACAACAGTAACCCATCCAGAATCGGGAAGCCCAAGAAGCTGAGGACAATGAGTGACAGAAGTAGAAGCGGACCGAATCGTTGATTGAGATACCTTACCCGGGCACGGATAGACGGTGGTAACAAGTAGGGCAGAATGTAGTGGCCATCCAGGGGCGCAATGGGGACGAGATTGAATGCCATAAGAAGCAAATTGACCCAAACGAGTAGATCGACAAACATACGTACCGCTTCCGTTTGAACAAATCCGACGCCCGCGTTTTCAAGGGTGAGAAAAACATTCCGAGTGACGAAGGCCAGTATCAAATTCATGAACGGCCCCGCCGCCGATATCCATAAATCTGCACTCGGCCGGCTGAAATTGCGCGGATTGGTGGGCACCGGTTTGGCGTACCCGATCCCGACAAAAATGACCATTGCAAGGCCCATAAAATCCAAATGGACTAACGGATTCAGTGAGAGCCTCCCGGCACGTTCGGCGGTGTCGTCGCCAAACGCTTTAGCCACCCACGCGTGACCGAATTCATGAAAAGTTAACGAAGCGATGAGGGCAGCCAGAAGACAAGCAAACAACACGTACTGCCCTTCGCTGACCAGAGCGATCATGGAAAATTTGAGACCAAGCTATTCAACGGGGAACCTTGGCTGTATAGGTCACGCGAAGTATCCTGCGTTCTCGCCCTTAACAACGTCTTCGCTGTCCATGCCAAGCCAATCCGACAGCACCGACGCGTTGTCTTCTCCCACATCTCGAACCCTTGTGTATGTGTCGCAAGGCGTCACACCAAACGTAAGCGGTAACCGGTCTCCGTACGTCGTCCCGAGCACGGGGTTCGGCTCATCAAACGTCATCAAAAAGTTCGATGCCACGATCTGCGGATCATTTTCAGCTAAGTCAATCGAGTTCTGGACGACGCCCGCGGGCACTCCCGCGGCTTGACAACGCGCCATTACCTCAGCGGCATCCAGTTGCCCTGTCCATAGTCCAATCTGCCGATCGAGTTCCTCGATCGCCGCCACGCGTCCCTTCGCGGTAGCGTATGCCGGAGCACTCGACCACTCTGGTTCACCCATTACCCGGCGGAATTCATGCCACTGAACATCGGACATACAGGCAATGGCGACCCACCGCTCGTCAGCTATGTCGTCCGACACTGCGCCTGCACATGGATAACAGTTGTGAGGGGCGACTTCATCGTAGGGGAGGCGATTCCCCGCCGGTCGTGCTGCTCTGCCATTACCGAATAGATCAAGCAATGCCGGACCCAGTAAATTTACGCCAACTTCGAATTGCGAAAGATCTACCCGTTGTCCTTTTCCAGTTGAACGGCGTGCTTGAATCGCGGCCAATATAGCGACGGCTCCGTGCAGGCCCGCCGCGTGATCGTTATAGGAAAAGCCAATACCGATGTCTTCCCTACCCTCAACGCCAGTCAAGTGCGTCAAGCCGCTAAGCGCGTGAATGGTCGGGGCGTAGGTAACAAAATCTGACCAGGGTCCACCTTGGCCCATACCCGACATCTGTACGTATATAACGCTGGGATTAAGCGGAGAAACCAAATCGTAACCAATACCCCAGCGATCCAGTACCCCGACTGAAAAATTATCAATCACCACGTCGGCCTTAGCGCAAAGGTCTTTACCAATGCGTTTCGCTTCATCACGAGACATATCGAGGGCGAGGGCCCGTTTGTTGCGATTCCACATCGTGTAATAAGGATTATTCGTCGCGTTTATAGCCGTCGCCCGGGCGACGGAGTTGATCTTGACGACGTCGGCGCCCATATCGCCAAGTAGGCGGGTCGCGAATGGTCCGGCGAGGACGTGGGTAAAATCGAGAACTTTAATGCCTTCGAGCGGTCTCATCGATCATTGTCCCAACCGAGATCTTGTAAAACGCGTTCCGCATCGACATCGGTTTCAACATATGGCTTCATTTGCCAAGGCGTCTGGCTAAATCGATAAGGCATACCCGGCCCTTTTACAACGTGCTCACCGATCGAATACGGATGCCACCAATCGCGCGCTTCAAGTTGCGGATTTTCTCCGACCTTCTCGATCGGCAGTACCCATCCGTATGGCGCATGGCGTGATTGAGCTTCTAGAAACAACTCTTTCACATCTTTTGATCCGACAAAGGAACGCAAAACTTCCATGAGACGTGCCATAAATTGCGACTGATTGGCCGGGTCTTGGAATTGCGGCTCGAACAAGTCCTCGAATTCGTCCGCCTCGATGAGCCATGCTAGCTGCGCATCAATATCCGGGGTCGGTGTGACCATGATGGTGCCACCCACGGCCTGCATAACGACATACATGTTTGACCAATGCAGACTACCGCGACGCTCAAGCGCTCGGCCTCGGGCCGGCCCCAACAAGTTCGAATACCAGTACCACATGAACACGTGTTCTAAGCACGAGGCGATGCATTGATGCACCGGCACATGCACGCGCTGGCCTTGGCCCGTCTCCTTGGCGTGGTACAGCGCGCTCAACGCGGCGATAGCGACGTAGCATCCAGATACCACGAAGTTTAGGTCACCAAAAGCTTTGAGCGGTGGAGTGTCCGCATCGCCCGTCGTAGAGACCGCACCTCCCAACGCCCCCGCCACTAAATCTGGAGCCAGGTAGTCCTTCCAAGGCCCCTCTCTACCGAAAGACGAACACTCTACCCAAACCAACGCAGGGTTGGTCTGCAAGGTGGCATCGAGGTTCGCTTCGGTGACCCCAAACGCACCTTCCGACACCAACACAACGTCTGCATTTCTGACCAAACCCGTCAATTGATCCAGACCCATTTGCGTTTCAAGATCTAATGAAACAAAACGTCGGTTCGAAGCAAAGAAAGCATGCCAAAGTGAAGGTTCGTCCGGATCGTCCTCGCAGAATGGCCCCCGCTGTCGCAACGGATCCCCCTCGGGCGGTTCCGGTCGAACGACGTCCGCACCCAGATCCGCGAGTAGTTTCGCGCCATAAATTGCTCGTTCATCTGTCAAGTCAACAATGCGCACTTTGGAAAGCGCGCCAACTTCTTGCGTCATTAGTTAACCCCGCTTGTTGCATTCGATACTATTTCAGACCTACAGCAAAGCCCCTTGAGGAAAGAACATCATGCTTGAAGCCATACAACTCGGAAAAAATAGCGGCTTACGAGTCTCCCGACTTTGTCTCGGCACCATGAATTTTGGGAAACCCGGTCAAGGGCATCAAGGCGACTGGACCCTGGGAATCGACGAAGCACGGCCCATCTTTAAAGCAGCAATTGACCACGGCTTGTTTTACTTCGATTGCGCCGATACATATGGTGTCGGTGCTTGCGAAGAAGTCGTCGGGGCTCTCTTAAAGGAACTCTTACCTAGAGATCAATTTGTCGTCGCGACCAAGATTGCCATGCCGATGGGGCCTGGAGCCAACCAAGGTGGGCTCTCTCGGAAACACATTGTTGAAGGCGTCGACGCAAGTCTCCGACGGCTTGGGCTCGATTACATTGACCACCTGGTAATCCACCGACATCCCCATGGTGTGCCTGGGCACGCGAAAGTTCCCGTCGAAGAAACCATGGAAGCATTGCACGACGTGGTTAAGGCAGGGAAGGTTTTATATCTCGGCGGCTCCTCCATGTTTGCTTGGCAATTTGTCGAACTCCAGATGACGGCGACTATGCATGGTTGGACACCTTTCATTTCCATGCAGAATCACTACAACCTTATTTACCGGGAGGAGGAGCGTGAAATGAATCCTTATTGCGCTGCGACTGGCGTCGCAGTTTCGCCGTGGTCACCGCTCGCCCGCGGCATCCTTGCGGGGTCTTATCAGGGTGGATTCGATCAAGGTAGTACCGCTCGCTCTCAGGGCCGCGATCGTTCGCGTACCGAAAGCTTGTACCGCGGAGAGATGGATTTTTCGATTGCGGCTCGGAACGCCGAAGTCGCTCAAAAACTCGGGCAAACCCCCGCACAAATCGCGTTGGCTTGGATGCTCAACAAACCCGTAGTGTGTGCTCCTGTGGTAGGCGTCTCACGGATCGAACAGCTCGACCAACTGGTCGAAGCAACAAGTATTCAGCTCAGTTCAGGCGACGTCGACTACCTTGAGGAGCTATACCAGCCGGTCGATAACCTGCTTTCGATCGGTTACTCCTAACGCCGAGAAACTTCGGCAAGATCGGTCGAGCCAAGGAGCCAATGGCCCTCTCGTAAATGATTAGCCGCAAAGGCCGCTGGTTTATTGCCGATGAACCTCGTATATATTCGCGAACAATTCGCTCACAAATAGCCACCGATATGCCACGACTTGCCGCAAATCTAACCACAATGTTCACTGAACTGGCGCCTATCGAGCGATTTGCTGCGGCTCGTCAAGTCGGGTTCGACGCGGTCGAGTACCTTCAGCCATACGGACATACTATTGAGGAACTGAGGACGATCTTGACGGATAACGAACTTGAGCTTGTTCTTATCAATACGCGGATGGGCAATGCCGAGGCTGGCGAGCGCGGGGTCGCCGCCCTTCCCGGGCGGGAAAACGAATTCAAGACCGTTGTTACTGAATCGTTAGAATACGCATCCGAGCTGGGCGCTAGCCTGATACATGTCATGGCGGGCGTGGTGCCCGAAGGATCGGCCGTGCGTCAATGCGAAGACGTGTTTATCGAGAATCTTCGCATGGCCGCTCCGATTGCTGCGAACCTCGGGATAACTCTTTTGATCGAACCTCTCAACAGTCGTGATGTACCCGGATATCTACACAGCAACAGTGCCCATGCACGCCGCATCATCGATGCCGTGGCCATGCCAAACGTGCTCCTCCAATTCGACTTTTATCACCTTCAAATCATGGAGGGCGATTTAGCCGATGGTCTCGCGCGCCATTGGCCCATACTCGGCCACGTCCAATTTTCGAGCGTCCCAGGACGTAACGAGCCGCAGTACGGGGAAGTCAACATTCCACACCTCCTGGGCGTGTTAGACGATATGGGATATTCGGGATGGGTTGGCTGCGAATACCGGGCACGCACGACAACCCTTGAAGGTCTTAGCTGGGCCGCTCCTTGGGGTATCGGTTTGAAGCCATCCTAAGAAGGCGTAGCCCTTGCTGTTTAAGCCCTCACCAGCGCACGCGAAAATCATTTTCTCCGCTAACGTCCCGACCACGCATCAGATAGAGCGTGCGCAAATCTTTTATCGAACCATTTCCCTCGCTACCCAGATCCCGCCGATATGTCGACGACGTCGGCATGAATCGAAGCGTCATCCCCCGACGCGGATAGGGCGATTGATTGGGTTCGGATCCGTGCATCAAAAAAACATCGTGTAATGACATCTGGCCCGCTTGCAGCTGTATATCAACGGCCAACGATTCATCGACAACGGACGCATCAATTTCTAGCGGCAATGACAAGCCATCCGCGTCATTAAAATGGTGTTGCGCGAGATCTCGTGACTTGTGCGTGCCTGGCAAGAATCTAAGACACCCGTTTTCAGTGGTTGCATCATCAATCGCAATCCAAACCGAACAAGTCGCGAGCGGTCGCATCGGCCAATACTCGCCATCCTGGTGCCACGGTGTACGCGTTCCCACCTGTGCCGGCTTGGCAAAAAAACTTTGATTCCATAGCGCAATGTCAGGACCAATGAGCTGCTCAACCATATCGAGAATCTCATCATTACGCGCATAGTTAAGGAAGCCGGTATCGTGAATGAGCAACGCGGGGCAGTAATCGACAAACTCTGGATGAATGCTTAAGAGGCGTTCGTGGTGGGCCCGAATGGCGTTTACCGTGTCATCGGGCAAGCGGAAGTCGGGAACCACGTATCCTTTCTCTCGATAATGTTCGACCTCACTTGCACTAAGCATGACTCTTCTCCAACCTGTCCCTGCACACCATAGTACGTTGCAAAAACACGAAAAGGAGCGGGCGTGGCGGAATATGACTATATCGTGATCGGTGCGGGATCGGCTGGTTGTGTTGTCGCCAACCGATTGAGCCAAAACGCTGAAACCAAGGTCCTGCTGGTTGAGGCTGGCGGAAGGGACTGGAACCCGCTCATTCATATACCAGTAGGCTTCTGGAAAATGATCGACAATCCGAGCCTCAATTGGTGTTTCAGCACTGAACCCGAAGAAGGCACTGCCAATCGCGAGATTCCCATCCCCCGCGGTAAGGTTCTCGGCGGATCAAGCTCGATCAACGGGATGTTGTACGTTCGTGGTCAGCCACTGGATTACGACACGTGGGCTCAATTGGGGAACCGTGGGTGGTCGTATGACGAGGTCCTCCCTTTTTTCAAAAAATCTGAAAACTTCGAACGGGGCAAAGATGAATTCCGCGGATCGGGTGGGGAATTAAACGTTGCAGATATGATCGAACACCATCCATTACTGGATGCGTTTATTGAAGCCGGGGTCGAGAGCGGCTACCCCAAAACACCTGACTACAACGGCGCGTCGCAGGAAGGGTTCGGCTATTACCAAGTCACCCAATTGCGTGGTCGTCGCCACAGCACCGCCCGCGCATTTCTACGACCCGCCCGCCGCCGGAAAAATTTACACGTAGCTACCCATGCACAAGTGCATCGCATTCTCTTGGAGAATGACCGCGCGGTGGGGATCCAATACAGTGGCACGGGTCGAGTGCTTGAAGCACGTGCTAACCGCGAGGTGGTGTTGTGTGCCGGAGCCGTCCAATCGCCGCAATTGCTTGAACTATCCGGTATCGGCAACCCCGACTTGTTACGCAAACACAATATCGACGTTGCGCATGAGCTACCTGGCGTTGGAGAGAACTATCGGGATCATTATGCAAGCAGCATCGCTTGGAGAGTGAAAGGGAGCACGACGCTCAATCAAGACACGCGTCCGCTTAAACTAATCGGCGAAGCCGCAAAATACGCACTCGCCCGTCGTGGGGTCATGACCTATACGGCCGGTATTGCGCACGGTTTCGTTCGGACTCGAGAAGAGCTCGATTCGCCCGATGTTCAATTCCACTTTGCCCACGCCAGTTATGCGCGCAATGCCCGTCGAGGTGCCCTCGAAAAGGAACCGGGCATGACCTTGTCCGTCTGTCAATTACGTCCCGAAAGTCGGGGCTCGATCCACATCCAAAGCAATGATCCAGAAGCTTCGCCCGCAATCAGGCCCAACTTTCTTTCCGAACAGGTCGACCGAGACGCGTTGGTCGAAGGCATGCGGATCGCCCGTCGAGTCGGTGCCGCCCCCAGCCTACGAAAATTCTGCGACAGCGAGTTATATCCCGGCACAACATGCGATTCCGACGAGGAAATCTTAAATTTCTGCCGTGCCGCGGGAAGCACCGTTTTCCATCCGGTAGGGACCTGCAAAATGGGTAGCGACCCATACGCCGTCGTCGACGATCAACTACGCGTTCGTGGAATCGACGGCTTGAGGATTGCGGACGCCTCGGTGATGCCCACGTTGGTTTCAGGGAACACCAACGCACCCGCTATTATGATAGGAGAGAAAGCGGCCGCGATGGTCCTCACAGGCTAACTTCGATTCGTTAGGGCTAATAGTTTTCGACGGTATTTTCGAAGGTAAACCCGCCACGCGCCATCACCAGACGATGGCGATCGCCGTCCAAATTAGGATCCCAACTCACGTAACCAACATCGCCGTGCCACATTGCCACACGGACACCGTCGGATCTCTCCGCGACGTGGGTTTCGTAGATTTTTGGTTCGCGCGACGCCAGGTGCTTGAGAACCGCAGCCGTTGGTTGATACCTTGAAAGTTCGTATAGGGTCACCCAGGTGGGCGGTGCTAAATCAATTTCATCTGCCCTGTGTTTCGCCAACGCTGCCGTAGGGTTGATCCAGGCATGTTCCTCTATTTCCCCGCCGTCAACTTTGATGGGTTCATCGATTTCCGCTTCGGCAGCAAAAAACCACGTCGCGTATCGTCGAGCCGTACTCGCGGGAGGCGTCCAATGCGCGAACCAAACAAATTGGTTTGACGACGGCAATATCCCGGCTTCTTCCTGTGCCTCACGGGACGCAGCGCAGCGAGCCGCGGCTTCGAGATCATCCCCTCCCTGGTAATCGCCTGGATCGATTCGACCTCCCGGGAAAACCCACATTCCACCGAAGTCGATCCGAGCGTTCTTCCGCAACATCAGCACTTCGACACCATCCGCACCGTCGCGTAGCAGTACGACAGTCGCTGCGGGTATGGCTGGCTCATCCGTATTTTTTTTATTGAGGTCCCCGTAGATATCGTTCTTGTGCTTATCGCTTGGTGTGATCACCCGATTCCTCCCGTTCGTTTTGCTGACAACGCTATTCCCTATGCTTAGGTCTCAATCCAAAGGCGAGGCTGCATGGGCATCTACTCGCAGATGTTACCAATGCGATTGGTCCCGTCACGCAACACTCTCCCAAAGTGCCCATTAGCCCGCAAAATAGGTAGTTCCGCGTTTCAATGACGCCGTCCTAACGTGTGATAGCTTATACGAGACCGAGAAGGGGATCAGAAGTGAACTCAAAAATTTGCGATTTGTTGGGGATCGAATTCCCATTGTTTGCATTTAGTCATTGCCGAGACGTAATTGCAGAAGTAAGTAACGCGGGTGGCTTTGGCGTGCTAGGCGCAGCCGGCCATACACCTGAAACACTCGATATTGAACTGACTTGGATCGACGAACACGTTAACGGAAAACCTTACGGAGTTGATCTACTCGTGCCAACAAGCATGGATAACAAAGATCAAGGACTGTCGAAGGAAGAACTTGAAGACCGAATTCCGATAGAGCACAAAAGATACATCGAGGAGCTACTTGCTCAGCACGATATTGATACTGGGGACCTATGGACTGGAGTCATTCGCGGTGGAGTCGGCGACAACATGCGCCAGGCCGGCGCGACGGAGATTCTCGAATCGGCATTTGCGCATCCCGTTAAGATGGTCGTCAACGCGCTCGGCGTACCACCCACTTACATGATGTCCATGGCACGCGAACGCGGAATCGTCGTCGGAGCACTCGCTGGTGCAAAGGAACATGCGGTAAAACACGCCGAGGCAGGCGTAGACGTGGTTATCGTCGCTGGCACGGAGGCGGGAGGCCACTGCGGCGAAGTATCAACGCTGGTCCTAGTACCCGAAGTCCTTGATGCGATCAAAGAATACGACGTGTGCGTGTTAGCAGCGGGCGGCATCGTCACCGGCCGTCAAATGGCTGCCTGCATGGCCATGGGCGCGCACGGAGCATGGACAGGTTCCGTATGGTTAACCACGGCGGAGGCAGAGACTTTACCGGTGGTGAAAGAAAAAATGCTTGTCGCCAACTCGCGCCAAACGGTTCGTTCCAAAAGTCGCACCGGGAAATACACCCGACAACTTCGATCCGCCTGGACCGACGCCTGGACGGCGGAAGAATGTCCCGAACCGTTACCGATGCCGCTACAGGGCGTTGTAGCCGCGGCCGCCTTCCGCAAAATAGATAAGCTTGCACAAACCGATCATCCCGGGGCCCGGCGTTTGGCGAATTATTTCGTCGGACAAGGTGTCGGCCTCATGAATGAATCTGTCGCAGTACGGACAGTGGTGTACAACTTTATGGAAGATTTTGCCGAAGCCACAGAACGCCTGGCTCAGGCCGTCGCCGATTGACCTGATCCGCGACAGGATGTTCAGTGTGACGTTGCAATCCAACGCCTGGGTCAATCAGGAGACATGCACATGACCGATATCGATGATTTGAGGTCCAAGTTCCTGGACCTCGAGTTCGACCGAACCGGTTTCGTGATCGACGCCGAGCAGTCCGCAACAGTCGCGAAGACTTCAGGAGAAACTCGATCAGAGTTTATCGATACCACAGACCCCAATTTCGAAGCTTGTGCCCCGATCCTAGCAAGCCTCGCGTCCGGTCGTCGTTTACCTATCGACTTTCCGAAACTCGGCGGCATTTCCATGGACGGCGGTAAAGCCGTCGCCTGCATCAAGCCGGTTCGTCCTGGCATAAAGCTCACGGGTAAAACCCATTTGCACGACATCTATGCCAAAAGCGGTAGGTCGGGGCGGATGATCTTTCTGGTTTCCCGAATGCAATTATACAATGACAGCGGCGAACACCTTGCCACAACGGATTCGCGCCAGGTCATCAGGGAGCGACCCGACAAATGACCGTACAAACCATCGGCGACGTCGTGTTCGGAGACGAAATCACCCCCTGGCAACCCGATACATCGCTCCAAGCAACACGTAGTTTCGCTCATGCAGTTGGATATTCCGGCAGCGGAAGGTTTGAGGACCACAGCAAAGCTCGAGCTCAAGGATTGCCTGGCGCCCTGGTCCCAGGGATCATGGGCATGGGGTTTCTAACCAGCATGATTCACCGTTGGGCACCACGAGGAAAGATCAAGTACATCGATACCGTATTTAGAGCGCCCGTACTCGCCGACCACGAGCACACCGTAACGGCAGTCGTTACCGACATCGACGAAGAGAACGGCGAGGTGGTATTGGATTTAACCATTCAGAATGAGCAGGAAGAAACGCGGGTATTCGGGACCGCAACCGTCCAGTTACCCGCCGCGTCATAGCCCACCGTCGAAATTGCCGAGACCGCAATTACGATGTGAAGCCGTGGTATAAAGCGCAACCCTAACGAATTATCGGAAATTCCATGAAGTTCGCCGTTTTCGGAATCGCGGCAATTATGGTCGTCACCACAACGATCGCAGATGAAAAGGGTCCAGACAAATCGTCCGAGAATCAGACGAGCGAAACGGTGGCGGCTAAAAAAGACAACCAAGTAATCTGCAAGCGGATGACGCGGGCCGGGACGCATTTCAAAAAGCGTGTGTGCATGAAACGACGCCAGTGGCGGCTTCAATCCGATAGTGTTCAATCCCAAGTCGAGGGAGGGTATTCGCAGCCTGCGGGTCCGAGGGATTAGCGTACGACCTACCAGTACGCTATCGAAAACGGTGGTCTCTGACGCCAATTGGTTTTTGTGGTTGAGGAACGAAGCGCCCTGACACAACCTGAGCAACGGTTATTGCTCGGTATTTGACTCAAGTGTTCGGAATAACGAGACGGTCATGGTCACGCCAATAGCCAATAGCGGTAACGAAACGACCAACACCGCAGATTTCACGGCTCGTAGGTCATTCAAAATCATTAGCGTGATCGGTAATATTGCCAAAGCAAACGCCCAGAAAACGCGGTGCCATCGGGCCGGGTTAGAACCCTCCGTAAGATTGCGCGTCGCCGATGAAGCAATGGCATATGAGGCCGAGTCGTACGTTGTGGCCACAAATATCCACGCCATCACAATGAAGGCGATCAACGGCAGTGGGTCAAGCGGCAACGCGGCCATAATTTGTGCTATAGCAGTTCCATTCTGCCCCTGGTTAATCAACGCTCGAACGTCTACTAGACCGCCCATGTCCATCCACATAGCGGTATTACCGACGACAACATAGAAGGCGGCACAACCCAGTGTCCCAAAACCCACCATCCCAACGATAAGTTGTTTTAGTGTCCGACCTTTCGATATCCGCGTCACGAAGAGACCCATAAATGGACCATATGCGATCCACCATGCCCAATAAAAGACGGACCAATCTTCGACAAAACCAGTCTGTAAGATCGGATCTGTCCATGTATTCATTCGAAAAAATTCTTGCAACATCAGTCCGACACTGTTCGTGCCAACTTTTAAGATAAATAGCGTTGGTCCTGCGATGAGGACGAAAAGCAAAAATGCACCAGCCAGGCTGACGTTGAGATCACTCAAGCGCTTAATGCCCCGATCAAGACCGACATAAACGCTGGCAGCAAAGAGAATCACGGCAATGCCCACGACCCCCGTGTCAATCCAAAAGGCTTCTTCAATTCCCACCAGCTGGCTGATACAGGCGCCTATCATCGGCGTCGCCAAACCCAAAGACGTTCCGGTACCTCCCACCAATGCGACGATGAAAATAAAATCTACGAATCGCCCCAGCGGTCGCTGGACAACATCATCCCCAAAAAGTCCAACCAGCGACGTCGACAAGCGCAAAAATGGTATCCGACGCTGGTAGTAGGGAACCGCAATTGCCACGGTCGGAAGGCAGTACAAGCACCATGCAGACAACCCCCAGTGGAAGATTCCGTACGTGGGAGCCCACTCCCAAGCTTCGATAGAGTTCGGTGCGAGCCCGAAGGGCGGCGAATCGAGGTAGGCGGCCCATTCAATGGTTGACCAATAAAGCAGGCCCGCTCCAATGCCGGCGCAAAAAAGCATTCCCATCCACGACCAAGTCGAATACGCGGGTCGAGAGGATTCGCCACCGAGTCGCAATTGCCCGTGCCTACCGAAAGCGAGCACGACCAACACGACCGTAGCTCCGATCGTCATCCACTGATAGGCAAGTCCGAATCGACTCGCAATCCATTGATAGGCCGTGTCAACCACCGCAGCCGTGCGATCGGGCATCACAGCAATCGACAAACACACTGCCGCGATCAAGAGAACGGAACTGGAAAATATCAATCGGTCAATAGTCGGATTGAGTTCAGCCATGTTTAAGAGGTATGCCGCTGACGCGAAACACTATCATCCGCGCGATTATGGAATACCCACCATCTCCGTCTGACCCCGAAGTACAAGCATACCGGTTCCATCAACCCACTCTTCCATGCCATCCGATTCAATCGTGTCCTGATAACCGTCCCAAGCGCTCGCGTCATGGAAATATAGTTCGGCTAGGCCCGCATATTGTTCTTGTTCGGGATCAATACTGTGGCTCACGACGTAGCGAAATCCGCCCACCTCCTCCATCGTCCGTTTCACATTGGGCACGTGTACGCGTAGCCAATGATCAAAGAATGAGGCGTAATCGACTTGCGCAAACGCCTTCACGAGAAAACTGACTCGGAAAAAACCGGATCGAGTGCAAGGATATTCCGCATTCATCCGGTTGGGTGTCGTCGTCAGTTGCTCCTGGCCGTCAATCACAACATATTCACGAGTTGCCCAGGGTAAATAGGGCTCCGCATTTACTTGGAACATATCCGTCGGCTCGGTACCAAACGCGACGTCCGGTATGGGCAGCGGTGCATTCCACCACAATTGCGCCATACCGTCCCACGGATAATTACCCTCACGATCCGCATCGAACAGGAGAGCCGTGTACTTTGTCGCGTGTCGCCGTCCCGACTTTGCCGCTTCCTTTTGGCCGTCGATGACGAACGGCATATGGTTTGCAAACCAATGCATCACGAGTTCCTCTCGAGACGTATCCGGTTTACGGCGAATAAGGTAAATCATCTTCGCCCCTGGCGTTTCTTTATAAGTGTTCATAGCCCCTCCTCATTTTGCGATGTCAGCCATTCGGTAGCGGCGAAATCCTTCTTCTGATTTAGTCCAATAGCAGGTTTTCGTTGACTGAGTCATGCAACCCTCAAAGGATGCCAACAACAATACGCAACTGCGATTAAAAACGTTCTCTGTTAGCGTTATTCCATGATACGTCGTTCGGACAAAGGCGCCTTTCGGAAGCTCTTGGAGCTCGCGCCGATCGATATCCTCCGTTGCGAAGGGCCAGCGGCTCCTGAGGGTGGTAACCGCGTTTTCGGGGGTCAGTTCTTAGCCCAAGCAATCTGTGCCGCGCAGAGAACCGTTCCGACAGACGGTCGAACAATCCACTCTCTCCATGCCTACTTCCTTCGGCCCGGCGATGTCGATAAAAAAACTTTTTACGATGTAACGGTCGTCCGGGACGGCCGTACGTTCAGTGTCCGCGAAATACAGGCTCTGCAACAGGATAGAGAACTATTCAAGATGACGGCGTCTTTTACGACGCCTACGACGGGTTTCTCGTACGCGGCGCGCTCCATGAGCGACGTACCAAGTCCAGAGGAAATCAACTACACCCACAACGATTTCAGTCGCGACATGGGGCGGAGCAACGAAATCGAATGGGACGGTGGAGCAAGGCCATACGAGATCTTGTATATCAATCCTCCAAACAGTGAACGGGGTATTCCGATAGTTGATGATCAACTCATGTGGATGCGCGTCGCAGACAACTTAACTCTCGAGCCCGTCCACCACGAGGCGGGACTCGCTTACCTCTCGGACAGTACGCTCGTCGATCACGTACTTCTACCGCACGGGATGCGTTGGCAAGACCGGAATTTCGATGGCACCAGTCTGGATCACGTCATGTGGTTTCACCAAAAAACTCGAGCTGATCAATGGCTACTGTTCGAACAATCGGTCGAGTGGACTGGATCCGGGCGTGGATTGGCGAGCGGCCGATTTTACGATCAAGACGGGCAACTCATTGCCAGTTGCGCGCAGGAAGGCCTCATGCGTTGGCGTGACGACGTATAATTCAACGAAACTTGGACTGGAGAACGCGAAGCATGAAACTGGGAGTAGGAATCGGACCCTTAGGTCCTCCAGGCGGTGCATCCGTTATCGAGTTTGCGAAGGAGGCCGAAGCGCTCGGCTACGACACTATCTGGAGCCACGAAATCTACGGATCAGACTGCTTCACGCCGTTGGCATGGATCGGTGCGCATACGTCAACAATCAACCTGGGTACATCCATCATGCAGATTTCAGCACGCTCACCGGCGAGCGCTGCCATGCATGCGATCACCCTCGACTACATGTCCAACGGCCGACTGAAACTCGGCATTGGTGTCTCAGGACCGCAAGTGGTCGAAGGTTGGTACGGCCAACCCTACCCTAAACCTCTTGCGCGCACTCGCGAATGGATCAGTATTTTCCGCAATATTGTCGCTCGAGATCAGCCGGTTTCCTTCGCTGGTGACCACTACCAAATGCCCTATCAGGGAGGCACCGGGCTAGGAAAACCGCTAAAGCTCATTCAACACCCGGTTCGACCCGATATCCCCCTCTATTTAGGTGCCGAAGGGCCGAAAAACGTCGCCCTTGGGGCCGAACTTTGCGATGGCTGGATCCCCATGTTCCTCTCGCCATACCGCATGATGGACGTCTACGAGGATTCCCTCGCTCACCGACCCCCTCACTTCGACATAGCGGCAAGTGTGCCGGTAATCGTTGACGAGAACGTTGATCGAGGGCTCGCCCAAATCAAGCAGAACGTTGGCTTCTACGTTGGTGGAATGGGAGCCAAGTCATTTAACGTCCACAAGGACCATATCGGGAGACTAGGTTTCGCTGAGGACGCCGACCGAATACAAGAGTTGTTTATGACAGGTCACCGAGACGAGGCGATGGCTGCGGTGCCGGATCAGCTAGCCGATGAAATCGCATTGGTCGGTCCTAAAGAACGCATACGAGAGCGGCTTGAAGCGTGGAAAGATAGTCCAGTCACCCAATTGAATGTTGGAACGCAAGACATGGACACGCTCAGGTTTCTAGCCGAGGAATTGCTCTAAACGTACGGGAATGTCGCTATTGTTTTACGAAAGAAAGGGCGAAACTCACCGTTACAGCCTTGCTGATACTGGGTAAGCTGGCTAGTTCGCGCAGTTTTTCGATGCCATCCACCAGTCTTAAACTCGCCGCGTTGACGACTACCGGCGTACGACTAACAACGAGCACTCGGGTCAGTGTCAACCGAACGACGATTGCATCGGCGCTGACTGCGACTCGGTGGTTCATCATGCTGAGTTCACCATCAAGTTGTACCGTTCCACTTGACCCCTCCGCTATCGAAGCGATTTGTTCTGGATCGAACTGAAGCGACACAATTGCTTCCGGAAACCGAATGGTTTGAAAAAGATGTTCGCGCATCCGTTCATCGCGAATCGGTATGAGCGTATCCACGCTGGCAAGGTCAATGGAAATTTCTGCGGTACCATCGACCGAGACTTCCCCAGATAATGTTCTGAACCGATGGACTTCGGCTAAATCTCCAGCTTTGACGGTCACAAAGTTCAAGTGGGAGGATTCGTTGTCGAGGACCCAAGACTCCGCTTGTAATCCTGCTGGCCACGCCAACATCAAGGTCATAGCAATAGCTTTATTCATTCGAACCGCCTTGTTCCATGTACCGACACGCCATTTTCAATGACTCTGCGCACTGATCGTAAAATTTACGAGGCATAAATCATCCTGTGTTCTCGCCACTCTAGTAGTTGTACTACCAACTATTCCTCAATTCTCTAAGTTTAAGAAATACCTCTTTCGGTGACGGTCGCTCAGGCAAATCGGTGAACGCCTCCCGGAGTTGTTCAATAACCGTAGGACTCGTTAGGCGAAAAAACGTATTAATGTCCCGTTCGAGTTCAAGCGAAGTCACTAGGGGTTTCGCTGGATCGTAGGATCCTTCGAGTTCTTCGAGTAGCCGCAAAGCTGCCTGATTGTCCGGTTCACGGTCCAGCGTAAAAGCCAGATTATTCGTGATGTAGTCATGGCCCGGATAAATCTCTGTGTTCGACGGCAATCGATCTAGTTGTGACACAAACGTTTCATAAAGCTCTTCGGGGTGACCTCCACCATGGCAATTTCCCGCACCCGCATTAAATAAGGTGTCGCCGGAAAATAGCGCCGGTGTATCGGTTTGCGCCAATAGGCAGATATGACTCATGGTGTGTCCCGGCGTATCGAGCGCAACAAGCTCAACGCTGCGCCCGATTTTCACAACGTCCCCGGCTTCCAACCCGACATCCATGCCTGTAATTTTCGATCCAGCGTTCTGATGCGCGAGGACTTTCGCGCCTGTCGCATCGACCATCGCCGCGTTGCCGCCAGTGTGATCGCCGTGCTCGTGCGTGTTGAGAATCTGGGTAATCTCCCATCCACGATCACGCGCCCTCGCAA
Source organism: Gammaproteobacteria bacterium UBA1119 (assembly GCA_002313255.1). Classification (GTDB taxonomy): domain Bacteria; phylum Pseudomonadota; class Gammaproteobacteria; order Pseudomonadales; family Azotimanducaceae; genus UBA11889. The sequence goes on along the minus strand of DCBA01000024.1, from coordinate 17,974 downwards.
GGCATTTCTCGTGATCCAGAGGGTCGATGGCAAGCGCTTCTCCAGTCTCATCGCACGCCAACACATAATTGAAATTGCGGTAAGCGTTCCCGGTCCAAATCTGTTCTATTTGCATGCGGCAGCTCCTAGGTTTGTATTCTCATGATCGCGACACACGTCGATCAGTGTCCGCGTGCGCACAACGCTTCGATATCCATTTCTCTCAATTTTAATTCTTCCCGTAACGCATACGCTTGGCCCGTCAATCCCTGCAGATCCTCCGGGCGATGTGCATCAGAATTGACGATCACTGGGGCATCAACCTCCGCTGCGAGTTCCCAAAAAGGTCTCCACGGGTACAACGGGAACGGATCTTCGGTCTTCTGTCGTGCCTGCTTGCGCATACCGAGGGCATTGATCTCCATACCTACATCAAGATCGCGTGCTGCCTCCAAAATGTCTCTTGAGCACGCGGCCGTGTCGGCATCCCATGTTGCATAACAGTTACCGAAAAGGTCGGGATGCGCGATGAAATCGAACAACCCTGAGCGCATCATGTCGACTGTGTAGTCCGCGTAGGCTCGAAGACTAGCAGCGTCGGTCGTTCCACCGTATGTGCCTACCCATTCTCCGTCATCAAGGAAGAAATGTGACGCTCCCACGAGAAATTCGAACCCGTATTGACCGATCAGCTCCTCCGAGTAAAAGGCTTTAAATGCGGGCACGTATTCGCACTCCATGCCTTTTAATATTTTGAGTTCTGGAAAGTCGACACGACCGCGGTCAATGGCTGCAACATAATTATCGAGTTCCGCGTACGGCATCCGAGCCACAAGCCAACGGTCGTCCGGCAAAGCCGTATGATCAGAAAAACCAAGCGTCTCCATTCCAAGTTCAAGCGCCCGCCGACAATAATCGTCAACGTCTCCTTTCGCGTGCTTACACCGAAACGTGTGGGTATGAAAGTTGTGCTTGTGGTGACTATCTTCGATCAACGGTTACTCCAAAATTCGATATGCTCGGCACGCCGTTCCTTGAAATAGATCAAGTTTTTCGTCCGGGCTCATGGCTATCGCTATGCGTTTGAAAGCATTCCACACCACAGCATAACTGCACCAATTCTTTTGGACCGGGAAGTTGCTTTCGAACATACACCGTGACGGGCCGAAAAGTTCGATGCACGTTTCGATCCAAGGTCGCCAGCTTTCGGCCACATCGACGGAGCTAGGCGGTTTTGATCTCGACGATCCCTCGATCGGCCTCCGAATCGGTAACGCACCCAACTTAACAAATACGTTGGGTCGCTTGGCAACTTCCGCCAAGGATTTTCGCCAGTCCGCGAAAACTTCATCGTGCTTGTCTTTGTAATCACCTCCTAAGATAGGCGAACCAACATGATCGAGAACAACCACGATACCCGGGCACTCATCCAATAGCGTAGCCAGTTCTAGAAGCTGCGTGTGGTATAGCCAAACGTCCAAGGACAGATCCCGCGACGCCAGTAAACGGATTCCATTTAGCACCCTCGAATCGGCCAGTAAGCCCCTGTTCGGAGTAATGTTCGGGATTCTGGGATCCGCATCCCACCCACACGACAGTCGTACCCCTCGAAATCTTCCACCTCCCCGTACGGTATGCGCCTCTATGGTTCTTCCGATTCCATCTTCGGCCGTAAAGTCCACTCCACCAAAAAAAACGCCACATAATTTTGCGTCGCCGTATATGCCACTGGCGCTCATGGCTGCAATTCCAACAACGAACTCGGTCTCGCCGACAGGTTTGAGATGCTCGGGTCCGAACGCCCGATACATCGAGCGACATTCGGCGAATACGGTAGCAGTTACGCGGTGACCTGACGTTACGTCCGCTACCAGTTCGGGTAGCAGGTACGTACTGTCCGGGCGATACCAAAGGTGATGGTGGGGATCAATAATGGGTAGGTCGGGATCAATGATGTCCTCCTCGAGAAGGCCCAGCCAACTTTCGTGTCGCTCTCCTTTGCCGTAACCAAGCGTGGTCAATCAGGAAGTCCATAGAAACGCATAGCATTACCCCCTAGAACTTTCCGCTGAGCATCGAGTGACAGCGATTGAACGCTTTCAATCATTTCTTTCGCCACCCCGTACGATGCATCAATGTGAGGGTAGTCCGAAGCCCAGATCACATAGTCAGCTCCGATATGATCGATGACCTCCGCGTTCATCCCTTCGTCAGGGTCCATCGCGATCAGGCACTGTCGAAAAAAATACTCGCTCGGTTTCATCGACAACGGCACGACAGAAGACATGACTTCATACTTGTGGTCCATCCGATCCAGCCAGGCCGAAATCCAGTTTCCACCAGCCTCTAATACGGAACATTTCAGTCGAGGATATTTCTCCAGAATCCCCGACGAGACCATGGACGTAAAGGCAGCCATTACATCGATCGCTAGAAACGCAAAGAAAAATAGACCGTCTCCCGGCGTACCCGGTGTCGAGAATCGAGAGAAAGCGGGGTTGTCACGAACAACGACATGAAACCCTACGGGCATATCAAGATCCTGAACGGTACTCCAAAAAAGTTCGAATGCTGGATCGATAAACGCTTTGCCACCCCTGGCATCAAGGTCGGGCGACAGATAGACCCCCACGCACCCCGCTTTTCTCGCGCGGACGACTTCTTCAACGGCCCCTTCCGGATCGATAAGGGAAATGTGTGCGATAGGGTACAGCCGTTGAGGATCATGACTGCAAAAATCAACAATCCACCGGTTGTACGCCTGCGTATACGCCGTCGCTAGCAAAGGGTCCGAAACGTTGCCCTCCCAACAAATACCGATGGTTGGGTATAGGAGCACCCGGTCGATCCCTTCTTGGTCCAACACCTCAATGCGCGCCGCGGGGTCGTATCCACCAGGGGGCGATCCTTCGGCATAGGTATAGTCGTGCGTCTGGAGGCCCAGCCCTCCTTTCTCGAGATCAATTCCTCCAAGCCCACCAAGATTGCCTTTCAAAAATTCGAAGGGTTTGTTATCGAACAGTAAACGTTCACGGCCATCTGCATCTAACTCGATCCGAATCGCGCGGTCTTGAAATTTAGGATCAATGTAGTTCTGCCAGGTATCAGCCGGTTCGAGTACATGGCCATCCGCATCAATGATCGGACCAATCGCATTCCCATTTCCCTCCATCGTCATCGCATGCCCCCTTTTTAATGTGTAACAACGATCCGCCAGTTAATTCGCATCGTCTAGACTAAGCTCACCCCAGGCAAGGGCTTGCGTGTTCCAATTGACCGCCGCATGTGCCTTCGCTGCATGGACATCCCGCCATATTCGCTGGATCGGGTTGGATTCTTGCAATGCCGCACCGCCGACATTCTCGAACACTACATCAATCGCCCGAACCAGTAGTTGCATTGCAAACGCCGTATCGCGCGGAATCCGCGCTTGTTGTACCAGTGACGCCTCAGGCACAAGCCGTTCGATGGTACTAAATGTGTTCTCCAAAAGCGCTTGAGCAGCCGTCACGCAGGCATCGGCTTCGGCTAGTGCTACTTTTGCAGCCGGTTGCTCAGCTTGCCGTTGGCCGGTGAGCGAGAAGCGCCGCTCAACAATTCGGTCTCGAAACAATTCAACGCCGCGCTGAACCGCTCCAAGGACCGGTGTCGCTAATACCGCGACCAAGAACGGATGTCCTGGCACGTGGAAGAGAGATCCTCGATGAATTTTTGAGCCCGGACTATTTCCCGACAAAAGAGACGGCAAGAAACAAGCCCGGTGCATCGGCACGAACGTCTCGTCGAGAACAACGTCTTTGCTACCCGTGGCTCGAAGTCCTGACACCTGCCACGAGTCATGGTCAATGTGATAGTCGGCCGCAGGAACCATCAAAAAATATGGTCCCGTAGGATCGCCGTCGTGCGGCTCACTGACTAGCGATGTTAAAAAACACCAATCGGCATAATCGACGCCGGAAGCAAAAGACCAGCGCCCGGTCGCACGATAACCACCCTCAGTGGCGATCGCTGTCCCGGATGGAGCGAACGACGCCGAAGACAGCACGTCGTCTTGTCCGAAGTACTCCCCCTGTGCCTGCTCGGGATACAACGCTGCCACCCAGTGGTGAACATTAAAAACGCACCCGACCCAGCCGGTTGAGGCACACCCTTTGCCTAACGCCGCACATACCTTTAATACGGCCGTCGCGTTCAGCTCCTTGCCACCATGCGCTGCAGGCTTCACCAGGCTAAACAGCCCTTCAGCCGAGAGTTCACGCACCGTCTCTTCAGGGAGTTTTCCGTTGCGCTCGGCGACCAATGCGCGAGTCTCGAGCACGTTCGCCATCGATTCGGCTTTACGCAACAAAATATCGACTGCGTTCACGACACCTCCTGGAGTAATTTTCGCTCGAAACTATCAAATCAAACGTCCAGCGAGCATATCGAACTCGATTCCGACTGTACCGTACCCGTTTGCTTACGCCTGGCGCTAAGCACTTGCTAAAACGGTCCCGCCCTTGCTAAATATGGAGATAAGACATTACGGGAAAGCGAGCGACATGAGTAACTTACTACCGAAGTCCGTCAACATCTTCGACGACACAATGCGGGAGGGACTTCAAATCGAAAGTCCGGACATTGCCGTATCGGAAAAGCTGAGACTCCTAGACGCCATCGGCGAAATGGGTTCAAAAAACATATCCATTGGTTCGTTTGCGCATCCAAAGTGGACACCGTCAATGGCGTGTATCGATGAACTAGCCGACGCATTCGTTCCAAAACCAGGGATCAACTACACCGCTGCGGTGTTTAACAAGCGCGGGTTCGACCGAGCGGATGGCTATTTCCCCAAAATCAACGTCCGCGGTCGTAAATTTGGTACCCACGTCGAACTTTGTGACACCTTTGCTCGACGCAACTACAACCGTACCCAAGCGGAACAAATCGCAGCCATGGACGCGTCGGTCGCCTTGGCGAAGGAAGCTGGTGCCGAAGCAGGCTCAATCGCGATAGGTAACCCATTTGGATCTAACTTCGAAGGACCTTTTTCGTTTGAGACACGAATGAACCTTATTGACGTCATGATGAGCAAATGGAGCGACGCCGGCATCAAGGTCGATCGCGTTTCCTTTCTGGACGCAATGGGATGGAACATGCCGCACACGGTGCGCGAAACCATTACCACTATCCGGGACAAGTATCCTGACGTCGAGACCTTTCACATGCACTTGCACAATACGCGTGGTGCGACGATCGCTAGCTATTACGAGGCTCTGCTGCTTGGCGCGACTGAATTCGACACGTCTCTTGGTGGCATGGGTGGCTGTCCATATTGTGGCAACGGTCGCGCGGCGGGACACGTTCCTACCGAAGATTTCGTTAACCTCTGTCACGAAATGGGGGTAGAGACGGGCTACGACCTCGACAAGGTTATCGAGGCAGCTTGCATCGCTGAGGAGGTTGTGGGGCACGCGCTTCGAGGGCACGTGTCCAAAGCCGGACCGCTCCCGAGAGACGAAGCGTGCTACCCAAACGATATGCCGTTCGTCGAGACGTTCGAAGAGGCCGCACACTTCAGGAACGGGCCAAGCGTTTACAAAGGACAGATCTCTCCTTGGAGAGAAGGCGACGCACTTTCGCGACCAAGTTCCGCGTAAAGGCAGCATCCAAGTTCGACAGCGCAAGAACGCACCCCGCAAAAGGAACCACTTGCCAATTCGAACCGCGTACTAGGAGGGGGGATGACACTTCAACTTTATCACTGCGAGCGCGCCCGCTCGATGCGTCCGCTTTGGACGTTAGAAGAAATGGGCCTTGATTATGAACTTATCACGTTACCGTTTCCGCCCCGCTATCTGGCGAAGGAGTATCTCCAAGTCAATCCACTCGGCACTGTCCCGTGTTTGGTCGACGGCGATGTCGTCATGACGGAATCGGCCGGTATCAGCCAATACCTTGTCGATTCGTACGGTCCGACAGATCTTGCGGTATCGCGAGAGGAACCAGACTACGGCGTATATCTGAACTGGTTGCATCGAAGCGACGCCACCTTGACGTTTCCGCAGACACTGGTGCTCCGTTACACGCAATTAGAGCCCGAAGAGAAGAGAAACCCGCAGGTTGCCAACGATTACCGAAAATGGTTTCTTGCCCGGCTCCGATGCGTCGACGAAGCAGTCGCGGAACGCGAGTACCTATGTGCACAGCGTTTTACGATTGCCGACATATGCATCGTGTACGCATTGGTATTAGCAAAATCTCTCGACATCGAAGAAGCCTTTACACCTAATATTCAAAAGTACTGGGATCGCATTGCTGAACGGGATGCGTTTCAGCGTGCTTACGCCAAGTAGCTAGAGGAATAGACCATGGCAGTACTTCAATCGCAGCTGGATACACGTTCTGAGCAGTTCCGACAGAACAAAGAAGAAATGACCGCGAAGCTAGAGCAGATGGACGAGCTATACGCCGAAGCGGCCCAAGGCGGTGGGACCGAAGCGCTAGAACGCCTTGCCAAACGAAATAAGATGCCAATCCGGGAGCGAATCGCATGGGCGCTTGATCCCGATTCGCCCTTTCTCGAAATCAGTCCCCTCGCGGCATGGCGTTCGCACGTAGCAATAGGCTCCGGTTTCGTCGTCGGCGTGGGCGTCATCGAGGGTGTCGAGTGTGTCATTCTTGGCCACGATCCGTCTGTCCGCGCCGGAGCCTTTAATCATTTCAACTCGAAAAAGCTCATGCGCGGATTGGAAGTCGCCCGTGAGAACCGTCTACCGTACGTGCAATTCGTCGAGTCCGCTGGCGCCGATCTGCGCGGCGGCGGCGGGGGTGGGGGCGGAGGCGGGGGTGGCACACCAGTCGATCCACTTCTGCGCGTAGAGGGACATTTCGCCGAATCTGGACGCCTCTTTTATGAGATCACCGAGCTATCGAAAATGCGGATACCAACCATTTCGTTAGTGTTCGGCGCTTCAACCGCGGGCGGCGCCTACCAACCGGGAATGAGCGACTACAACATTTTCGTCAAGAACCAGGCGATGGTTTCGCTTGGCGGGCCACCACTCGTGAAAATGGCAACGGGCGAAGATGCGGAGCCGGAAAGTCTGGGCGGCGCTGACATGCACACTTCTACGTCGGGGCTCGGAGACTATCTTGCCGAGAACGAGATGGATGGCATTCGCTTGCTGCGTGAAGTCGTGGGGCACCTCAACTGGCGAAAACTCGGTCCGGGACCAAGCATGCCAGCGGACCCACCTATCCACGATCGGCAGGAACTTCTCGGTATCGTCGGCGAGGACCTCAAAAAACCGTTTGATATACGAGAGGTCGTTGCCCGCGTCGTCGACGGTTCCCGTTTCGAAGAATTTAAGCCTCGGTATGGACCGACACTGGTGACCGGATGGGCATCTATTCACGGATATCCCATTGGCATCCTGGGTAACAACGGTGCACTGATGTCCGAGTCCTCAGAAAAGGCGTCGCAGTTTATCCAACTCTGCAATCAAATCGACGTGCCATTGTTGTTTCTTCACAACATTACCGGCTACGTCGTGGGCACGGACTTTGAGCAGGGCGGCATTACCAAGAATGGGTCAAAAATGATCAATGCGGTGACGAATTCGACTGTTCCGCACATCACCGTGATCGTCGGGGCCTCATACGGAGCCGGGAATTACGGTATGAGTGGCCGAGCGTTTGGGACTAAATTCACCTTCATTTGGCCCACCGCCAAAATAGCCGTCATGGGCCCGGAACAAATGGCGGGCGTGATGACCATTATCCAAAAAGCATCCGCCGAGCGGCGCGGGGCGGAGTTCGACGAAGCAGCGAACTCTCTGCGCGAAGCCGCCGTCATGGCCAACGCTGAGGAACAATCGAAGGGTCTCTTCGCCACATCGCGGGTATCAGACGACGGCATGATCGATCCAAGAGACACACGCGACGTTGTCGGGTTCGCGCTTTCAGCAGTTGCAAACGACGCCGTCAAAGGCACCAAGGAGTTCGGCACATGGCGGATGTAAATATCAAACCGATCACGCGCTTATTGGTCGCCAATCGCGGCGAAATCGCGCGAAGAATTTTTCGTACCGCACATGAAATGGGCATCGCCACTGTTGCAATCTACGCCGACAGTGATGCCCGCGCGCCCTTCGTACACGAAGCGGATAGTGCCATCGCACTGCAAGGGAAGACGTCGGCAGAAACCTACCTGGATGCGGAAAAAGTATACGCGGCCTGCGTTGCCTCTGGAGCAGACGCGGTACATCCGGGTTACGGTTTTTTGTCGGAAAATGCCCGCTTCGCCGAAGCCATCATGAAGCGTGACATCACTTGGGTAGGGCCACCGACCCACGCGATTGAACAAATGGGCGACAAATTATCCGCCAAACAAGCGATGACCGACGCCGGTGTACCGACCCTACCTGCGCACGAGCTCAATGTTGGCGACGACCTGGCAAAAGCGGCCGAAGCAATCGGCTTTCCTGTCCTCGTCAAAGCAGCGGCTGGCGGCGGCGGTCGTGGGATGCGCGTTGTCGAAAGTGGTGCTGATCTAGAGGCAGCCGTCGAAAGCGCCCGTCGCGAGGCTGAAGCGTCTTTCGGTAATGACACCGTGTTTCTTGAGCGATGGCTGACCGCATCTCGACACGTCGAAATACAGATCCTTGGAGATAACCACGGCAACGTAGTACACCTATTTGAACGCGAGTGCTCTATCCAACGCCGCCACCAGAAGGTTATCGAAGAGGCACCTTCGTCCGCGGTAACTCCCGCAATCCGTGAGAAAATGGGGAGCGCCGCGGTCAACGCGGCACAAAAGATCGGATATACCTCGGCCGGCACGGTCGAGTTCTTGCTTGACGGCGAGGACTTTTGGTTTTTGGAGGTTAATACCAGACTACAGGTAGAACACCCAGTCACTGAAGCCATCACCGGGCTTGACCTCGTGCGCGAACAGTTAAGAATCGCTGAGGGAGAAGAACTCGGTTACGACCAAGATAGCTTGACGATCAATGGACACGCGATCGAAGCCCGACTCTATGCTGAAGATCCGACGAAGAATTTCCTCCCCTCGCCAGGAACCATCCAAGTATGGAAGCCATCGTCGCAGGCCCGTTTCGACTCCGGCGTCGAAGCCGGTAGCGAGGTCAGTGTAAATTTCGACCCCATGATTGCCAAAGTGATCGCGCACGCGCCGACGCGGCGGGAGGCGGCTGCCAAACTCGCGCGAGCACTGGAAACGACACAACTTCATGGCATCACCAACAACCGTGATTTTCTGGTGGCCACGTTGCGCACTCCCGCATTTATTGCAGGTGATACAACGACCGACTTCATTGAACGCGTGAATCCCGCGCGTACCCGGGAACCAAGTCCCACGGAAGTTAGCGACGCCGCCATCGCGGCGGCTTTATTCGCCCAAGATCGACGTCGAAAAAACGCAAAAGTACTCCGTCACATCTCCACTGGTTGGCGAAATTCACTGATGCCGCCGGAGCGTGTCCGGTACGCCGTCGGCGATAACGAATGTGCCCTCGAGTATCGCGCGCAACGGGACGGTACCTTTGAGATGAACATCGGTGGCGAAAATCACCACATAACCTTGCACGGTGTGAACGGGAACCAGATCGACCTTGCCATCGACCAACGACGAATAACTTTTTCGGTTTCGGAGGACGATGCCAATCGTTACGTGCACGCCCCAACGGGCGACGTGGTACTGACCGAGTTGGATCGGTTCCCCAAGCCTGGGATAGCCGAATTTTCCGGAGGGTTATACGCACCCATGCCAGGCAAGGTGCTCGCGACCGAAGTATCAGCTGGTGAGAGCGTGTCCGAGGGCCAGCTGTTAGTGATTCTCGAAGCCATGAAAATGGAGCATCGAATAACTGCACCCATCGATGGCGTTGTTCAAGAAGTACCTGTTAGCGAAGGTGACCAAGTCGACAATGGCCAAATTTTGGTCGTATTCGAAGAAAACGAAGAGGAATCATAGTGGCAACTACAGAAGCAACGCTTTATGCCGTCAAGAACGGAGCGGCCTGGATCACCCTGAATCGACCCGAAAATCGGAACGCCCTCTCATCTATTTTGGTACTTGAGCTCTACGAGCATTTGCTCGTCGCCAACGACGATCCGAAGGTGCGATGCATCGTTATTACGGGTACGGATCCAGCTTTTTGTGCCGGCGCTGACCTCAAGAGTCCACCCGGCGAAAGCATTGAGGGACGCAAGTCAGTGCCCTATCCGCAGGTGCTAACGCAAATTCTTCAGAGCAACAAACCGGTGATTGCTGCGGTCAATGGAGCGGCGTTCGCCGGCGGCCTCGGACTGGTTGGAGCGGCCGATATCGTGATAGCTCGCGAAGACGTTCAATTTAGCTTTAGCGAAGTGAGAATTGGGGTGATTCCAGCCGTCATTTCCGTCGTGTGCATCCCTAAACTTGGAACACATCACGCGATGAAACTGTTCATCACCGGCGAACGATTTAGTGGAATCCGAGCTGTTGAGATGGGATTCGCGCACCGCGCCGTCCCCAAAGATCAACTGGTATCCGCCGTGAACGAAGAAGTCGATATGATTAATCGTGGGGGCCCGATTGCTGTCGTCGAATGCAAGAAATTAGTTCGTCGAGTTGCACAACTCTCGATCGGAGACGGCTTCACCGAAACCGCGGAGTGGAGTGGACGCATGTTCCGTTCTGATGAGGCTTCGGAAGGAATGGCGGCATTTCGAGAGAAGCGAGATGCATCTTGGATCCAGGACGCCTAATCCAGGCGCTAACCCAAACGTCTATTTTCAGACGATAAGCCCCCGCGGCCCGGAATTAGTTAACCCTAGAGCGACCACTTCCTGCTTGCCGAGTCGTGCAATTGTGTAACGATCCTAGATATGATCATTGAATAGGGATCAGACTGTGTTCCTGTCGCACATTGGCGACGGGTAATTTTAGTGAGGGGTAGCCAATAATGAAATCTCGAATTTGTGACATGCTCGGCATTGATTTTCCGCTCGTCGCATTTACGCATTGCCGCGACGTCGTTGTGGAAGTCTCCAAAGCCGGTGGTATGGGTGTTCTCGGTGCAGCAGGTCATTCAGCGCAGACGCTTGAGATCGAACTTAATTGGATTGACGAACACATCGACGGAATGCCCTATGGGGTTGATTTGATCGCGCCGACGAGTATCGCAATATCCGACGACACCAGCCCAGAAGAAACGTTAAATATGGTGCCGGAGGAACACCGAGACTTCGCCCTCAACATCCTTGCCCAACATCAGATCGACACCAAAGATGTTTACGCAAAGCAGCAGGGTGGCGGCGGAGGCTTTCTCACCAAGGGGCGTGCCACCAACATTATCGACGTGGCGTTTTCCCACCCCATCAAACTCATCGCCAATGCATTAGGGGTGCCTCCGAGGTACATGATCGAAATGTGTCAACAACATGGTGTTGCCTCAGCCGCTCTCGTGGGAGCAAAAGAGCACGCGGTAAAACAGGTGGATGCGGGCGTTGATCTTCTCGTCGTCGCCGGTACCGAGGCTGGTGGACATTGCGGTGAAGTCTCGACCATGGTGCTGGTTCCCGAAGTCTGTGGCGCGGTCAAAGATTCCGACGTGCCTGTTCTTGCGGCGGGCGGCATCGTCACTGGCCGACAAATGGCTGCTTGCATGGCGATGGGTGCAGACGGTGTCTGGACCGGATCCGTTTGGCTAACAGTCGCGGAGGCCAACACGTCGCCGATTATCAAAGAAAAATATATCCAGGCTGACTCCCGCATGACCGTTCGTTCGAAAGCGAGAACGGGGAAATATTCGCGTCAGCTCCGATCGCCCTGGACTGACGCATGGGAGTCTGGCGAAGCCCCAAACCCCCTACCCATGCCGTTGCAGTCACTGGTTAGCGAAGCTCCGCTCGCAAAGGTTACAAAGCTTGCCGAAGGCGGGCACGAGGGAGCAAAACAACTTGCAACTTCGTTCGTGGGCCAAGGGGTCGGCTTGATGAATTCGATTCAGTCCTCACGCGCCGTGGTCTACGAGTTCATGGAAGACTTTCTGAACGCACAGGAACGGCTTCAATCGACGGTTGAAGACTGACCGCAGGAGTTCCGAAGCATGAACAGTATCGAGTACATCGCCTCCATCCTTAAGCAGGAGGGCGTCGAGTGGATGGCTTGCTTTCCGTCCAACCCGTTAATTGAAGCCGTGGCAAAAGAAGGCATCCGACCCGTGGCTTTTCGACACGAACGGGGTGCTGTAATGGCCGCGGATGGGTTTTCGAGATTGTGCGATCGAAAACGCTTTGGTGTTGTCGCCATGCAATCGCAAGCCGGTGCGGAAAACTCGATCGGTGGGCTATCGCAGGCGTTTGCCGATAACGTTCCCATTCTCGTTTTACCCGGCGGAAACCCTCTCGACATGCTCTTTATCCGTCCTAATTTCGTTGCAGCACGGACCTGGGAATCGGTGGTAAAGAAGGTCGAATTTATCAGCCGACCCGATCAAACCGGCAACGTGATGCGACGAGCGTTTCACGCGCTCCGGTCGGGCAGTCCCGGGCCCGTGGTGGTCGAAATGCCTATCGACGTCTGCATGGCCGACATTCCAGAACGCGCGCAACCTTATACATCGCCAATGCCGGCACTGAGCGAACCATCACCGAATGACCTTGACGACGCCGCTAAGGCATTAGTCGCGGCCAAAAATCCGCTGATCTGGGCCGGCGCGGGCGTACTCTCTGCGGGCGCGACGGAGGAGCTTCGCGCGCTAGCAGAACTACTCGATATTCCTGTCTACACGTCGATGCCAGGCAAGTCGGCCTTCGATGAACGCCATCCACTATCCCTGGGCGCGGGCGGATCCACTGTGACGGGGCCTGCACGACAATGGCTTGATAGCGCCGATGTCATTTTTGCCATCGGCGCCTCACTGACCTCTTCCCCTTACGCACAACGTTTCTCCCTCGAAAAATTCCTGATCCACTCCGTGATCAATATCGACGAGATCAACAAAGACACTGTCGCGGACATTGGCCTTGCAGGCGACGCCCGTCTAACCCTTACGGCAATCCTTGACGTCGTTAAAGGATTGATTGGCGAAGACGGCCGAAGCACCGGCGTTCAAGATCGCATCGCCAAGTCACGAGAGGAGTGGATGGAAAGCTGGCGTCCCTATCTCACCAACAATGACGCACCCCTATCGCCGTACCGAGTAATCCACGAAATGGGGCAAAACCTAGATCTCGAAAACAGCGTTGTTACGCACGACGCCGGCGCACCCCGCGACCAAATTGTGCCCTTCTACACCGCGACAACGCCGCACAGTTACGTTGGCTGGGGCAAGTCCACGCACCTTGGATTTTCGATCCCGTTGATGATCGGCGCGAAAATGGCGATGCCTGAACGATTTTGCGTCAATCTTATGGGCGACGGTGCATTCGGTATGTCCGGTCTCGATATTGAAACATCGTCTCGCGCCGGTATACCCATCACAACCATTGTCCTGAACAACGGAATTATGGCGACCTATCCCGGTGGTTTTCCAACGGCCCGTGAACAATTCGGCGTGTCCCATATGCAAGGAAACTACGCGACCATTGCCCAAGGTATGGGCGCAGAAGGCATCGTCGTCGAAAAACCCCAAGAGATGGCTCCAGCGTTAACCCAGGCGCAACGATTCAATGCGGACGGAAAAACCGTGTTGATCGACGTCAGGACACGAGCCGAAGACTCACGCGCGCCCTCGCGGTTCGCGTAAGGACGTAACAACTGGTCGCAGTCGCCGCGCGTTTTACGTTGCGCGTGCCGCTGTTAAACGAGCTACACAACTAGGTTCACGAGCCTCGACGGTACAACGATTTCTTTGCGAATCACCTTGCCATCAATGAACTTTTGCACGTTAGGTTGAGCCTTAGCCGCGGCAACAACATCTTCCGCAACGGCGTCCGCATCCACGATGAGCGTTGCTCGAAGTTTGCCATTCACTTGAACCGCAATTTCGATGGTCTCAGTACGGATTTTCGACTCATCAAATGTCGGCCAGTGTGCATAGGTAACGGAATCTTCATGGCCCAATGCCTGCCAAAGTTCTTCTGCAACGTGCGGTGCAAAAGGCGCTAAGATCGCGACGAAAGCTTCATACCAACTTCTTGGAACTGCCGCCGATCGAGTGGCCTCGTTTACAAAAACCATCATGTCGGAAATCGCCGTATTAAACCGTTTCGAGTTGACCGCGTCGGTCACGTTGCGGATGGCAATGTGCAGGACTCTCTCCAATTCCAACGCCTCGATCTCTGCGTCCGTTAATTTACCCTCATCGAAAACCCGCCAGGCTCGATCCAGAAATCGACGACAACCGGCAACGCCGTTCGTATCCCAATCGCCCCCATCTTCCAGCGGACCCATAAAAAGTTCGTATAGCCGCAACGAATCTGCCCCGTATTCACGGCACACGTCTTCGGGATTGACCACGTTATATTTGGATTTCGACATTTTTTCGCGACGAGCGTCGATCGTGCGTCCATCTTCGAGCGCTTGCCAACCTCCATCGCGATTCTCAACCTCATTCTCGTAGTAGTATTTGCCACCCGTGTCTCGATACGAGGTTGCATGGATCATTCCCTGATTGAAAAACGCCTGAAAAGGCTCGGGTGTCGAAACGACACCGATGTCATAAAGCACTCTGTGCCAGAACCTCGCGTACAGAAGATGCAATGTCGCGTGCTCGGCACCCCCGACATATAAATCAACGGGCATCCAGTATTTTTCGTCTTCTGAATCCCACGCAACGTCATCTCGGTCCGGGTTTATGAAGCGTAAGTAATACCAGCAGGATCCGGCCCATTGCGGCATGGTGTTGGTCTCTCGGACTAATCGAGCACCCGTTTCTGGGTCCTCAATCTCAACCCACTCGTTCGCTCGTGCAAGTGGTGGCCGACCGTCGTCGGTCGGTCGATATTCATCAAGCTCTGGCAGAGTCACGGGAAGTTCGTTTTCGGAAACGCCCCTGACCTCGCCGTCCTCCGCGTGAACCACCGGAATCGGCTCGCCCCAATACCGTTGGCGGCTAAACACCCAATCGCGTAGACGATAGTTTACTCGACCACTTCCCAATCCTTGGTCCTCGAGCCACGCAATTATCGTTTGTTTCGCCATTGGGACATCCAGACCGTCGAGGAAGTCCGAATTGACGTGTTCGCCCTCGCCGGTGTACGCCGACCGATTGATGTCGCCCCCATGCACAACTTCAACAATAGGGAGATCAAAACGCGTGGCGAACGCGTAGTCTCGCTCGTCGTGCGCCGGGCACGCGTATAGCGCGCCGGTACCGTACGTCGCGAGCACATAATCTGCTACCCAAATCGGAACCTCTTTCCCATTAACAGGATTGATACAAAACGAACCAGTGAAAACGCCGGTTTTTTCATCATCCACGGCCTCTGCCGTCCGATCGCGTTCGCTTCGGCGCTCCGCCTCTTTGCAATACGACGATACGGTATCCGCTTGCGCTGACACCACGACCGACGAAACCAATGGGTGTTCCGGTGCTAAGACAAGATAAGTGCATCCAAATAGGGTGTCCGGTCGCGTAGTAAATACTTCGATTCGTGTGTCGGAACCTTTAATCGGGAAAAACACAGCCGCGCCTTCGGACCGGCCAATCCAATTGCGTTGGGACTCTTTTATGCCTTCCGGCCAATCTAAATCATCAAGACCATCGAGAAGTTTGTCTGCATATTCAGTGATACGAAGCATCCACTGGCGCATCGAGCGACGTTCCACCGGGTCGCCCGTCTCGATGTAAACGCCGTCCTTAACCTCCTCGTTGGCGAGTACCGTTCCGAGCGCCGGACACCAGTTGACCGGTACGTCTTCCTCGTAGGCCAAGCCCCGCTCGAACAATTTCAAGAATATCCACTGTGTCCATTTGTAGTATTCGGGATCTGAGGTGGAAAATTCACGCGACCAATCATAGGAGAGACCCAGTGACGTCAATTGATCCTTGAACGTCGCGATGTTTCGTTCCGTTACTTCTCGCGGACCGATGCCTTCGCGCACAGCTTGACGTTCGCTCGGTAATCCGAACGAATCCCAACCCATGACCCGCAAGACGTTGTAGCCCATCATCCGGCGAGCCCGTGCCATGACGTCTGTCGCAACGTACCCTTTCGGATGGCCTACATGTAAACCAACCCCACTTGGATATGGGAACATATCAAGGACGTAATACTTGGGGAGTGAACGATCATCCCGTGTCAAGAAAGTATTGTTGTCGCGCCAATACGACTGCCACTTCTTCTCGATTGTAAGGTGGTCGTATCCGGCCATAAGTCGAATCGGCGCTGTGCTCAGCTTTCTTGAGGTCGGAATTTCGGCAATGCGACATCGTCGTTGATCTCGTCAAATACGACTTCCAAAGGCATATCGAGTTTCAACGCTTCCGGTGTCTGCTCGCAATCGACGATATTGCTCATCATGCGGACGCCTTCGTCGAGCTCCACGATTGCTATCGCATACGGGGCGTCATCTTCAAAGCCCCGCGCAGGTCGTTCATTGATGACGTAGCTGTATAGCCGGCCCTTTCCCGACGCTTCAAAAATCTCCACGTCGGTTGACCCAGTATAAGGACTGAAGGGCCTGGGCGGAAAGTACGCTTTCCCAGTCTCTTTGCATCGCTGCAAAAGCAGTTTGCCCTCCTTGCATCCATCCCAAAAGAACCGAGTCTCTGGTGTTGGACGAGGTATTGGTTTCCGGTATTCGCTCATTATCGCGCCTCGTGGCGAGTGAACCGCGATTCTAAACGCAAGCTGTTGCCAACTCACGTATTTGCAACCCTTCGTCTTTGATTAATTTCTGATCAACCACGAGAGCACACTCGGTTGATCAGTTTCATATATGCGATTACCAATACCCATGCTGCGGTCGTTATGATGGCTCCCTTTGGGGGATAGTTATGTCGAACTGGTTCTCGATTGAAGGCAAGACCGCTCTGGTTACCGGCGGTTCTCGAGGAATTGGCGAGATGATTGCCGCAGGGTTCCTCATCAACGGAGCTCGCGTCTACATCAACTCTCGTAAAGCCGACGTTTGCGACGAAACTGCAGCTCGACTTGCAAATACACACGGTGGCGATTGCGTTTCGGTACCCGGTGATATCTCCGACCTTGGCGGCATCGAAAACGTTTATAACGAGATCGCCAAGCGCGAGGAACGACTCGATATACTGGTCAACAACGCCGGATCCACCTGGGGTGCGCCCATCGACGAATTTCCTGAAAGCGGGTGGGACAAAGTAATGGATACAAACGTCAAAGGTATTTTTTTTCTCACCCAGAAGATGTTGCCGCTATTGCGTCAATCTGCGACCCCCGAAGATCCCGCCCGCGTGATCAATATCGGATCGGTCGACGGCATTAAAACTCCCGTTTTCGATAACTTCTCCTACGGTGCTGCGAAGGCTGCGGTCCATCATCTCACCCGACAAATGGCCGCGCATTTGGTGAAAGAAAACATCATCGTCAACGCTATCGCTCCTGGTCCCTTCCCCTCATGGATGTTGAGCGCTGGTGTCGGCTTCGGCGGCAAGGTCGAAGGGGCGGATTGGGACAGCGTTGGTCGAAATAATCCCCGGGGGCGTGTCGGCACAATGGAAGACATCGCCGGCCTCGCCATATTCCTGAGTTCGCGGGCTGGCGCTTATACCGTCGGCGAGACGATCACTTGCGATGGCGGTGCCGTGGCTGTCTCGTAAACCCCGTTGTAGAGGGAAAATTTCGCCCAAAGCAACAGCTCAAGTGGCGGACGCTGCGGCGATACTCTCGACCGTCGAACCCAGCATCGCGGAAAAGTCCGCGACAGTTTGCCCGGCTTGCAACCCTTCTGTGAGAGCTCGAGAGAAACTAGCGATAACTCCTTGATTATTAGACAATTTATTATTCGATTCTTCTCGAGAATAACCCCCTGAAAGCGCGACAACACGCAGCACTTTAGTATGCTCGCAAAACTCCTGATAAAAAT
>DCBA01000095.1 GCA_002313255.1 Gammaproteobacteria bacterium UBA1119 | reverse complement strand
GGGACGTTTCTATTAGTATTTCTGAGTGTTAGTCGACGGCGGTATTTTGGTAGCTTCTGAGTGCACGGAAGCGACTTGTTGTGAAAATCGCTTCGTGGCCGTGGATAACTGTGTGATTGTCGATCGTCTCCTTCGGTTTCAGCGCATTTGTTGACGGGCTGTTCCAAGCAATTTCTTGCCGTAGGGTGGTCTGAGGCCGGCAAGTTCTGCCACGTTAAGGCGCGATTGGGTAAAAACGGCTTTCGCATGACTAAAGCGTCTAAATCCGTCAATCCCGTGATAGGAGCCCATACCCGATGGTCCGACGCCGCCGAAGGGAAGATCTTCTTGGGCAACATGCATCACCACGTCATTCACGGTGACCCCACCTGATGTTGTACGCGATAAGACTCGTTCTTCCTCCTTCGCGTCTCGGCCGTAGTAATACAGTCCTAAGGGTCGCGGGCGGTCGTTGATTTCCTGAAGGGTGTCGTCGACGTGACGATAACTTTTCACCGGAAGAATCGGGCCAAAAATCTCGTCCTGCATCACTCGTAAGTCGTTGGGAGGATCGATAATTAATGTCGGTGGTAGTTTGTGGTGCGGTTGTTGTGCAAAGTCTTCGTCGGCCGGATTGATCTCTGCTATCCGGGCACCGCGTTCGCGGGCTTCGTTCACATAACCGCTTAATCGGTCAAAGTGACGTTGATTGATGACGGATGTGTAGTCGGGATTATCGAGGAGTGTTGGATACATGCGACCGACGGAACGCTCACTCGCCTCGATAAATTCCTCGATGCTTTCCTCGGGTACGAAGACGTAGTCCGGTGCGAGACAAATTTGTCCGGCGTTGAGCATTTTCCCCGTCATGATCGAGTCGGTAGTTTTCTGTAGATCGGCGCTTCGGCCAACCACGACTGGAGATTTACCTCCGAGCTCTAGCGTTACTGGCACGAGATTTTCAGCCGCAGCCCGCATGATGTGATAGGCAATGGAGGTAGCGCCGGTAAACAGTAGGTGATCGAACGGCAAACCGGAAAAGGTTGCTCCGGTTTCTGGTCCCCCGGTGACTACCGCGATTTCGGACCGGTCGAAGGCCTTGTGGAACATTTCTGCCATCGCCTCTGACGTTGCGGGCGTATATTCCGAGGGTTTGATCATGCATCGATTTCCAGCTGAGAGAATTCCAGCCAATGGTGTAACCGTCAAATTGACTGGGAAGTTCCAGGGACTAATTAAACCGACCACGCCGAGCGGTTGGTACTCCACACGCGCTTTCGCGCCGAGAAGGCCCAGAGGAAACGGACCAGCTTTACGCTTTTCAGGGCGCATCCAGTCCTTAAGCTGCGTTTGCGCGATTCGAAGAGGCCCAATGGAGCCCGCGATATCGGTAAACAACGACTGATGCATACTTCGATGACCGAAGTCGGTTGACATCGCATCGATCAAACGGGATTCATTGGATTTCAAAAGGTTAATGACGCGTTCTAAGCGATCAATGCGTGTCTTAAAGGCGACTGCGCCTTCCTCGAGAAAATCCGTTTGCTGACATTCGAGGACGTTGACCATTTCGTCCTTTGTTGGTTGTTGCATTTCGCTGTCTCCCGTCGGAATCATTGCGGTGTAACGCGGCAGGTTACGCCGGATTGGAATGGATTAGAAAGTGATCCGACTGCCTACTCGATTTGGTTAGATACGATTCGGATCGTACCGGCGCTTCCATCAACCTCTACGACCTGTCCGTCGTGCAACAGATTAGTAACGTCGGGAATGCCTGCTACGCAAGGTTTACCGTATTCTCTGGCAACAAGGGCGCCGTGTCCTTCGGATACCAATGTCCTGATACTGAGTTGGTGACGTGTTGATTACAACGGCGGGCGAGTCACCGATGGCGCGAGAGGGTTGCTCGTTTGTTAAACGATCTGGAATCCACGGGAATCCCCTAGAGGTTCCTCGTCAGAATGCTCGACGGATACGACTTTGGCAAAACGAGGGCCGTGATGACACCAGCTAAGAAAGTTTTTAACGGCGCCATCGGACCCTTCTGCAGCTAGCTCAACACTCCCGTCCGGCAGGTTGCGGACCCATCCACGAAGCTCCAGAGCGGTGGCCGTGCTTTGAGCGGATTGTCTATACCCCACGCCTTGCACACGCCCATATATGTGGAGATGGATTCGCTTGTCGTTTATCGAATTATTCCTATCGACCGAGGTTCACGCTCGACTATTTAACCCATATGGAAAAAGACCGCTTTGTTACCGTCGGGATCTCGGAAGTACCCACCGTAGAAGGTCGGCATGCGTTCACCGGGCGCGCCTTCGTCGCTTGCACCCAGTTCCATTGCGCGGGCGTGCAGTTCGTCAACTTTTTCACGTGAACCCGCTTGCAAAGCGACCATGTTGCCATTACCAGGTGACGGGTCTTCCTCGTTGTGGGGTACGCAAACGGCAAGCATGGGAGAATCCATACCGGTCCCAATCATCGCTAGACGCCCCATGTCCATTATTACCGATGCCCCAATGGGTTCCAGTAATCCTGACCAGAATGCCTTGGCTTGTTCCATGTCTTTCGTCCCGATAGTGATGTAACCGATCATCTACAGTTCTCCGTTGTGTTTAATCGATTGTATACAAGGAATCTGGTGGTTGAACCGAAATTTCGCCTAACGCGAAAGACGGCGATGGTGGCAAGTGGAGCTGATCGACGTTAGCTGAGTTTCGAGGGTATATTGAGGACCTATGTTGCCCGAATTAGAGATCGACGCGGATCATTTCCGTAGAGAGGGATGGGTTCGAGTCGATGACGTAGTCCCTAAGGAACAACTTGATGCGGTTGTCGATCTGATATGTGAGTTTTTTGGGGTCGATTCGGAACGCATGGAGCCGGGACGTAAGTTTGGCGAGGTGGTAAACGGCATAGTGCCTGTGCATCAGCATCAGGCATTATGGGATACCCGACAGGAGCCTTCGGTACACGCGGCATTTAAAGCCCTACATGCAACCGATGATCTTTGGGTCACTATGGACCGTGCGTCGTACAAACCGCAGCTATCGAAACGGTCAAAATACGTGCGAGGTGATGCCAACGCAATACACGTCGACAAGAACCTAAACGACGACGCGTTAACGGTCCAGGGCGTCCTGTATCTGACCGATACCACGGAAGACCAAGGGGCATGGGAATGCGCCCCGGAATTGTTTCGTGAAATTCGCGACGACGGCCGTCGAGAATTGAAACGGGACGAGGACTTTTCCGGTTATACGTTGCACAGAGTTCCCGGAAAGGCCGGTAGCCTCGTGATTTGGGATGGAAGGATGCCGCACTCGTCCGGCCATAATTGGTCCGATAAACCGCGGTTTGCTCAGTACATCACGATGAATAAGCGCGGTGATGAAGACGAGCGCCAGAGCCGGATTGAAAACTGGCGTCAGAATCGAGCGCCGACGTATTGGCGCAACATGCCTCGCCAGGTGGATCCTGAACCTTGGGGAAAACCGGCACGCCTGACCACTCACGGAAAGCGTATTCTGGGTCTAATGCGCTGGTTGTGAGTCGCTAGCCGGTTAGGTGGCTGAGCTAACTTCTTTTAATTGTTCTTCAGCAACGACTTCCCGCATACCTTCCCATTCGTCCCACATATTGCACATCGCATATTTGGAGCGTTCCCACGGGTTGTTACCCTCTTCGTACTCAAGCCATGCTCCTGCGGTACCCCGATCCGGGTGATCAGTTATCCCGTTGTGTACGTTATCGGGTTGTCGTTTTTTGTTCCGTATGCGAAAGATCATGTTCTTCCGCGACTCGGTACCCAACTCATTTCGCGTTCCGGAATGAGGAATGTGATACATGGTGATGCACGCATCACCAGCATCCATAAGAATTTGAGTGGGTCTCGGCCACTTCTTCCCATCGGGCGTCGACTCGGAGGCCTCGTCTATAAACTGATCTCGTACAGCTTCAGGTAGGTAAATTAGACCGCATCGATTGGGCGCTTTGTGATTCAGCCTGGGCCAGCCCGGCCCTTCCGGTCCCAGTTTGCCATTGGTTTCATATTGCCAGCGAAAGAATTTTTCGGTTGCATGATGTGCACCTCGTAACAGAGCCGTTTGTCCTCGACCTGGCACCGTCTGGTCGTTCAAACACACGAAGACAAAAGCGGTAAAACTACCTAGACCTAGCGTCATTTCTGGGTCGTCGAACAAGGGCCCCATGTTATGACCAATGACATCGGGACTGCGCCCCAGATCGCCCTTTGGGCCGGAAGCAATGTATCGCTTGTAAATTTCCTCCTCGGTACCTTCTTGCACTTCTTGTGGAATAGAGATGGTCAGACTGCCGTCCATATGGGTTTCGGCGTTGTAATACGGCATGTCTTTGTCACGGTATCCGAGGTTATTGAAATGTTTTCCTGGTTCTCTGACTTTGCTAACACCCACCTGACAAAAGACGGGAGGATCGAAGGTACCCATCGCTTCGGTCAGGATTGGGGTGATCGATGAGGCGTTGATTAAATCGGTCATCGCCGGTTCGCCCCCGATGTTCTCCCCCCGTTTTGCGGTGTGAATACGATCCAACGCCGCTTCGACAAATTTTTCTGAAACGGCATTTCGGAGAACGATGTATCCATCTTTATAGAGCGAACGTTTTTGATCGAGCGTCAGCGTAGTGGGTGGGTCGGAAGCGATCTCAGTGCTCATAGTCCTGCGCCATCTTCTTCGAGCGCCTGTTGTTCCGCGACAACCTCCTGCATACCTTGCCACTCGTCCCACATATTGCACATCGCATATTTCGAACGTTCCCAAGGATCATTGCCTTTTTCAAACTCTAGCCATTCTCCTTGCTGGCCTCTGTCGGGATGGTCGCTGATGCCATTGACCAGTACATTGGGCTGCCGCTTTTTGTTACGAATGCGAAAAATCATATTCTTTCTTGATTCAGTTCCATGCTCATTTCGAGTTCCAGAATGCGGGATATGGTAGAGCGTGATACAAGCATCACCCTTGTCCATGAGTACTTGCGTCGGTCTTGGCCATTTCTTCCCGTCGGGGGTCGATTCAGAGCTCTCATCGATAAACTGGTCTTGTACCGATTGAGGGACGTAAACCATTCCACAGCGATTGGGACAGTCGTAATTGAGTCTCGGCCATTCCGGTCCTTCCGGACCAAGATGCTCATTGGTTTCGTATTGCATGCGAAAGAATTTCTGCATGGCGTGATGGGCGCCGCGTAAAATGGCGGTTTGTCCACGACCCTCGACGGTCTGATCATTGAGACAGATAAATACGAACGCAGTGAAGCTTCCCAGCCCCAGCGTCATTTCTGGATCTTCAAACATGGGTACCATGTTGTGCCCCATGACTTCCGGACTGCGACCCAAGTCACCTTTTGGGCCGGAGGCGAAATGACGCGCGTAAATTTCTTCGGGCGTGCCTTCTTGAACCTCTTGAGGCGCCGCTATGGTGATGCTGCCGTCCATATGAGTTCCGGCACCGTAATACGGAAGATCTTTATCCCGATAACCGAGATTCGTGAAGCGGTCGCCCGGTTTGGTCACCGGAATTACGCCGATCTGGCATGCGATAGGTGGATCGAACTCTCCCATGACCTCATTGAGAATAGGGGTAATGGACGAAGCGTTGATGAGATCGACGATGACCTCCTCGCGGCCTATGTATTCGCCTTTTTTTGCTTCGCTAATCCTGGTAAGGGCAGCATCAGCTTGCTCTTCGGATACCGCATTCTTAAGAACGATGTAACCGTCGTGGTACAGCATTCGTTTCTGTTCAAGGGTTAGCACGGTTGTGGCAGCGCGTGGCTGACTGCTTGATTTACTCATGTGTTGCTCTCCTCGACGTCAAGTTTCCAAGCAATGGCCTATAAGTCAAGGCTTTGGCTCAAGCGGCGGTATTCGTGGATGTTCGTTCCAAACGACGGAGGCTTCGGATCTTGATCTCACGGATCCAATCGTTGCAAATGTATGCGTCAGTATTAATGAATAAAAACAATAAGTTACGAATAAAAGGTGACGTGTGATTGCGGATTTTTCCTGCGTGTCTAATACGAATCACGAGGACATGCGTATGGTTGTGGCGTATTTGGTAATTGTGAGAATGTGTCTTGTAACAGAGGGGGTGCGTAGGTGCTCGAAAGTTTCACAGTCCTTTTAAATGTCGAGGATGTTTCGGCGGCGATCGCTTTCTATGGCGAATTGTTTGGGTTTGAAGTCGTACAGAAGTTTGAGGAAAACAATTCAATTCAGTGGGCGAGTCTGCGTAAGGATCAGACTCAGATAATGCTGAACGAGCATGGGGAACGGAGTAGCGATCGTCGGCGATTCAGTATTGGCCATCTAGACGTCGTTCTTTATATTGGAGTTACTGACTTGGATGAAGTCTGGCGGCGAGTGGATCAAAAAGGATATTCGCCAAGCCCAATTGAAATTGAGGACTATGGACTACGCCAATTTGGGTTCAGAGACCTGGATGGATACGAGATCGCAGTCACGGGTCCATTAGAACAATAACTCTTGGTGGATTGCGGCTTGATCGGTTCGGTTGGTTATTCCGCAATCTTGTTTCGTAAATACTCGTTGGTCATAACGTTTGCTGGCGAAAAGTATCGTGGCGAGGGGGGCACCCGAACGTAACGGTTTAAAAGGTCAAACGCGACTTGGCGATATTCGTCTAAGGCGCTACCTTTAAGGAGGGGAACTGGTCAAAGCTCAGGAATTGGTTAAATGAAACACATATCGATAGTCGTAGCAGTTGTTGCTTGCATGGGGGCTCATGCGAATCACCACCAGATAAGCGACGCTGCGAACAAAGCGGGGATCGTAAAGCCAAGGTTGGTCAACGGAGATTCATTTCGACGCAAATGTTTCGAAGATGAAAAAGTGGCGGCGTACTACGCCAAAATTCAGGAGGCTGTTGTCTCAGGCGAGGCGACGGAACAAGAGGCGTCGCAAAAGGTGAAATGGATAAAAAAAACCTTATGCACGGAATCGGGTGGAAAAGCGTGGGGGGATGCGGAAGATGAGAGGGTTTACTTGCATGAATTGGAGAGCGACGGTTGCGAACACCTTGGCATCATCGTTCACGATCGTATTCCACCAGTGATTGAAAAGGACGGACACATCTTTACGTTTGATCCTGAGTCTCGAAGTTACCATGCAATCGGTTTCCACCCGCCCAGTGAGTCCAAATAACCCAGAGTCATTCACAGGCAAGGTCACTTATATCGTCGATGGCGACACCTTTAGCTTTAGTACGAAGGGACAGCTGGT
>DCBA01000074.1 GCA_002313255.1 Gammaproteobacteria bacterium UBA1119 | reverse complement strand
GTAGCCTTCGGTAACGGATTAGGTGTGGTTGGTCTTGACGCCGACAACGATGGGCGTACCGACGTTTTTGTGGCCAACGACATGGGCGAAAATCAGTTGTGGCTTAACCGCGGTGATCTACGATTCGACGACGAGGCTCTGCTACTTGGCTGCGCAGTAGACGAACACGGTGTCCCCAAATCGGGCATGGGCGTGGCTGCTGTCGATTACGACAACGATGGCGATACGGATTTGCTGGTGGTGAATCTGGCGACCCAAACCGATTCGTTTTTTCGCAACAACGGAACTTTTTTTGAGGACGCGACAGTGTCGGTTGGCCTCGCGGCGGCGACAAAACGGTATACGCGATTCGGTGTCGCATTGGTCGATTTCAACAACGATACGCGACTCGATTTGTACGAAGCGAATGGAGCTATTGGTTTTTCGAGAGAGACGTTAAACGATCGGCTTTACGCGGAGCCCGACGTACTGTTGCGTGGATTACCGGATTTCCGGTTCAAAGAAGTTCAGTTGCAGGGAGGTACTCAAGCGCCGCTTGTATATACGGGCAGGGGTATGGCAGTTGGTGACGTCGACAACGATGGTGGTCTGGATCTACTGATCGTGAATCGGGATGGGCCGGCTAATTTGTTGATGAACCAGGTGTCAAATCAGGGAAATTGGATTCGTTTTCGGGTCTTGGATCGGCAAAATCGAGACGCGTATGCCGCCACCGTGTCGGCGGATGTTGGGCCGATGCGTGTTAGCCGAGATGTTCAAGCGGCCGGCAGTTATCTTGCGTCCAACGATCCAAGGGTGCACATGGGGCTTGGCAAAGAAACCTCTGTTCGGAACGTTTCTGTTCGATGGACGGACGGTAGCCGTGAGCACTTTGGCGACATCGAAGCCGGCACGACGGCAGTTTTAAGGTTTGGTGAGGGTCTGGCTCAATAGAACTGGATCAGACGATTAAAAAGTCACTTGTCGCGATCTGCGGCCGGCAAGAATCTAACCAAATTTATCGAGCTTCCGATGTCGTTGCAGATTGATAGTCGCAGTGAGTGGGTTGGCCAAGCGCGAAAGGCCGCACCGCTGGAGACCCAAACGGTGCGGCTTTCTTAGGACCGGATTGTAAGTGCTATAACCGGCTCAGTTTTGCCAACTGAAGCTGAATCCCACTTGCCTTGGCTCCACGATCGTGCCCCAGGGTGAGCCAATACCCTCACGAGGCGACCACATTTGCAGAGCTGCTTCGTCTAGCAGGTTTTGTATGTAAGCCGTGACCGTCCATTTCGCGTCTTGCGATCGCCAGTTGGCACGCAGGTCCCATCGCGTGTAAGGGTCAATGGCGTATGCGTCCAGGTTCAGCGGTTCGACGAATTTCTCGCTGCGGTAGTTGGCGATGGTCAAAACCTCCAAGCTACCCATTTCACCGGGTAGTTCAGTCTCGTATACCAGCGTCAGAGAGCCTTTATGTTGAGGCTGGTTTACCAGCTGATTACCCCCGTACTGGACCGGGTCAGCCGATCCAAATATCCATGAGTTTTGCGCATTGCCCTCGGAGTCGGTCCATGGAAGCGAGACCCAACCCCCCGCTTGACCAGGAATGGCGTACGGGTAGAGTGCATCGTAGTCTCCAATGTCCGAGTTGAGGTAGTTGTAAAAGCCGCGCAATGTGAATGAGTCGTTAATTCTCCACGTAGCGTCAAGCTCAATACCCCCGATCGTGGTTCCTCCGATCGGATTGACCTCACCCGTGAGCGGGCTGGCAAATGGTTCCATCAGCTTCTCCGCTTCCGTCTTCAATCGGCTAGCAAAAACCCAATAACTGTCGAAATCTTGGAGGAAATAGGTCGCTTGTAACTGTAATGTGCGATCAAAATAGAGGCCTTTAACACCAACTTCGTAGTTGATCATTTCCTCGGAATCAAACTGCCAGGGCGCCTGAGAATTGCCGTAACCCAAGGATCCGCCAGCTCGATAGCCGGTGGAGATTCGTGTATAGACCATCACGTCCTCACTTGGCCGGTACTCGGTGCCGACGTTCCAGGTGGTGGCGCTCCAGTTAAGATCTCCACGTCCTGAGTAGTTATCGACGCTTCCGTCGCGGACGCCAATGCCGACGATTGAGAAGCAGTTCTCCCAATTCGTATCGCCGCACGCCGTGCCATCAGCTTGGATACCGATTAGATCGGCGAACGATGACTCGGTCCGACCTTTGTCGTCGGAGTCGTGTCTGATCCCCCCGAACACGCTCCACTCGTCATTGACTATGTAGTCAGCGTTGAAGTAGACGCCAGTCGACTGGTATTCCATGTTGCCGTAAAAGGCCCAACTTTCGCCGTCTGGATTGGACAAAAATGTCGCTCTGCCGGTATCGGAGAAGCCCACCAGTTCTGCGGAACCAGGACAAGCATATAAGTTCCCGCCACTACCAGTTTGAGACATGGCGGCTGCGTCGGTGTAAAGATCTCTAAGCAGCCAACTGACGCCGCCGCTGAGACTACCGCCCGATCCATAAAGTCCTGCAAGGGCCGCGTTACACGCGGCAGAGGTATCCGTGTATAGCCAATCACCCTCGTAACTACTGTAATCTCGACCGGAGTACACATTAGGTTCGTCGCCGTCCATCGTGGTGAATCCAACGGTGAAGTTAAACGGTCCATCCAATGTCGAAATCAAGGTCACCTCGTGACTGGTCTGGTCCGAAGTGAAGATCCCATCGAGCGCGGAGTCGGTAAACGCGCCAACACCGCCGCCGTCCTGCGAGCAATAACGGCTCGACTGACCGGCCTGGAGTTGCGTCGGGACAGGGTTACCGTCCGCGTCAAGTACGGGCGTAAGCGGTTGTGTCCAGCTGCCGTCCTCAAGTTGAATCCAGCCGCCAATGGCTGAGATGGGCAGTACTTTGGGATGTCCCGCCAGACAGGTGCCGCCACCTTGTTGGTTTAACTGGTCGGAGTCGTTGATGGTCCGAGTCGATACGTCGTGCGAGCCAAACTTGTAGTTGACGCGGTAGTTGTCGTTAACGATGTACGACACATCGATTGAAAAATTCTCTGCACTGCTATCTTCCATCGACTGCGTGTTGCTCGAGATTTCCCAACGAAGTTCGTCCGGGTTACAGATGATGTTCATCTCGTCGCGAGATCCATCGTTGTTTATGTTGGAACAACCAGCAACAGCGGGTGCTGCCGGGACCCCGTAGAACGGATTCCTCTGACAGATCTCTGCGCCTGATACCGGGTCTGTATACGTTAAACATTGCCCGGTTGCAGCGTTCATTACGAATTCGTCTTGAGTGTTTCGACCTCCAAGTGGCAAGGACGAGCGCGGGGTTCCGGTGTCCTTCTGATTGGAGTAACGAGCGACGATGTCCCATTGATCGTTTTTCCACCGCAGCGATGGCGCGAATCGGGTTCGATCTGGTTCACCAGCGTCGGGCCCGGAACCGAGATTCTCAATGTAACCGTCTCCGGAGAATCTCTGCGCGGCAAATCGATAACTAAACCCGCTGTCGTTGATCGGGCCTCCGAATGCCAAGCTGGTGCGGTTGGTGGAAACGTCGGTTAATTCTGCGTCGACGCGAATATCGAACTCATCCGTGGGTTTTCGGGTATGAAAGTTGATGGCCCCCGACATGGCGGCTCGACCTCCCGTGGTGCCTTGTGGACCGCGAGTGACTTCGACGCGCTCGACGTCAAAGAAGCCGTCGGTTCCATAAGTCTGATCGGTCCAGACCCCGTCGATGTAGACAGCGACCGAGGTATCGCTGAAAAAGTTTACCGAGCGTTCCGATCCAATCCCGCGCATGTAGAAGTGGTCGTTTTCCAGCTTACCGCCACCCTGACTGCGGTTGCCGACCTGGAGTCCAGGGACCAAGACTTCTAGATCGTTGATGGTCTGCATCCCCAGCTGTTCGATCATGGCTTGGTTAAAGCCGGTTACCGTCATGGGTCGATCCATGACGTTCACTTCGCCACGCTCGCCCGTGACGATGACTTCCTCCATGTACCCTTCGTCTTGTTGCGCTTCTTCGGCCGCTCCCAATGGGAGACCAATAAACACCAACAATGCAGATATTAATGAACCAGACAAGACCGTTGAAACACGCATCTGATATCCCCGCTAAATACGTTGAACCCACCCAACTGTCACACTAAACGTCCAACGTGCAATTTTCCAATTGTTAGAATAGAAATCACCCATTTTTGGATCTGTGCGGCGCCTTTCCTATTCCTAATATTCGATGCTATCGCTCGGACTTTTTCTCGAACCGGACCCGTCGTGTTGGTAACGCAAGATCAGCTATGACGGACCATCGTATCGGACACCAGACGACCGGAGGGAGCTAGGTTTGTTGTAACTCGACAAATGTTCGGTAGCGCCCGTCGGGTCGGGCCATCAATTCGGCTTCGGAGCCGCTCTCGACGATTCGACCGTCCTCTAGAAATATTATTCGATCGGCATGACGAATGGTCGACAGGCGATGAGCGATGACGATGACGAGACGGTCTTTGGCTGCGTTTTCTAGAGCGCCGACGAGGCGCTGCTCGGTTTGCGGGTCGAGAGCCGCCGTGGGTTCGTCTAGAATCAAGATCTTGGCGTCGCGAACGAGGCCGCGTGCAATAGACAGTCGTTGTTGCTGACCGACCGATAACGTATCGCCGGATCGCCCGAGAACTGTGTCGATCCCATCGGGTAGTTTATCGAGGAATTCGTTGCAACCTGCAGTCTCGAGGGCTTCACGCAACTTTGATTCTGTCGCATCCGGATTCGCAAGCAGGAGATTTTCACGGACCGTGTCGGAAAGGAGTACGTGTTCCTGGAATACGTAGGTGACGTGGCGCCTCAGGCTGTCCACGTTAAGTTCGCGGATGTCGACACCGTCGATCAAAATGCGACCAGAAGTTGGTGTGAGTAACGAGGGAATGAGGTAGGCCAAGGTAGTTTTACCAGCGCCAGTGGGGCCCACAATCGCGACGAGTTTGTTGATGGGAAGTTCAACGTTGATGCGGTCGAGAGCCCGTTTGCCGTCGGGGTAGTCGAAGCTGACATCTTCCAGCACGACACTCTCTTGGATGTTGTCTAATTGCTGGCCCTCTGACCGGTTCTCCTCGGAGCGATAGTCGAGGAAAAAGAAGACACGGCGTACCGCGGCCAGCGTTTCTTGAAGTTTGATCCATATGGCACCGTAATAGCCAGCGGCGCTAGAGATTTGGTAATAGATGCCTAACAACACGGCGAAATCGCCGGGGGTCATCGTGTTTTCAATGATCTGGTCGGACACCAGTATGGTGACGTAGATGGCTGCGGCAGCGAAAACGCCGCCCGCGATCGATGCCACAAAGATAATCACCGCGATCGCATAGCGTTCGCGGAGGAACGTCTGATCGCTGAAGGACGCAAAACGGCTAGACACTTGCGTTGAAGCTCCGAGACTCTGTACTGCACCGACCTGTGTGATGGATTCTTCCATGGCGTTGGTGGCGGCTGAACCAGCGGCGCGTTTATTTTGATTGGTACGTCTGAGCGCGCCAGAAAAGGGAAACGTGGTCACGAACGCTGCAGGGACGGCGAACCAAGCAATCCAAATGAGTTCTGGCGCAACCGCGCCGTAGGAATATTGAAGAATGTAGAGGCTGATTAAAGCTCCGAGGCCCATGAAAAAAGGAGTGAAGGTGACCCGGTACGCGAGGTCGGGGACTTCGGGTACGTCATAGAGCACTCGAAAGACGCTATCGCCGATACGCTGGTCGTCGAGTACGGTCATTGGTAGGAGCGTAAGACGGTGAAATAGACGGGTACGCACACGATTGGCGATGGACTGAGTCAGGCGGACGTGCACCATGAATTCGGCGATACCCCAGATGCCGCCGCCCGCACTATAGCCCGCACTAACGGTGTTTTCGGCTTGCGTCGCCGCGTCCTGGCCTTGCAGAAGCCCTGCGCCCGTCCCACCCATCCGACTACCGATGGTGAAGAGCATAATGGCGTAGATGATGGTTAAGACCAGCATGATTCCCATTGGATCCAGTCCGTCAATCAGGCTGAGTATCGGATTCATGAACGGCGGATAGGCGACGCTGGTTTCACCGAACGGTCGTTGCAAGATGACGTTGTCGATCAGGATCTTGGCCATCCAGGGCAAGAGAAGCGCGGGAAATACCAGTCCGAGCTGTAGCAGGAACTTCAGACTGAATAACCACTTAGCTTCGGTGAGCAGCTTGGCGCAGCGTCCAATGAGTCGCAGTGCTTCGTTAGTTTTAATGTCGGATTGGGTGTCGACGCGGTCATCGAATTGGTTCTTGCCTAGGACCTCCTTCAGCACGGAGGTTGGTTCATTTGTTGCTATCGTCATGGCGATGTCTCGACCGTTTCAGTCTCGACGAACGCGCGGTACCGGCCATTTTCCAATCTCGTCAGCTCGTCGTGACTACCTGTCTCGACGATGCGCCCGTCTTCAAGAAACGCGATCTGATCTGCATTACGGATGGTCGAAAGTCGGTGGGTAATGAGGAAAATGACTTTGTCTTTGCCCCAGGTTGTTAGGTTGGTAAGTACGCGCTGTTCGGTTTGGGCATCTAGTGACGCTGTAGGCTCGTCCAGGATGAGGATCGGCGCATCGCGTAAAACGGCCCTGGCAATAGACAATCGTTGCCGTTGGCCCGCCGAAAGTTTAGCGCCGCGTTCGCCGAGTTCGGTGTTGTAACCTTTTGATTGTGCTTCGATAAAGTCGTGCGCGCAGGCAATTGTTGCTGCGGTCTCGATGGCGGCTGGTTCCGCCGTTGGGTTGCCGAAGCCGATGTTGTTCGCGATGGTATTAGCGAACAGTACGTTTTTTTGTAAGGCAATGGCGGCATGTCGGCGAACGTCGTCGACGGCCATATCCTTAAGGTCAACATCGTTGACTTCAATTCGACCGGAATTGGGATCATAAAGACGTAGCAGAAGCGACATCAGCGTTGATTTGCCTGAACCGGTGGCGCCGACAATGGCCGTGATACTACCGGCGCCGGCTTCAAGATCGATTCCGCGCAAAATAGGTTGATCCGGGTTGTAACCGAATACAACGTTGCGCCAACGCACACGCGCGACCCGAATTGGAAAGGGTAGTGGATTCTCGGGGTCGTCCACCTCGGGCTCGATGTCTAGAAGGAAGAAAGCGCGCTCCAATGCCAGAAATAAGTCTTGCATGCGCATCCAGATGCCGAGTAGTCCACGCATGCCGAATGCGAAGCCTCCTACTTGTCCCATCGCGATCCGATAGGCCCCGTAGTTCCACACTGCAAAGCCGATGAGCGAGGCGACCAGCGCTCCTAGAAAGGTGTCCCTTTGGTCGATGATCCACGAAACCATGATGTATTCAGAAAGGATCAATGTACTGCCAGCCAGTAGCCCGACGACCAAGGTAATCAGCGCCATATCGAGGCGGAGGAAATATGCAGCATCGAGTGCGCGTATCGAATCAGCAGAAAACCGATCGAATACACGCGACTCCGCCCGGTTCGCCTTGACGACCTTGACAGCTGCGAAGACCTCCTGGGCACGGGAGGTCAGGTCACTGTTAGCAATTCGGTTAGCGAGGACTCGACGCCGTATCCTCGGCGTGGAGACGATGCTCAGCCAGACCACGGGAAAGACAACCACGACGACCACGAGCGTAAACCATGGGTCGAACATGGCGACCACGAAAAGCCCGATAATTAGGCCCAATGCGGCGCTGATGGGGGTATAGATGCCGCTTTGAATCAAATTAACGATCATGGCGCTGTCTTGATAAACACGAAAAATGGCATCCCCGACGCGTGCGTTGTCGTGATAACTCAACGATAACGACTCGGCGCGTTCAACCATCGCCACCCGTAGATTTTGATTAACGCTTTGCCAGACCCATACGTTGTAATACCAGAACCCGGCCCCGAACAATGCACCGAACAAACTGCCGACGATGCCCCAAATAATCAGGCGGTTACGGACCGTTTTACGTTGTTCTTGGGTTAATACCGAGACGGTGTCCGGTTGAGCGCTATTATCGACTCCAGATGGAAAATTCAAGTGGCTATTGTCGGTTATGTTTGATGGCGCGCTAGTCCCTTGCCTGCCTAGTTGTCTTGCCTCGTTGGTGACATATTCATCGCCAACGAATAACACCGTCGCCTGAAGGGGCTGCAGTTTTTGGCCGAGTAACACTTTGTTGTAGAAAAGGTCAGTACCAACGAATGCAGCGGGTATGCCCGCGACGATGCCCGATAACATCAACCCACCGAGAACCATCAGGTGTTTGAGCATGGGTTGGAAGTATGGCCAGGTACGAAACGCTAGCTGAAGCATCGCGCGGAAACTCATGCTAGGTGGATCGTTTCCGGTTGACCGATCTGCGTAACCCTCAAGTAGGCTGAGATCGCTCACTGGAATTCGGGACTACGCAACCAGGTTGCGGGAAACCGCTCGGTAATTTCTGTCCATGCTGCTTCGGAGCGCGGGTACTGACCCTTGTCGTCTGTGTCCACAATCCAGGCTTCGAGCTGGAAGCGCATTGCGTCGAGTTGTCCCGCGTGGGCTGGATCGTGGGCGAGGTTCACCACCTCGTCAGGGTCGTTTTTCAGGTCGTACAGTTCTTCTGCGACACGGGGGTCGTAGGGTGCAGCCTGCGCAGAGGTCAGTTTCCCTGCTGTGGCAAGCCGACGAATCATCAGAAAGCTGCTTTTCTCGGGATCGGCCAGCGAAATCATCTCGCGGTGTCCCCAGTTCATCAGGGGTCGGTCGATCATGAAGTTGCGGATGTAGTGATAGCGCTCACCCATGACTGAACGAACTCGATCTATGACATTCGACATACGGTCGGCGGACGAGAAAACGTAGTCGCGGGAATAATCTTTCGCGAATAGGTTTCTTGAATCCATGTAGTTTGGAACGTCGAGGTTAGCCAAGGCGAGGGAGGTTGCGGCGATATCCATGAGGTTGACGATGTCACTTCGTCTTGAACCGGGTTTCACCACCTCCGACATGCTCGGGGCGACGACGATCAAAGGAACGTGCAGGCCTTCCACATAAGTAAACTCCTTACTTCGGGGCAGATCCGAACCATGATCGGAGTAGAGGAAAACAATGGTATTTTCCCACAGACCATCCGCTTTCAAACGCGAGACGGTTTGTCCCACTTGATAGTCAGTACGCAACACACTGTTGTAGTGATCAGCGAGATGTTGGCGCACCTGGGGTATGTCTGGGTATTGGTCAGGCACGCGCACGTCGGCAGGTTTGACGGGCGTGTAACCGAGGGACCGTAATCGTGATTCCAAGTTCTTGATACCTTTTCCTCCCGCCACCGACATCTGGCCGAAAAACGCGGATCCGCCATTTACATCGCGCCAATCTCCAGCGCCCGCCGGTCCTTTCCAGCTTTGGTCGCCTCTTTCTAATGTGGTTGTACCCTTGGCGAGTTGGCGCTTCGTTACGGCCGCTTTGCCCTTCCCGCTGGTGATCGACTGTCCTGGACGAGTGTCGGACGCCCGGTTGTACTGATTGCGTTCGAAACTGAAACCTTCCACGATCGAATAGAGATCCGAGCGATCGTAGGCGAAGTTGAAATCGTCCTTACTGCCGTTATAGGTCGTGTACCCCGCCTTGCGGAATATCTCTGGAACAGTCGTTACACCCTCCGGCAAATGAATCTGGTAGCTCGGTACTCGGCCGGATCGGTGATCGTGTGTACCTGTTCGAATACTGTAAGCACCGGTAATAATTGCCGAGCGGGTCGGGCTACATACGGGCGACGGGGCATAGGCGCGCTCGAAAACCACGCCCTGCGACGCCAATGCGTCGATGTTCGGAGTTTGGACTCGCGTGTCGCCATAGGTGCCGTACCAGGGCGACTGATCGTCGATGGAGATCCACAGGATATTGGTCCGAGCAGTGGGATTCTGTTCGGCGAGAGATGACTGGCTGGAAAGTGTCAGCGCCAGTATAAAAACAGACAACCCGAGTGCGACTTTAAAACCGGACATCGCTTATTGTGCCTCCACTTATTCTGTGTGTTTCTCTTGCAGCTTTTGTTGGAACCGACGTATCGTTCCGTCCTTCTAAGCTTGCTCGGCCGGCGTCAATGGGTCCGACTTAACGGGCTTACGATGCGTGGCAGAGCGATACCTTCCGGAGATTCGCTGCCCGTCATACTTCTCTCGACCGACGCATTTCACATTACTCACTCGCTGCTGCGGCGCGCACTTCCTCAGTCCATTCCTTTATCCGCCTGGCTCTGCGCTCGTCAATAACGGGATCGGGTCCGCGCCCTGTGGGAAGAACCCTGCCTTCCGGATAATCAGCGCCTAAAGCGCTACGACTGACCGAAAGACTCCATTGTTTAAATTGCTCATGCAGTCGAGTGGCGATATCCGGATACAAGTCGATCAGGTTCTGCTGCTCACTTGGATCACCAATCACATTGTATAGCTCGTACGGGATCTTATTATCTCCACCAGCGTAATCGGAATTCTTGACGATTTTCCAATCGTTATCCAGCCACATCCAGCCACCACTTGCCCTAAATCCTATCGGCTCATCTCGTCGCGCAGGCTCTTTCTTGAACACTTCGGCGAGAGAGATACCATCGTGCACCTTGTTGATGGAGTCTGGATTGAGACCCGCAACATCGATCAGCGTCGGGAACATATCAACGGTACCCGACGGGAAGTTGGATACCCGCGGTTCTATACCTGCGGGCCACTCCACAATTGTCGGTTCGCGAAGTCCTCCCTCGTAAAAATCTTTTTTGAATCCTCGCAAATGTCCCGTGCTATCCGGATCCACTCCCCTGTAGCAGCCGTGCAGCGTCCTGGCCTCCAGGCTTGTGAGGTTCGGGTCAATTTCATCGCTACAGTTTGATGGATAGATTATTTCTCTGTCCTCACCTTCTCCACGGGAAAGTGCATCGACATTGGGTGTACCACCATTATCACTGGTGAACCAGACGAGCGTATTGTCTGCTACGCCCATATCCTTAAGGCTCTGTCTTAAGTGACCGATGGACCGATCGATTGCAATAATTTCACCCATCATGTTTGCCGAGGTTCGATCCACCTTGCCTAAAAACGGCTTAATATCCTCCTCTGAGGCCGTCCAGGGTCCATGAGGCGCTGAGTACCAGATGACGACGAATACCGGCTTATTCTGCGCCACCTGCCTGCCGATGTACTTCACAGCCTCGGCGACGATGACTTCCGAGCCATCACCTTGAAACTGCTCGCGAGTACCGTTGCGACTCAGTTCGAATTCACCTAGATCGAACCCGTTGGTCGCGCTCAGCCAATAGTCAAACCCCAGCTCGCCAGGATTATGGGGGTCATCGGCAGAAAGCGGATGTCCATTTGGTTGAGTCTGATTCAGGTGCCACTTTCCAAAGTGGGCGGTTGCATAGCCCGCCTCACGAAAGGCGGTGGAGAGCATCTTTTCCTGCTTGTTGATTGAGTGTCCAACGCGAAACGCCCCGGTACGATCATTGCTACGACCCGTGAGCACCGACGCCCTGGTCGGCGTGCAACTGGGCGCGCCGGCATAGAATCGGTCCATCCGCAGTCCATTGCGAGCCATGTCGTCGAAATTCGGCGTTTTCATGAGGGGATAACCGTAATAACCGGTCTGCGCCCAACCCATGTCGTCTGCCATCACAAGTACCACGTTCGGGCGATCGACCTGCGCGTTGGTCACCATCGCTAGAAGGACGGGGACAAGAATAGGAAACTTTTTCATCTTTGGTCGGAATCTCCTCTCGGAAGGCGTAACCATGCCACGACGCGATCCTGGTGCTCGGAATTTGGTTGAATCATCGATTGTCCTTAGGCGGCTTGAAACAATCTAAATGGCCGCCCAGTGCGTTCAAATGATATGGCTTTGGATAAGGCAGAATCATTCGATCGTTACGACACCTTTGTTACCGTTAACGGTGATCCGCTGTCCATGGACAAGTCGTTGGGTCGCGTCGCCAACGCCCAGGACTGCTGGTATGCCATATTCGCGTGCCACGATTGATCCGTGTGCGAGGATACTGCCGATGTCAGTTACCAAACCCGTCGCATGCGGAAAGAGCTGCGTCCAGGCAGGTGTCGTGAGTGGGCATACCAGTATCGATCCCGGTTGCATCTGGTCGAAGTCGTCGGGCGACATGATCACACTGGCGATTCCAGTCACCGTGCCGGGTGATACGGCGAAGCCTCGTAGATCGTTTTTTTCGTCGTCGTTTTGCCTGATCGTTGCGTACGCGCTCTTATCGTTCTTTAACGGGGGGATCGCGCTTGGTTGGTTCATTCGAAAACGTTGGCGGCGCAGTTTGCGCCGTTCGTTCGCGAGGTCTTTGAGCTCAGACGATGTCGAGGTATCGGTCTCGGTTTTTATTGCTGCCGATAGCTCGCCGCTTGTTAGGTAGAACACGTCGTCGGATTGATTGAGTGTGCCAATATCTGCGAGGCGTCTACCGAGTTCCAGTGCCAGCGGTCTCAACGTGGACCAGGCGAGCCCCATGTAAAAGAGTGCTTCTTCCCGTGCGGGGTAGTTGACGCGTGCAGTCCAGTAGTGGCGCAGAAACTCAATACGGTGTGACCCCCTAAAGAACTTCATGGCGTGCCGCCATTTGGATCTTCGATCGCGCGCCACGTCTTTTTGACGGGTTGCGAGATCGAAACCGGGATCGACGACCAGTGCTTTCAATCGTCCAACGAACGGCGATGGAGCTTCAGCCAGGGTCGGTTCGACGAAGTCGAGATTGAACACCTGCCGCCCATACCTATCGAGATACTTGTCGATTGCCTCGCAAACCCGCCTTCCCTCGGGATGCTGTTTAAGCATGTCCAATAGCCGAACCGTGGGCGTGATGATGGTGAGTTCGTATAAGGCGCGGTTGGTTCTTATACGCTCGACGATGTGCCGCAGTTCGTTTTCGGCTTCGAGCGTTTTCGAGGCGAACCCAGAAAGGAACGAACCGCTAATGAGCCCCTCGTCGGGTGCGTTTTTTTCCAGGAAGGCGTGGAATCCACCGTCCGTTTGCTTGGCAGTACCAATGACGCTTCTGAGTGCATGCCAATAGTGGGCCTCCGTGCGCGTTAAGGACTTCATGCCCGCGAGTAATTCCTCGCTAGTTATCGCCGCGTGATCGAGTTCGCGCCAACGCTTGATGCGTGCAAGGTAGTCGGGAAGCTGTTGTTTTTCCCAAGTCACGAGTGCTGGGTATTTTCTGAACACGCGAAACGTTCGTGCTAGGAGGTAGAGTCGATGCAGCGGCCCACCCTTCATATCCTCGATAAAGAAGCCGTGCATGGAAAATGCGCGTTTTAGGCTCTCGTACCAAGGCAACTCAACTTGTTGCTTGCGGTGTTTAACCATGAACTTTTCCCAGTCTTTGCCGCTCTCGTGGTAGATGGGCTGGTAGGCGTATCCGTTGACGGTGGTGATGACAAAATTCTTCATCCAGTTCTTGGTCAGTCGGCCGTTCCATTCCCAGCCATCGGGCCAGGTTTGCGTATCGAAGATCGCTCTCAAATACAGGTCTTCAAAGAGCGGCGATAAAGGATCGGGCATATTTTCCGCGACTTGGCGTTTCAATAGTTGTGCGCCTGGAATTGTCGGCCACGTCACTTCCGTGGGGGGTGGCTCCGGTAAATGCGTGATGGGTCGGGACTGCAGTAGCCATATTTTCCCGCGGAAAATTGCCCACTCGATATCCTGGGGCTGGCCGACGAAGCGTTCTTCAACTTCTTTCGCAAGCGAGACGAGATCCTTGAGGGAGTTTTCGGACAAAGACGAGGTATCTCTTTGTTCCTTGGGTACTTGCTGCACGCGCGTACCTTGGGTACTCCGCGAGACGATCATTCGCTCTTTGCTTCCAAGAACGGTTTCTTTTAGCTTGAGACTTGCCTTGTCGACTACGAACGTGTCGGGTGTCACTTGCCCCCCGACAACCGCTTCGCCTAGACCGTAACTACAATTGACGATTGCTTGGTCTCGTTGGCCAGTGGCTGGGTTTGCAGTAAACAGGATGCCGGACACGTCCGCCGGCACCATCGCTTGGATGATGACGGCCATCGCCACGGCACCTTGGTCGACGTCCATTTCGTGGCGGTAGCTGAGAGCCTGAGCTGTCCACAAGGATGCCCAGCAGTTTTTCACCGCGACCAGCAAGTCGTCGTGACCGTGCACGTTTAGGTACGTTTCTTGCTGGCCTGCAAACGACAAGTTAGGGAGATCTTCTGCGTTTGCCGAGGATCGTACGGCAACTTTGTCTCCGTCGAGCGCTGCGTACGCGTTCGCAATTTCGTCCACGATATCGGGTGGTATCTCCCCTCGTTCGAACAGTTCCATCACGCGCGTCGATGGTGTCTCAAACGACGCTCTTGCCCCAACGATGACGGGCGTCGCTAGTTCGA
Source organism: Gammaproteobacteria bacterium UBA1119 (assembly GCA_002313255.1). Lineage (GTDB taxonomy): Bacteria > Pseudomonadota > Gammaproteobacteria > Pseudomonadales > Azotimanducaceae > UBA11889. The sequence goes on along the minus strand of DCBA01000074.1, from coordinate 15,951 downwards.
GAATCGCATTGGCAATATCGTTGTATTTTACGAATTGCTGATACGCCGATGTGGTCACGTGGAAGCCGACGGGAACCGGCAGTCCGGCCCGAAGCATTGCTGCCAGAGATCTTCCCTTGCCACCGATGACGTCGAGACCGGTGCTCGAATCGAGTGGCTCAATGTAACGCGAGAACCTATCCATCGGCCTAGTATAAGGATACGGCGGCGGGACTCGCGGGGCGCGTCGTATGCGATATAGAAATGCGCTACGATACGCCAAAGTAAATCACCCAAATATATGTAATAAATATATTACTTACATACCGTAAGTTACTAATATATAGGTATTTGTATGTTAATTAACGTTCGAATAAAAAGTACGTCTATTAATGGTTATTAAGCGGTGTAGTAGGGCATCTTTACCTGACGGGGTACCGGCGGTACATTCGTTTGTCTAGATCGGAGGCTGTCAAATTTTCTGAGTTTTCGGATCGACTCGCTGCGGGTCTCGGTAAGGTGTCCAAGCGGTTTGTCCGGGATGTTGTGGTCGGCATGCTCCGGTCACGGTCCGTAAAAATATGGGACATCGCGGCGGCATTAGATAGACCTGTCCGGATACACGCGACGCATAAACGATTGAGTCGCAACCTGGCTCGCCAAGGATTGGCCGACACGGTCTCTCATAATCTGCTGGGTATAACCGCGCGTCGCGTCAAGCAAGAAACGCCGCTTGTGGTACACGTATACCCGTTGCAGAAGAAGTACGCGAGAAAGATGGAATTCCTGGTCGGCGAGGGGACGTTGGCTGAAACGGCATACCCAGCATATAGGGTTTGCGAGGTGGTCGCGTTCGATCCGATCGACGGTGCATTGACGCCGGTGGTGGCCCATCTTTGGTCACGTAACGCACCCGACTACGTCGATGATAGTGAGGAGGTCCTGGGCGTCCTGAAACGTGTACACGAAGCAACCGCTGGACGCGGTGTGTTTTTTCTCGATCCGGACGTTAGCGCGTTGATGTTAGGAACGAAGTTATTCGTGACTTCGGCATCTTGCGGTGCCTTCAGGTTTGTAGCGACGTTATCCAGCCACGTTGAGTTATTACATGAAGGACACCTAAAGTTCGTCGATGAAATTTCGCATCTCGTCGAGAGGCCATTCGGGGTGACGACGTACAAATGGATAGAAAGCGCAGCGAACGCGGAGGTCGAGACGGCCGTGGTTTGTTCGTTTGGATCAAATGAGGTCAGGCTTCCCACGACACCAGATAAGCCACTGACGCTTATAGTCGTTGATTGGGACATACCGAGTGCTCGCCGAACTGAGAGGGAGCCGGTGGTTTACCTGAGTTCTGAACCATCGGTAAAGGATCGCGAACAGCTCGTGGGGATCGTCGCGACGGAGTTTCAGGTGTCAGACGTTGTGCGCGCCATAGGTTTGCAGAAAGAGGCATTTAAATTCTCTCGGGTACGCGTCCTAACTTACGATCGGTTACGTGTACTACTCGGCTTGTTACAAGCGACGATCTATTTTGAGTTGGCAATACTTAAACGGCGCCCAACGGTTAAAGAGTGGACTCGGTCTAGCAACGAACTTTCACCCAGAATTGGCGAACATCCGCGATCGTTCTTAGTGCCCGATGAAATGCGTAAGGTTGGCGCCGGTAGTTCGGTTTAGGCTTTGTGATCACCAATTTATGCAATCCAGGCTTCGTTAGCAGAACCCGCTAACGGTATTCCCGCCAACATGTTGCCCGCGTCAAAGGAAGCGTTGTCCGCAATTCGGGAGTTCTTTGGCAGGCGTATCGGCGAACTACGCGTTTAACAACCTGAGATTCGGTGATCCCTCGTCACTTCTAATTACGACGAATGCGTGTCGGCGTCGTCGTGAATTATGACGGTTCCGGCATCGCCATCGATACTTATCGTTTGGCCGTGTTGAATTCTCTTGGTGCCGTTACCGACGCCCAGCACGGCAGGAATGCCGTACTCGCGGGCAACGATGGATCCGTGGGCGAGGATACTGCCCATGTCGGTAACGAGACCTGCCGCGTGTGCAAACAGTTGTGTCCACGCGGGCGTCGTTAATGGACTAACCAATATAGAACCCGGCTCCATCTTGTCGAACTCGCTCGCGCCAGTGACGATGCTCGCTTTCGCTGTGACCTGTCCCGAACTCACCGGAAATCCGCGCATCGTGTTGCTGGAATCGTCGTTCTTGATTTGCGTTTCTTTAAACGCAATGCCTTTGATCTGGCTCGCTTCGGCGGGTAGGGTACCGGGTGGATGGTGCTGTTTACGGGCTTCTCTAAGCTGCCTGCGTTCTGCGGCTAGGACTGCTAGTTCGGGCAATCCCTCGTTGCTGCGACGCGCCTCGATTCCGCGATTCAATTCATCGGTGACGAGAAAATAGACGTCGTCGAATCGATCTAAAGATCCCGCGTCCGCCAAACGGCGCCCGAGTTCGTGCGCCATGGGCCGCAACACCGACCAGGTGTATCCAAACATGAATGCAACTTCTTCCCGGATGTAGTTGTATTTGCGGGCGAGCCACAGCCGGTAACGAAATTGCCAATACTCAAGGCCTTCCAGTATTGACGAGATTTCGTCGTACTTGTCTGCTCGGACTGCGGATGCGCGTATATCCTGGTTTTTGGGGTCGTAGTCCTTGTCCTGGACCATGGCCTTCAAGCTGGCAAAGAGAGCGGCAGGATCTTCCACTTGCGTCGGCTCGATGAAATCCATGCTATAGCCTTGGTGGCCGTAGGTGGCTAGATAGTTTTCAATCGCATCCAACGCCTCGCGGCTGTCGTTGCGCCCATGAAGGGCTTCCATAAGGAATTTAGATGGGGTGACGATGACGAGCTTGGCAAGCTCGTCGTTGCTGCGCACCGACTTCGCTATTTCGAAGAGATCCGCGTTTGCTTGCATGGATTTCGATTCGATTCCCGAAAGAAATTGGCCACTAATAAACTGGTGATCGGGGAGTGTCTCGCGGAGGAAGCACTGCAGATGGTCGTCGGTCGATTTAGCGACGCCAAAGGTATGACTTGAATTACTCGACCAGTAGTATCCCTCTTCGATTCCCATCTCACGGATGCCCTCTAAGAGCTTCTCATCGGTCGCGGTTGCCGGATCCAGTTTGCTCCATTTTTCGCCGATACCGACCAATCGAGGACGGGTTACTTCGTGCCATTCGCCCAGTTGTCGGTCGTTAACGGCCGTTTTGTGGAACGCGACGTAGGTTGGATTGTCACTCTCAGGCATGGTCACGCGATGGGCGAGATCTTCCGCTTGCTGATCTGTCGCCCAAGTTTCGAATGCCGTCCGGTCTTCTTCGGGCAATTCGGAGACAAACAAAGCCAGGTCGTTTTTCTCTAATTTCGCGACGTTTTCTTCTTGCGTCAGGCGCTTTCGTATCGCTTCCATCGCTTTTTGTTCCGCCGCCTCGATTTCTTCTTCGCTAGGGGGCTTGGTTTTTTCTAGGGCTTTGCCCGACTCGTGGAGTTGGGGGAAGTCGAACCGCATGTACGCGTAGCCATTGACCGTCACAAACATTGGGCCGCCACCGACCATGAGACTTTTTCCTTTCCGGGTCGATTCAAGCCCCTCTGTGAGGTAGAGCTCCTCGAACAGCGGACAAATCGGACCCGGCATGTTCTCGACAATTTGTCGTCGACTGACGTATTTGGCGGGTGGTGTCGGGGACCACTCGACCTCTATGGGTTGGACAGGAAGATTCGTGATAGGCCGAGATTGCAGTAACTTGAGATCGCCGTCGATAAATGCCCATTCGATGTCTTGAGGCAACCCGTTGTAGAGGGATTCGATGTCGAGAGCGGCTTCCGTAAGTTCACTAAGCATCGCGTCGGACAGCGAGGATCGAGACCGCTCACCGTCCGCAACATCTTCGAAGCGGGTGCCTTGATCGCCGTCCGAAACGATTTTCTGGGCCTTCGGACCGATCACAGTTTCTTTGATGGAACGGGTTTCGCGGTCAACCACGTAGGTATCCGGAGTAACTTGGCCGCTGACGACGGCCTCGCCAAGACCAAAACTCGCGTTAACGATCATCTCCGATCGTTCGCCCGTTGCGGGATTCGCCGTGAACAAAATACCGGATACATCGGAAGGCACCATGATTTGGACGACGACGGCCATTGCTACAGAGTCCTGTTTAATGCCGTTTTGGTGCCGGTAGCTGATGGCCTGTGCCGTCCACAAAGACGCCCAGCAATTGCGAACCGCCTCAACCAAAGCATCGTTGCCGGATACATTCAAATAGGTTTCTTGTTGTCCGGCGAAAGACAACTCAGGTAGGTCTTCAGCGTTTGCCGACGATCGGATAGCGACCGACGGGTTTTTGCCGTCGAGCATGGTATAGGCGGCCGTAATCTCGGTGACGATTTTGTCCGATATATGCGCTTGATCGAATAAGGCGTGGATATTCTTGGAGGCTTGGTCAAACGAGAGCCTAATGCCACTGATTTCAGGGTTCGCTAACTCGAGAATTTTCGATTGCAGTTTGTTTTCGTCAATAAAGCTTTTATAAGCCGCGGTCGTCAGGTGAAAGCCAGTTGGGACGGAAAAACCCGCGATCGCCATCCGCGCGAGTGATTTTCCCTTGCCGCCGATCAGGTCAAGTGAATCGTTGTCGGTGTTTAAAGGCAATACATATGAGCCGGAACTGTTCATCAAATGGCCTTGATTGTCTTGGGTATAGCTACGATGCGGGCGTTCGCACAGTATCGCGACGCCGCCGTAACCTAACAGAGCGCGTCAGGTCGGTCATCCAATTCAGACCTTGTTTGGACATAGAGGTGGTCGGAAATACCCCATTTTGGCGATCAACGCTAAGGCAGCGATCTGTGTCGAGCAGGTTGTTCAGTCATTTCATGATGCTATTAAGGACGAGGGAGCTGTTTAACGAATGAAGTAACCCGCTACGCGCCAAACGCCGTTATCGTTCTTTTTCGCCGTGACCGTTTCGATGATGTTGTCGTGTTCTTGAAACATGGAGGCAAACCCGAAAACCACGTAATCGCCTGGCGGCGCTCCTGGAAGGTCTTTGGCAAATTTCGCTCCCAATAATTTGCGTGATTGAACCGCCCCAAGCGGTGATCGGGACCCGCGGAGAGATTGATTCCAGTTTTCATCGGTAATCGCATTTCGCAAGACCGGCGAGGCGTTCTCTAAACTTTCGCTAAACTGACCCCCGTCGATTAACTGAAGCCATGTATCGACACTGTCTCTCGCAGCAGCGACCGCCTCACTTTCGTCAGTGTGAACAGAGCTAGATGTTAGAAGGACGAGCCAGAGAGCGCATTTGGTGGCTTGTCCGGACACTAGCTTGCGCCATTGTCGTACTCCGCTTGACGCAATGCGGTATCGCCAATCCTTTCGGGCACCTGCCATTCATCAACGTGTTCGTTGGCTTGGTCGATGATGTGTTGAATCGAATCGAGCGAGTGCTCGTCAAGTTTCATTCCCGGCGCTTCGTCTTCACCGCCTCCCGCTCGAAACTCAAGCAGTTCGACGCCTGCGGGACCTGCCGTGTACTTGTATGGCATTCCATTAGGAACAAAGAAACCTGAACCCGGTCCCAAACGCCGTCTACCGAGGATCACCTCGCCCGCCACGACATAGTAGAGACAGTCCCCGTACTTAGGGTGACTGTGACGAAACAAAGGGAAGTTAGGCCCAAACCAGACGTGGACTAAATTCATGCCTCCCTCGGTTCGTTGTGCGAAGAGCGGGGTTGTACTAGTGCCCGGGGTCGCCGCTTTAATCATCTCGCCAATTTTTTTCCGGACTGGTTCCTCACCAAATTCTTCTGCCAGAGCGCCATACTCAAAACCATCCGCGGCCTGGTCCTCGTTAACAGCCTCAGAAGGGTAAGGGGCGTTGATCGGCGGATTCTCAAAGATTTCGAAGGGGCCACGAGCCGAGACGTAACCCTTCGGGTCGTCGGTCACCTCTGCGTTCTCTGCCATGTTCTTCTCCAGTGATCGGACCCGCTGAGAATACGTTAGCCGCACAGAAATAACATTGCAGCCATTTTGCTGCGGGATCTCAACCGCTCGACCTGGATCAAGGACCTATTTCGAGGGGCAAAGACGCATCCTTTACCCATTCCGACATCGACCCGTCATAAACAGCAACCTGTTCTTGTCCCACGAGCAGGCAAGCGAAGGCATCGATGGTCGCTGCGATCCCGCCGCCGCAATAGCTGATGACTTTAGGTGCTTGCAGTAGTCCTTTATTGGCTAGAACGTTTACGAGTTCTTCACTTCGTCGAAAGTGACCGTCGAGAAGTAGATCGTCGTAGAAGACGTTAATACTTCCCGCAATATGTCCGGGTCGACCGTATGAGATCGCTGATTCTCCAGAATGCATGGAGGGGGCTAGTGCATTGACCGTACAAACAGCGTCATCACCGATGGCATCGAAGACCGTGTCTTTATCCGCGAACCGATCGACGTTGACGTCAACGGTGAATGATCCTTCCGGATACGCCGTCGTTTGGTCCGATACGTCGAGATCACTGGCGACCCAGGCACCGAAACCTCCATTAAGAACACGAACGTTGGGATGCCCACAGTAGTGCAACAGCCACCATGCCCTCGTCGCCCACATCATGTTATCAGTGCTGTAGATCACGACTTCGCTTTCGTGTTCGATACCGAGATTTTGAAACAGCGATTCCAGTTGACCGGGGGTTGGTAGGCTAAATCCGAGACCCGTAGTTGTGTCAGAAGCCGCGTTAATGAGGTCAAAAAACATGGCACCCGGCACATGGCCTGCCCGAAATGTCTGCTCGCCGCTCTCTGCGCGGTATGGACCTTTTTCCGACAGTCTTAAGTACACGGTCGAGTCGTATACGCGGAGATCGGGATCGTCAATTCGAGCGTTAAGCTCAGCCGCTGAAATTAAATACTCGGGGTGCTGGTAAGGCATGGAGGAGACTCCCTCGGTTTATCTAATAAGTAGTTGTCGATGCATCCTCTCCTAACCCGTTTCGAAACTTTCTCGGTCGGATTGAAGTCGTGCCTTGTATTCATCCATGGTGTGGGGCCACTGGGTCACGATAAACCCACCGCGGCCGCGGTAATAGCCACCGCAGTCGCCGTGCCAGACGTCAACGTTCTGAAGATCACGCTGGAGCGTTGCGTTGTATTGGGCCATTTTGGAGGACTTAAGAGCCATCCATTGCAGCTCATGTTCATCCATGAATCGTATTTGGCGCAAGATGTAAGCGACCTGGTGCTCGATCATCTCAAGGATCGAGCCGTTATTCGTGTTGGGCCCATAGAGCATAAAGAGGTTGGGGAAATCGGCGGTAGTGATGCCAAGGTAAGCTTGAGCACCTTCCTGCCACGCATCGTGAATGCTGACTCCGTTGCGACCGTATACGTCGATGCACGAGAGGTACCGCGTGGTCTGAAACCCCGTCGCGAAAATGACGGTGTCAACCACAGTCGATTCGTTTCCGGCATACACCGTGTCACGGCTCATTCGCTCGACGCCACGGTTAATCAGTCGAACGTTGGGACGATTGAACACCGGGTAGTAAAGGTTTGACGCGAGGGGCCGTCGGCAACCGTATGCCATCGAAGGCGTCAGTTTTTCGCGGATTTGCCGATCTTCTACGAAGGAGAGGTTCTTTCGCCCAGCGTCTTCGGCGTTAGTGAGAATGTCGCGGTTCGAGAACGTAATAAACCCTTCCAGGCCTTCGCGGATTTTCGCCCGGCGCGAGGGTACGGCGACGTCGCTCTCAATAAATTCGGCGAGCTGCTCGTTTGAAAATGCCGCATCTTCTTTCGGCAATACCCATTGAGGGCGCCTTTGATAGACGGAGAGATGTTCAACCGCGTCAACGATCTCAGGAATCATCTGGACTGCACTTGCGGCGCTACCGATCACCGCCACCCGTTCTCCGGTTAGGTCGTGCCCTTCTTTCCATGCACCCGTATGGAACATCGTTCCTTTAAATTCGTTGATGCCGGGAATCTCAGGATAATTGAGCTCGGTGAACATGCCGACACCGCTGATGAGGATGTCCGATTTGACCGAGGTGCCGTCGGCGAGCGAAAGCTTCCAAGTGCTGCTGGTGTTATCCCAGCGAGCGCTGCCGACCTCTTTGCTGAGACGTATGTATGGCAACAATTCGTATTTCGCGACGCAGTGACGCATGTATTCAAGTATTTCGGGTTGCCGAGCGTAGGGGCGAGACCAGTCTTTCTTAGGTTCGAAGCTGAATGAGTAGAGGTGGGACGGAACGTCACACTCCGCTCCTGGATAGCGATTGTGCCACCAGGTGCCACCGATACCGGCGGCTTTTTCGAGAATAACGAAATCCTCGATGCCCGCTTTTAGTAATTGAATGCCGGTACAGATTCCTCCGGGCCCCGCGCCGATGATCGCGATGTGTGTCCGAAGTTGATTGTTGCTACTCACCTCATGCCTCCCTAGGTTGAGCGGGGCCGAATTATAGCGTTCTGAAGAATCCTGCCTAGGATCCTCGTTTATTCTGGTTCAAACGAGAGTCGACTAAAAAGCACATAGACGATTAAGGGACTGAATCGATATGCTCGAAAGGATTAACCGGATTTTTCGGAGACATCTATCGCTACCGACACCCTAAACATCGGTTCTAGCATCCAACAACCCGTACCTCCGCCGCGGGATCCGGAAGCGGCATTTGGTACCAAGCAGCCGCCGGTCTTGTTGCCGCGTCCGTCCCTGCCGGACGCGGATCCGCCAGGTGCAGAAACGCTCGGGCTGAGTGGGGAAGAAGCGATCCAGTTTCGGGAACAAGGTTTTGTGATCAAACGGGGTCTTGTTTCTGCAGGCGCATTTCGACCGTTTCTGGACCTGTGGTGGCGTCAACCCCCAGTAACCACGGCAAATATGACATCCGCTGACCCAGACTCGTGGGTATCCCCGGGAGACCGCTGGCCCGACGAGAATCGCTGGAGTCTTGCCAAGAATTGGATGGGTCGTGGCGCCTGGCCGACTCCCGAAGACGAGAGAAGGGGAGCGGCTGTGGGCGAACGAGTCGGCCGTCTGCCGCATAAGCTGACTCGGGATCTCAGCAACGATGTATGGCGCTGGCATGGCATAGGCCACGACCCGGGATTCGTGGAAGTAACGTCCGCCCACCCGAGCGTATTGCATATGGCAGAAGCGTTATTAGGTGGGCCGGTCAAGCGACCGCGACGCAACCGAGGCATTTACGCCATTTTTCCGCGTGATCCGGCGGGGTCGGTTTCTAAACTGGGGCCGCACATGGATCAAAGCATGACGGAGATGATCGTGATCACGTACTTGCACGATGTCGAACCGGGATCCGGAGGATATACGTTTTATCCGACGTCACCGCAGTTGTTGTACCCAACTTCCGAACAGGCTCTGAATTGGGTGGCCACGAATGAGTCTAAAGACGTGATGGATCACATCAAAACGAATGTCCAGCCGATCGAGTTCACTGGCAAGGCGGGCGACGTATTGTTTTGTCACGGTTGGATGGTTCATTCGGCTGGTATTCACGAAAGTGACAAGATCCGCATGGCGGTGGTGCAAGATTTTAATAAGGTGCGACCGAGGAGCCACATGCGATGGACTGCGGCGGGAAAGCATGGCGCCGAACGAGTCAGTTGCGACATGGGCGGCGTCTTTACGTTTCCGCTCGATAAAGACGACGATCCGGCCGACGGTGATCGCGAAGTCACCAATCAGTGGATCATGGACTCGAATGAATTTGTGCTATCGCGGCACCGGCCGCTCGACGATATGTTTGCCGAATGGAATTTGGGTCGACTCTCAGTTAGAGGGCAAGTCGTTGACGAACCCGCGTGGTGGGAGAAATACGGGCTGCCGCTCTTACCGACCGGGAGCGTCCCGCGAGGGGGCGGCGGCACACCCGCCGTTCGGTTGGACAAGATCGCACGGTATCAAGGTGAGGGTCGCTGGAAGGTCGATTCGCACGCGAACGAATGGATGTGACGAGGAATAGACACCGATCTATTCGGTCAAGATGGTTTGTTGGCGGTTACGACGAACTGCGGTAATGCAAATAAGTAAGTCCCATCATCCACGGCTCGTTCCGCAGCCAGAATGAGTTCGTCCGCTTCTTGTGGGCTCATCGTATTAAAAACGCCGATATACCGGCGCATGTTTCGCAACACAGAAAGACCGCCACCGGTGGTATCCAGGGAAGCTGCGATTTTCGCGGTTACCGCTTCGAACTCGGCTGCCTTGAGCAGCTGAACGAGTTTACGACCAATGTGAGGTTCTTTGAATGCGACGGACGCGGCCTCGAAGAAGCGATCGACCGTCGTTTTCCCCCAAGGTTCGACCATCACGAACCCCCAATCGCTGTCGAGAACGTGGATACGGCCCCCGGGGGTTAGGACACGATGCATCTCAGAAAGGGTTGCAGTGACATCGGGTACGTATTCAAGAACATTTTTTGCGAGGACCCGATCCAAACTCGCCGTTTCAAATGGCAAAACGTGGTCGGTGAGATGGTGAAAACTGATGTTATCCCGGCCGCCAGCTCGTTGCGTCGCGTCGCTGACAAATCGTGCATTGATATCTGCGCCGTATACCTGACCCTGCTCTCCGACCATGTCGGCTAGCGCGAGAGCCAAGAAGCCAGGGCCACAGCCAAAATCAAGAATACGGTGTCCGGCTTCGATCGACGCCGGAGCGAGTTGTTCGAGTTGCGAATCGCGCCACTGAAACATGCGTTCATAGCGCTCGATGCGATCCTCTTCGATGTCGATCCAGTGATCAGTGAAGTAGGTATCAATATCCACTTAGTAAGGACCGCTTTGCATTGTTCGGGGCGCCTGCGGGACACGACAAATACCGTTTACGCCGCTTTGACCGACCATCACAACGGTTAAATACCTAAATCTTGGGTGTTGTAGTCCTTAATGACCGTTTCGCGGGTATGTTCGTTCCAGCGAAATTTGTCCTCCAAACCCACGAAGGGCTGGTAGTGGTACGGCTTTTCCTTCGGGAAGTGCTGGTGCCGAGCATCGATTGCAACCGCAATCACGCTAGAGCGTTCATGGATGCGTTGTTCGTCGTAGACGTCGCCTTCGGCAGATCCGAGGACGCCAACGGCGCCAAGTACGGATGAACGCCGGTGAAATCCAAAGGTCAGTGATACCCGCTCGTCCGGTGACGTATTGGCAAAGGAGCAGTGCAACGTTTGACGGTTTACCACGGTGACGTCGCCCGGTTGACAGACTAGGGGCACGGCGTTCGGGAGGCACTCGGAACCTTCGTTTCCTCCCACCAAGGCCCGTATGTCGACCTGTCCTTCTTTGTGTGTACCGGGTACGACCCAAAGACAGTTGCCAGGCGTGCTGGGGTATAGCTGAACTTGAAAATTGAATCCATGAATGCCTTCGTCCCAGTTCGGCGAATCCCAGTGCGTTAGACCATCTTGATGCCAAGCGACAGATCCTCCGAGCCCCGGCTGCTTGAGAAAAATAGCATCGTTAAAAGGCGTGAAGTCAGGTCCATTGATGCTTTCCGCTATCGCTAATAACTGTGGGTGGCCATACAGACGTAAACCCGCGTCCATCGCCTGACACATGCCAAACATCATGTAAATGATCTCTTTCGGCGCATTCTTCGGAGGCACGGGCTCAACCATTTTTGATGGATGACGACCACCGTTTCGACTGGTTCCACCGACCGGGTCCGATAACGGCGGAATCCAGGTGTACGTATCTCTTGTGAATTCTCGCCCGAATGCGGGCCTTCCTTTGGCGTCAAGCTCCGCGCCTCGTTCTACTGGAGCGCGAGCGAGCATGTCCGCAATTCCAGCCCTCAGTTCATCAAGTTCCTCCGCCTGGATAACATTTTCGAAGACGTAAAATCCCTGAGTCCAGTAGGCTTCGAGGATGTCGCCACGTAGCGTGCCGGTTCGGTCGAATTGAATTGGCCCTCGATTTCCCAAACGGACCGCGCGGTTTTTGCCTTCGCGCAAATACGTCTTCAAGCCTTCGGCATGCTCTTGGGCACTGGGTTCGGCAATCTGCGGCATCGAATATCCTGGAATTATCTTGGCAGGGAGCTTAAACCCCATCGACCTGCGGGTGAAGGAATACAAAATGAACGCGACCTGGTTAAGAACCCACCCGTTTTATCTGTACATCGAAAGCTATGCCGATTGGCCGCTGGAGCGAACGCGTCCCCGTGGTGTGGATGTCGTCAACCAGATTTCATTTTTCGGCTGATATGAGGTCCGTTGATCGAAAATAACGGTTGTTCGGGCTCGCGGTGGCGGCGGCCTTGAACCATCATTCCTGGTCGACCCATGCTCTGGCCTGCGGTTTGACGGTTGTCTGGGTCTCGATAACCGATACGAACAATCCGACGATTACGTTGTGTCTGATTGATGTAGGAGCCGTGTACCGTGTGAATACTAAAGCAGACCACGTCCCCGGCTTTAGCTGGAACTGGGATGGTATCGGCTAAACGATATTGATCCGTTGGCAAATGCGGCGTACACGGCCCGCCGGCGTTGCTAGTGACGTGCGGTCTTGCACCTTCTTTGTGTGATCCATCGAGGAACCGTATTTCGCCGTTTTCTGCGTGGGTATCGTCGAGGTGAACGAGAACATCGATGTAGCGTCCGTCCTCGTGTTGATAGAAGGCCCAATCCTGATGCATCGGAAAAGGGTGCCCCGTTTCGGGCGGTTTGACGTGCAGGGTTGAATGATGCACTTCGACATTAGGGCCGATCAGTTGGGACATGGCGGACGTCAATTGGGGGTGGGTCACCGCCCGCATCCAAGCATCGGAGTAAAAATAGAGGTCGTGCATCGCTACCAACTCCGATTTTTTTTCGATGTCAGGGTCCATGTACACCTGTCGCCAATCACCCGACCAACCTGGGGAGCGATCGGCCCAGGAGTCAATGAGCCAGTCGAGTTCTGTCGTCAATTCAAGGGTTTCTTCGGGAGTAAAAACGCTCGGAATATGTAGGAATCCGTGGTGGTTAAAGAACTGTGTATCGTCTTTTGTGAGCAAGGCTGCGCCGTTGAAACCAAGGAGATATACGCAGCATAGCACCGTGACCGCAGCCGATAAGACTCTGTCCGCCGGACTAGACAACCCGCGCCCGACCATTCAGTCTCATCTGCGCGAGGAGGGATGCCATGGCTCACGAAGTGTCAGATATCGCGCCGTTTAAACGCGTTTTTATTGCGAATCGCGGTGAAATCGCGATTCGGATTGCGAAGGCGGCAACGACGCTCGGGATGGAGTCGGTCGGTGTGTACGCAGCGGTGGATGCTGGGTCACTCCACACGCGCTACACCACGGAAAATAAGGAAATTGGAAGTTCGGCTGGCGATCAAGCCGACCCAGTTAGCGCTTACTTGGACATCGAAGCACTCGTTGATGCAGCCAAGGCGACCCGGTGTGATTGCGTTCACCCTGGATATGGGTTTCTTTCTGAGAACGCAGAGTTCGCGAGCCGATGTGAAGCGGAAGGTGTCACCTTCATTGGCCCCTCACCCGAGGCGCTGATGCTATTTGGTGACAAAGTACGTGCTCGCGCGTTGGCTAAGTCGATAGATATTACGGTCGTTGATGGAAGCGAAGAGCTTGTCGAAAGTGCAACAGAAGCCCAACAATTAGCGCGGGAGATAGGCTATCCCGTCATGCTCAAGGCGGCGGCTGGTGGCGGCGGACGCGGCATGCGTTTTGTCGAGAAGGAAGCGGAAATGTCGGATGCGTTCGAGCGCTGTCAAAGCGAGGCGAACGCAGCATTCGCTAACCCCTCTTTGTTTCTTGAGAAACGGATCTCTAATCCGCGTCACATCGAGGTGCAGGTGTTGGGTGATTCCAAGGGAAATCTCGTCCATCTGCACGAACGCGATTGCTCGGTACAACTTCGCAATCAAAAGGTAATCGAAATTGCGCCTGCGCCGGATCTCGAACCAGCGCTTCGCGAACGTATTCTCATCGATGCGATCAAACTCGCTGGGGCAGGTAACTATACGAATGCGGGGACGTTCGAGTTCCTGGTCGTGCCCGAGACAGAAGAATACTTCTTTATCGAATGTAATCCGCGCATTCAAGTTGAGCACACGGTCACGGAACAGGTGACAGGCATTGATTTAGTGGAAGCGCAGTTCCGGCTAGCGGCGGGAGATTCGCTTGCTGCGATGGGTCTCGCTACGCAACAGGAGGTGGGCCCCCCAAACGGTTTTGCGGTTCAGGCGCGCGTCGTCGTGACAAGCCCGGGAACCATTACTGCCTATAAAGAACCGTCAGGGGTCGGGTTGCGGGTCGATTCGAGCGGCTATCAGGGATACTCCGTACGCTCCCAATTTGACCCGCTATTGGCCAAGGTGATTGGTTCGTCGAATGGCGCGGGCTCGTACCCGAAGGCGTTGGCTCGCACGCTCCACGCGTTGCAAGAATTTCATATCGGTGGCGTTGGAAACAATTTGCAGCAGTTGGTCGCCATCCTATCCCACGAGACTGTTCGGGCAGGTGATGCAAGAACGACATTGCTGGACGACGAGCCCAATCTCAGACCTACAATTGGTGCGTCGATGAGTCCGGCGCTGGCCCTTTTTGAATCCAAGGTAATGCAATCGAACTTTACCTCTTCGACTGAAACAACCGCGATCGCAACGCCTATGCTGGATCTCGACATCCCTGAAGGTGGACTGACGGTCACCAGCACGATTGCCGGTAACGTCGTCGAAGTCTCGGTGGGTGTTGGTGATCGTGTGGTTGTGGGGGAAGCACTTTTCGTCCTGAGCGCCATGAAGATGGAAACAATGATCACGGCCCCGTGTGATGGCGTCGTGGAAGGCATTCAACCGCTTAGCCCCGGCGATGTTGTTGCTGCAGACCAAACAGTCGCGGTGATCACGCCAGCTGTTGGATCAGCGAGCACTCGGATGCGACCGCGCGATCGCGCCGACGAAACATGGGCGCCCGTGCTCGAGGCGATCGACACCCTGCAGGCGCTTGCGACAGAACGACTTGCCCCCGGGTCGGAAGACCCCGGCGTGGTGCGACAACGTAGCCGGGGCAAATTGACGTGCAGAGAACGCATCACGCTACTCCTTGACGATGATTCGTTCCGCGAAGTTGGAAGCGTCGCTGGGTTTGCGTCGTACGATGATGAAGGCGAGATCGTAGATTTCACGCCCGCGAACCATGTCGGTGGTTGGGGCAAGATCCACGGACGCACCGCCATCGTTTGTGCAGACGACTTTACGTCACGCGGTGGTCATGCAGATGGAGCGATCGGTGCGAAGAGCGGTTATCTCGATCGCCTTTCGTTGGAAATGCGTTCGCCGTCGGTACGCTTGCTCGACGGTTCCTCGGGCGGTGGTAGTGTTGCTGCGATGGTGCCTGCCCAGAAGAAAGAGGGTGAAAGCACTGCCAAGGAAAGCAGAGGAGCGATCAAAGCTGGTCGTCCGAGGGTATCGGGTGGCGGCGGCTCGTATCTCCCCGGACATCTCGGCAGCACCATGTACGCGGAACAATTAAGCACGGTCCCCGTCGTCAACATGTTGCTTGGCAGCGTGGTTGGGATCGGCGCCGCGAAAGCGGTTCTCGGGCACTTTTCAGTCATGGTTCGCGACATCGCGCAATTGTTTGTCGCAGGACCTCCGGTAGTGAGTCACGCGATGGGATACGAGATTACCAAGGAAGAGCTCGGTGGTTGGCATATCCACTGTACCAACGGTTCCGTCGACAATTTGGCGGAAACGGAGGACGAGGCCGCGCATATGACGCGGACGTTTCTTTCTTACCTGCCGACGAGTGTCTACGAGCCGCCGCCAGTCTTACCGCCTAATCCAAACGATCCACCCGATCGACGCGACGAAGAGTTGTTTAGACTTGTTCCACGTAAGCGGACCATGACATTCGATATCCGAAAAGCCATTACATTGATGGCCGACATCGATTCATTTTT
>DCBA01000087.1:3617-19797 GCA_002313255.1 Gammaproteobacteria bacterium UBA1119 | reverse complement strand
CGCGATTCGGTCGGATATATTAACGGCATGCGCCCGTAGCGCGCGGGCTATCTCGAGTCCGTTTTCTCGCCAACGTCCGAATAAAGGTGCAACTGGGATACCGGAACCATCTGCCACGAATTGCCGTAATTCTTCATGATCGAAAGACGACACCAATTTTCGATGACTATATTGACGGAGTACTTTTGCAACCGCAGTTGCTGTACCAGGACCCTTCAATTCAACGTTGACGCCGACGGAGGTTGTAACGAGATCCAGAACTTCTTTAAGGATGGGTATACGTTCTCCATCCCCAGCATCCAGCTGACGTAGTCTTTCGAACGAAAAGTCCGTCAGTGCCCCGGTTCCGTCGGTGGTTCGATCGACCGTATCATCGTGGATGACAACGAGTTCGCGATCGATCTGATGGACGTCGCATTCGACTGCGTGTACCTGGTGTTCCAGTGCACGCTTGAACCCGCGCAACGTGTTTTCGGGTTCGATACCGGCCGCGCCCCGATGACCGATAATGGAAAAATCAGCGGACAAACTCATTCGATGCGTGTTGACTCGTGAAGATCTGATTTAGAATGGATGATCATGAGCTATCAGGTCCTTGCTCGAAAGTACCGACCGCGTTCGTTCGATGACGTTGTCGGTCAGGAACACGCTGTCCGCGCGTTGGTCAACGCGCTCGACAAAGACCGTTTACACCATGCGTACTTGTTCACGGGTACACGGGGCACGGGCAAAACGACCATTGCGCGGATTCTGGCTAATTGCCTGAATTGTGAGCAAGGGGTTTCATCTTCTCCCTGCGGCGAATGTGAATCGTGCTCAGAGATTATCGAGGGACGGTTTATTGACCTGATCGAGGTCGACGCGGCTTCACGCACTGGCGTGGATGATACCCGGGACCTGCTCAATAACGTGCAGTATTTGCCGACGCGAGGGCGCTTTAAGGTCTACCTCATCGATGAGGTTCACATGCTCTCGACATCAAGTTTTAATGCGCTATTAAAGACGCTCGAAGAGCCACCACCTCACGTAAAGTTCTTGCTAGCGACCACCAATCCGCAAAAAGTTCCCCTGACGGTTCTTTCGAGGTGCCTGCAATTTAACTTGAAGAACATTCTCCCGGACGTGATTACCGAACATCTCCGGAGCGTACTCACCCACGAGGCGGTCGAGTCCGACGACGTATCGCTTAACGTGATTGCCCGAGCAGCAGATGGCAGCCTGCGCGATGCGTTGTCGATCGCCGACCAGGCCGTGTCGTACTGCGGAGGATCGTTGGAAGGGGATCGAGTCGCCGAAATGTTGGGTACCGTGCGCGCAGACGAGGTGACTCGTTTACTCGACACGCTCGCCGATCGGGATCGAATAGCGTTGTTCAAGTGTTCAAATGAACTTGCCTCGCGCTCGGCGGATCTGGCCGATGTGCTCGACAACCTGCAACGGGCGTTTCACGAGCTCGCGATGGCGTACGCGACCGATACGAAACCGGAAGGCGACCTGCAAAACTACACAGATCGCTTTTCAGCACAATGGATTCAATTGGCGTATCAGACTTGTCTCATGGGCGGGCGAGATATGCAGTACGCACCGGATCCCAAAGTTGGTTTTGAAATGACCATGATTCGACTGCTCGACTTTGAGCCTGCTTATGAGGGCGTCGATACGACGCCGTCGGGGTCTGGTGGGAACGGCTCGGTCGAGGTAACAGAGGACAGTGGGGCCCAACGGCAACCATCAAAAAAACAACGGAAAACGAAAGTCACTGATACGAAAGCGATGGACTCGGCACCAATAGCGAGTGGTCAAGCGCCACTGAAAGGGGCGCCATGGCACGAGCGGATCGAGGATATTCCGGCGACGGGGGTGACAGCCATGATTCTAGAACACAGCAATCTCGTCGCGTTAACCGAGGATCGGATTGAGCTTCTGTTGGATGAAAGCCACGACATGCTCTACAACGATACTCAGCAAGGTCATCTAGAAGAAATCTTTGCAGAACGGATCGGCAAACCCGTCGAAGTGGTCGTAACTACGGGTACGATCGTTGAAGAAACCCCCGCGTCGCGTAAACAGCGTTTGGCGCAAGAACGACTTGACGTAGCGGAATCCGCGTTGCGCAAAGACGAAAACGTACGCTCACTAATGAGCGAATTTGACGGTCGATTAGACGCGGTGCAGCCGCGGTCTGACTGAAGAGCTATGAAAAACATGCAAGATCTCATGAAACAGGCGCAGGAAATGCAGTCGCGTATGCAAGAAGCCCAAGACAAGATGGGAGAACTGGAAATCACTGGTGAGAGCGGTGGCGGCATGGTGAAGGTGGTTCTATCCGGACGCTATCAGGCTCATTCCGTGGAAATCGACCCGAGTCTTCTAGCCGAAGATCGCGATATGTTAGAGGATCTGATCGCTGCTGCGATCAACGACGCGGTTCGGCGTGTTGAGGCTACCCAAAAACAAAAAATGTCGGAAATGGCGCAGGGCCTTGGACTTCCTCCGGGCGTCAAGCTACCGTTTTGAGTCGAATAAGCCCACTGATCGATCGACTGATCGACGCGTTGCAGGTGCTTCCCGGAATCGGCATCAAATCGGCGACACGCATGGCGTTTCATCTATTGCAACGTAATCGCGAGGGCGCTGGGTCCTTGGCCGGTGCGATCGTCGACGCGGTTCGAAATGTTGGTCAGTGTCGCGTATGTCGAAACTTGTCGGAAACCGAGTCCTGCAGCATATGCAGCAACGTGAAACGCGATGCCGCTCTGCTTTGCGTCGTTGAATCTCCATCCGATGTGGTAGCGATTGAGTCGACGGCCAGTTACGACGGTAAGTACTTCGTCTTGCATGGACGTTTGTCGCCGATCGATGGGGTCGGTCCGGCCGACCTTGGGCTTGACCGGCTCCGAGAGCACGTGGTGCAAACCGAAATGCGAGAAGTAATCCTGGCGACGAACCCAACGGTCGAGGGAGAAGCCACCGCGCATTACATTAGCGAAGCCCTCGCCGGCACGGGTGTATCGGTTACCCGTATTGCGCACGGTGTGCCAGTCGGAGGAGAACTCGAATACGTCGACGGCGGAACGATCACGCATGCGTTACGCGGGCGTACCAGCATTGACTGAACAACTGGTTAACAGTCAAGCAGCGTTTGATGACGCACTTTGCGCCGATTGTGATGTCCTTGGCATTGATACTGAATTCATACGCGTCAACACGTTCTACCCGATCCCGGCGTTGTATCAGCTGGCCCATGGAACCCAAATAACGCTCGTCGATGCGCAGGCACAGCTCGACTATACGGGCCTACAAAACACGCTACTTGATCCTAAGGTCACCAAGATCATGCATGCTTGTTCCGAAGACCTTGAAGTCCTTCAACACCACCTTGGCGTCCGTCCACGGGGCCTCGTGGATACGCAACTTGCGCACGCATTCTTGAAGCCTGAATTCAGCCTGAGTTACGCAGGTCTAGTGGAGCGTTATTTGGGTGTTGAGTTAGCAAAGCAATCGACCCGATCGAATTGGCTGAAGCGACCGCTGAGCGCGGCGCAACTTGAATACGCAGTCGACGACGTTTTGTACCTTCCAGAAATGTGGAACATGATTCGGTCACGCCTTGAACAACAGGGTCGGCACGCTTGGTTTGCGCAGGAGATGTTGCGGATGTTGGAGCAACCGATCATTTCTCCAGAAGATTATTACCGCACGCTCAAAGGCGCTTGGCGCCTTTCCCCGAAACAACTCAGCGTCTTGCGCAGTCTCGTTACGTGGCGGGAGCTTGAAGCGCGCGACCGAGACGTGCCGCGTTCAAAAACGGTCTGGGATACTCACTTGATGAAGCTCGCGAAGAGTGAACGTATCAATTGGCGTATTGTTGAAGGAATCCTGCCGCCTGGAATCGCACGAGAACACGGTGATGCAGTCCTCGAAGCGTTCGATGAAGGGAGATCGGCAACACAATTAGCTGAACCGTTGCCCCGACCGTTTTCCTCACACCAGGGGAAAATTGTCAGGATGCTGCGGGATATCGCTGCAGAAACGGCAAATCGATTGGAAATGGCTGTCGAGCTGCTAGCACGCAAACGCGATGTAGAAGCGTGCGTGCGCCATTACGAAGCGCAGCACGTGTTGCCCATTTGGTTTAACGGGTGGCGCGACGAACTGGTTGGTGATTCTTTTCTTCAAGTCCTTTCAGGACAACTTAGTTGATGACAGCTCGTGACGTTGCGGTGTACCGCAGCAAGCGTGTCGTTGATATGTATTTGTACGTCGATGAGACGCGCGACCTGATGTCGTTGCCAGAGGATCTGTTGAAAAGATTCGGGAGGCCGGTTGAGGCCATGCGCTTTAAACTTGCTGCGAATCGATCGTTGGCGCGTGCCGATGCCAAACTGGTGCTCGAGGCGATCGCGAGCCAAGGCTTCTACCTGCAGCTTCCGCCAACGCTCGAGGACCGCTCCCGTGACGAATCGTAAGCCGTTCTGGGAAACCAAGAAACTTAGTGAGCTGAATCAAACGGAATGGGAATCGTTGTGTGACGGTTGCGGTCAGTGTTGTTTGATTCGCTTCGAAGATTCGGAGACAGGCGCGGTTGGTACAACGTCTGTTGTTTGTCGCTTGTTTGAAATGGAGAGCTGCCGTTGCAGTCGTTATCCCGAGCGCCACCACCTGGTTCAGGATTGTGTACGGCTGGACCCGGATTCGGTTAGCGATTTCTCGTGGTTGCCCAAAACTTGTGCATACCGGTTAATGGATGAAGGTCGTCCCCTTTATGAGTGGCATCCCCTCATTGCTGGGAATCGAGACGAAATTCGTCGGTCAGGGGTCAGCGTGTACGGCAATGTGGTGTCTGAGAAAAACGTACATCCGGATGATCTTGCGTGGCAAATCGTGAAATGGGTTTGAATAGATGTCGTATGTCGTAGCGTGGTTTGTTTTGGCGTCGGCGGGCGGGGTTCTCGCGTGGCTCATGTGGCGGTCATTGCGTCGATTTGGGTTGTTCGCCGGCTTAACGGCCAGTCTTATAGTCGTTTGGGCAGTAACCCCTCTTGCGTTGAATGGGGGTGAATATGCGCCCGCGTTCATTGCACTCCTGTTCCGCCTATTCTTAGAACGAGGAGCCGACGCTTCGGTGCCAGCGACAGTTCTATTCTTTCCCACGCTGGCCATCCTTGTTGTTTTTGTCGGTCTCTATATACGAAAGCAGATTGGTGGCGGATCAAGTCGCCTTGTTCGGTCAAAGTCGATCAAGTGGAAGGGGTGAGGCGCTCCCGTCGGTTGCGTCGCCGTAGGTGCGTGGATAAAGTACGCGCTGCCTCAGCATTCAACCACCAACGTTAAGTCTCGGGACCCTGCATGATCTTTGATAGTACAGATACTTATATTTCAACCGATGAGCTCTCCATGGCGGTCGATGCTGCCGTGAAACTAGAACGGCCGTTACTGGTAAAGGGTGAACCGGGAACAGGCAAGACCTTGCTCGCTGAAGAGATTGCCAATACTCTCGGAGTGCCGTTGATTCAATGGCATATCAAATCGCAGACCAAAGCTAGCCAGGGTCTGTACGAGTACGATGCCGTCAGCCGACTGCGAGATTCCCAGCTTGGCGACGACCGGGTTCAGGACATCCGTAACTACATCAAGCGCGGAAAAATGTGGGACGCCTTTGCCTCGGAGGAAAAGGTTGTACTGCTCATCGATGAGATCGATAAAGCAGACATCGAATTTCCAAACGATCTGCTGCAGGAACTGGATCGCATGGAGTTCTATGTATACGAGACGCAAGAAACTATCACTGCGATTACTCGGCCCGTCGTCGTCATCACGTCGAACAACGAGAAAGAGTTACCGGACGCTTTTCTGAGGCGGTGTTTCTTCCACTACATTAATTTCCCGGATCGGGAGACGATGCAGCAGATCGTTGAGGTGCACTTTCCTGAGATCAAGCATGACCTGGTGAAAGAGGCGATGGATATCTTTTTTGATGTCCGGAAGGTTCCTGGCCTCAAGAAAAAGCCCTCGACGTCTGAACTGATCGATTGGCTAAAACTGCTTATGGCCGATGACATTCCCGACGAAATTCTCACCAATAGAGATCCGAGCAAAGCCATTCCGCCGCTATACGGGGCGTTGGTAAAAAATGAACAGGATGTGCATCTGTTAGAGCGGTTGGCGTTTATGAATCGACGTGATAGTCGTGGGTAACCAGAGGCTGAAGCTGAAAGGGGTTTGAAGAACCGATGCTGATCAACTTTTTCCTGACGCTTCGAAAATACAAACTTCCGGTAACGATTCGGGAGCTCATGGATCTATTACGGGCCATGGAGTTTCGGGTGGTCTACGCAAGTATTGATGACTTTTACCTTCTTTCTCGGACGTGCCTCGTAAAAGACGAAAAGAACTACGACAAGTTCGATCGGGCATTTAGCGCGTATTTCAAGGGTCTTGAAGATCTACACGGAATGCTCGAGTCCTTGATACCCGACGAATGGCTCCGTCGTGAATTTGAAAAATCCCTCACGCCCGAAGAGTTGAAACAATTGGAATCGCTGGGCGGCCTTGAAAAGCTGATTGAGGCGTTTCAGAAGGCAAAGGAAGAAGAGGCTAAGAAAGCGGAGGAAGAGGCCAAAGACGGAAAAGATGGCGAAGAGGGTGATGCAGAACGCGACGGGAGGAAAGGCCCCGGGGGTCTTGGAAAAGGCAAGAAGAAGAAAGCGAAGAAGGCTTGGGACGAACGACAGTACAAGAACCTGGACGACTCGGTGGAACTGGGTACCCGAAATATCAAGATGGCGTTGCGTCGATTAAGAAAATTCGCTCGCACCGGTCGCGAGGATGAACTCGATATCGACACAACGATTCGTAAGACAGCCCACAACGGCGGCATGTTGGATATTCAATTACGTCCGGAGCGGCGTAATACCATCAAAGTACTGACATTTTTTGACATCGGCGGTTCGATGGACGCCCACGTGAAAGTCTGTGAGGAGCTCTTTTCTGCGACGCGGACCGAGTTTAAGCACCTCGAAAGTTATTACTTTCACAATTTTATTTACGAGTCCATGTGGAAGGACAACCGTCGACGGATGAGTGAACGAATTCCCACCTGGGATATTCTCAACAAATATGCGGGTGACTACAAAGTCGTGTTTGTTGGAGATGCAACGATGGCACCCTACGAAATTACCCATGCAGGGGGTAGCGTCGAGCACTGGAATGAAGAAGCGGGTGCCATTTGGATGTCACGCTTTAAGGGTTGGTACGACAAGATCGTATGGATTAATCCAACGCCCCAAGAGACTTGGGAGTATTCAACGTCCGTTGCGATGACCCAAGAATTGGTTGAAGGGCGCATGTTCCCGCTGACGATTCGTGGCCTTGAAGAAGGCATGCATCTTCTGTCCAAATAACATAGCAGTATCGATCTTCTAACGAGAGGAATACTCGTGCGCCATGGTCAAAGCCCGCGCATTCGACCCCAATTCCGTTATGGCCCGAGATGCCCGGGATATTGCGCGGGCCGTCAACAATGGAAAGGTTAGCGGCCGTGTAAAGACTCGCTGGGCTGAATCCGTTGAGCGACTGGCCCGCCGCGGGTCGTTGGTGCCGGCGGTTTCTCACCCTCCTGAACTGCCGATAAGCTTACATTGCGATTCGATTGTTGAGCTGATCCGTGCACATCCTGTGGTCATCGTTGCAGGAGAGACAGGGTCGGGTAAAACCACACAGCTCCCCAAAACTTGCCTAGCGGCAGGCCTAGGCAGACGCGGCATGATCGGTCATACACAGCCGAGACGTCTCGCCGCGAGGACGGTGGCGCAACGCATTGCCGCTGAACTTTCCACTTCCTTAGGAAACGAAGTTGGTTATGCCGTTCGCTTCGACGATAAGTGGAACGAAAACACCTTAATTAAAGTCATGACCGACGGGCTGTTGTTGAACGAAATTCGATCCGATCGTGACCTTAACGCGTACGACGCGATCATCGTCGATGAAGCTCATGAACGCAGTCTAAATGTCGATTTTTTGCTGGGGTACCTAAAGCGATTAGTAGAGCGGCGTAGCGATCTGAAAGTGTTGATAACGAGTGCGACCATCGATGTTGATGCCTTCGCTCACCATTTCTCCGACGCGCCGATTGTGAGCGTGAGCGGCAGGGGCTACCCAGTGGAAACTAGATACCGGCCGTTCAGCGAAAGTCTTGAAGAGACATTGCAGGCCTGTCTGGCGGAAATTCGGGTTGAAAAAACGAAGGGACCGCGTGACGTCTTGATGTTCCTACCGGGTGAACGAGACATTTTCGATTGGTCGAGATGGATTAACCGACAATTTCGTGACCAATACGAAGTGCTGCCGCTGTACGCTCGGTTGCCACCGCGCGAACAGAAACGAATATTCGAGCCGGGAAGACGACAACGGGTTGTTTTAGCGACGAATATCGCGGAAACCAGTCTTACGGTCCCCAACATCGGCTACGTTATCGATTTGGGTGAGGCCCGGGTAAGCCGATACAGCTTCCGTTCCAAGCTTCAACGACTGCCTATCGAGCCAATTTCCCAGGCAAGTGCGGACCAACGACGGGGTCGCTGCGGCCGGATTGCACCCGGTGTCTGTTATCGATTGTATGAGGAATCTGATTATGACGGTCGCCCGCTATACACCGACCCGGAAATCGGGCGTACAAACCTAGCTGCCGTGGTCCTGCAGATGCGCGCATTTCGCCTGGGCGATGTCGGGACGTTCCCGTTCATGGACCCGCCCGGTCCTCGGGCGGTCAATGATGCGGTGCGTTTGTTGCATGAATTACAAGCGCTCGACAACGATAAGCTGACCGAGAAAGGAAACATGATGGCGCGGTTGCCCGTTGATCCTCGGCTGGCACGCATGGTGATCGAGGCAAATCACTGCGGGAGTTTGACGGAAGTGTTGATCATCGTCGCCGCGCTAGCCGTCCAAGACCCACGCTTGCGTCCCTTGGATAGGCAAGCGGCAGCCGACAAAGCGCACGAACGTTTTATGGATGAAGCATCGGATTTTCTCGGTTTTGTGAATCTATGGACGTGGGCCAACGCGCTGCGCGAGGACGCGACCCGTAGCGGATACCGTCGAGCGTTGGAACAAAATTTCTTGTCGCCTAATCGGATGGGTGAATGGCGATCCTTACACCGTCAGTTGCTGTTGGCGTGTCGGGACCTCGGCTTGCGTTCAAACAAGAAAGCGGCTGACTACGCGAGCGTCCACAGGGCCCTGTTAGCCGGTTCGCTTAGTTTTATCGGTTTGAAGACCGAAAAAGGAAGCTATGCCGGTCCGCGTAACTTGACGTTTCGTGTGTTCCCGGGTTCGGTCCTGGCCTCGAAGCGTCCGAAGTGGCTGGTGGCGGCGGAAATAACGGAGACACAACAAACCTATGCGCGCTGTAATGCCCAGGTGGAGGCCAGATGGATCGAACAAGCGGCACCGCACCTGATCCGCCGAACGTATGGCGAGCCCGGATGGGATGAGAAACGCGGAGAGGTGATTGCCCGTGAACGTGCCGTCGTCTATGGCGTGCCGGTAGTCGAAAATCGGCGAGTTTCGTACAGTCACATCGATCCTGCGATCTGCCGACAGCTATTTATCCGTCACGCACTAGTTGCACCGAGTCTACAGATCGATGCGCTATTTCTTGATCACAATCGGGAATTAGTGAGCGAAATTATGGAGCTACAGGCAAAGGGCCGGCGAACCGATCTGCTCGCGAGTGATGAAGCGCAACGCGCGTTCTACGAGGAGCGATTGCCTTTGGAAGCCATTAGCGTCCGGTCTTTCGAGGGGTGGTATCGGAATGTTGATTCGGTCCAACGCGATCGTCTAATGATGACCCGAGACGATTTGTTGCGGATCGCCGACTTTTTCCCGGCAGACGACGAGTTCCCCGGGCAAATCGATATTGATGGCATTGCGGTCAACGTCCGATATCGCTTTGCGCCGGGGACCGATGATGATGGTGTTTCGATCGAAGTGCCGTTGGGAC
The DNA here is from genome assembly GCA_002313255.1 of Gammaproteobacteria bacterium UBA1119. Taxonomy (GTDB): domain Bacteria; phylum Pseudomonadota; class Gammaproteobacteria; order Pseudomonadales; family Azotimanducaceae; genus UBA11889. The sequence continues at coordinate 9,791 of DCBA01000087.1, read as the reverse complement.
TGCTCGCCAAAATACAACAAGACGCCCTTGACTGGCTGGTACCCGGATTTTTCGAAGAGAAGTGCGTTGAACTGGTCAAGGCATTACCCAAACGTACGCGGAAGCAACTTGCACCCGTTCCGGATCGCGTGGCGACTGTTGTTCCTTCCTTGATACGAGTGGATCGGTACCGTCGCGGGCGCTTGCTTTTGGCATTCGCGCAAATATTGCGAGACCGTTTCGACATCGTAATTCCGGTGTCCGAATGGAATATTGATCGGTTGCCGCCATTTCTGTGCATGAACGTTCAAGTGCTTGATAACAAGCACGGGCTGATCGACCAAGACAGAGACGTGGAAGCCCTAAAGTCTCGGCTCCTCGCGCGTCTCGAGCAACGCATGGACGACGGTTTGCGGGCAAAATTTGAGATGAAGGGCCTTACGACGTTTCCAGATATTGGGCTCCCAGAGTCAATGGTTTTGGACGAATCGGGGGAGCAGTTGTCAGTGTATCCAGTACTGGTTGATCGGAAGGAGAGCGTGGATTTTCGTCTGGATTCTGACCAGAAACTGCAACAGCGTTCCAATCGACAGGGTCTTTGCCGACTGGCTCTGCTGGGGGAACGCCAGTCCGTCCGATACATCCGTAAGGAGATTGATAAAGAAACGACGCTGCTCCTCCAGTACGCGACTCTAGGTACGCGAGATCAACTCGTCGATGAGGTTCTCCGAGACACCGCTTGGGTCGCTTACTTCCTAGGCAGCGATATTCCTCGATCGCGCGAGGCGTTTGAAGAACGTCTTAAAGACCGAAGAGGACAACTGGTTGAAACTTATTTCGAGTTAATTGTACGGGTTCGGGCCGTTGTGTCCCGGCGCTTTGATACAGCTCGGGAAGTTGACGATCTGTCATCGAAGACCTTTGCCCGTGCACACCGCGATATGGAAGAACAGTTGTTAGGGCTGGTCCCCCACGACTTTCTTTCGACAACGCCTTACGACAGACTTCCCGATCTCATCCGCTACCTCGATGGCATGCGTTACCGCATCGATCACCTTCAAGGGAAAGTGGGGAAGGACGAAAACAACACGGAAATCATAGCGGGGTGGCAGGTTCGATACGCGCGATTAAAGGACGTGTGTGGGAACGAAGAGGTGCTTGTCCGACTCCGGTTTCTGTTGGAGGAATATAGGATCGTGTTATTTAGTCAAGTTGTTGGTGCTCGGGAAAAAGTTTCGGAGAAACGCCTCGAACGAGAGTTTGAGCCGTTGGAGATGGAAGCTGGATTGCGTTAAAGCAACTTCCACTCCAGGGAGTTGGATAAATCGCGAATCTCAGTTTTTGTTTTGAACTTCTCGCTTGGCAGCAATGAAGTCGGAATGGTTTAGATAGAGCAAGTCCGTGATTTTACGGATGACGTGTTCTTCATAATGTTCTTTGTCGCCCTCGAAATTAGCGACTCTCCACAAATGGACTAGCAGTGCGATACGTTCAGAACGGTCGAGCCGTTCATTCAGTAACCTGGTGAAGGGAAAAACGCCGGTACTATCTTGGTGATCGGCGCGGGCTCGGTCGATGATCTCGGCGACTTGATCTTGATCGATTTCGTACATCGAATCGAGCGCGACTTTGACCTGTTCCAGTTCCCTGTCTTCGAGTTCGTGATCGGCCCAGGCGACTTCAAGAAGTAGCATTGCGGCGGCGAGTGGGACAGTGGTGTTTTCCGTTTCGACGGCGGATATGGGTTCCTGTGCAAACACACCTTTGAGGCGTTCGAACATTACGCCGCCCTCCGTTCGACTTCAGAGCAAGCGTGAACGAACGTTTCTACGCCTGCGTCCCTGAGGCGCGCGTGCTCCGATAAATAACGCCGATATTGGCGTGCGCCTGGCAATCCACTGAAGAGACCGAACAGATGCCGGGTCATCTCATGGAGTCGGGTACCTTGGTGTAATTCGCGTTCCATGTATGTTGTGTATTGGTTGAGAAGGGACTGGAAATTATCGCGTTGTTTCCCGGGATAGAGCCCGGCGTCGAGTTCACGAAGGAAAGCCGGATTTCGATAAGCGGCACGGCCTATCATCACTCCGTCCGCCCAACTAAGGACCTCCTTCACCGTTGCTGTGTCGTTCAGACCACCATTCAGAACAATCGAAAGGGAGGGAAAGTCGACCTTTAGGTGTCTGACTTGACTATAGTCAAGCGGAGGAATCTCTCGGTTTTGTGCCGGGCTTAAACCCGTCAAAATCGCTTTGCGAGCATGCACGACAAATAGTTGGGCGCCGGCCTCACTCACGTGGCCGACGAAGTCAGCCAATTTTCCGTAGCTCGCGTGATTGTCGACGCCGAGACGGCATTTCACGGTAACGGGAATCGAGACCGCGTTGGACATGTGTTTGATGCACTCGGCGACCAGTTTGGGTTGCAGCATCAAGCAGGCACCAAAAGCACCTTGGCGAACTCGGTCGGATGGGCAACCAACGTTTAGATTGATCGCATCAAATCCATTCGTTTCAGCTGCGAGGGCGGCTTGGGACAATATGAGCGGATCGTTCCCACCGAGCTGCAGTACCAACGGTTGTTCGTGATCGCCGTGCTCGAGCAATCGAGACGTTCGACCGAAACATATCGCGTCGGCAATGATCATCTCGGTATAGAGCCATGCGTGCGGCGCGATGAGTCGATGAAATGTTCGACAGTGCCGATCAGTCCACGCCATCATGGGCGCGACACACAAAAGTTTGTCGCTAAAATCCAGCCGGTTTCTGATGTCTTTCACGCGTTCTGTTCGTTTCTTTTGCGATTCTCGGGCATGGTATTTTGATCGAAATGTGCTTTGGTTACATCCGAATTTCGATCGAGGAAAGATAACGGCGGTCGCTTAACTTGACTCAGGGGGCCTAACGAAAATATTCCATCCTTTCTCCATTTTTCTTCCATTTTATTTGATTTTCGTTGTATATTGGGTTGCGACTAGTTGATTGGGTAACCCAATGCTGCGTCAGAGAACACTCAGGAAGTCGGTGCACGCCATTGGAATCGGCGTGCACTCTGGCAATAAAGTGCGTATGACGCTACGTCCTGCCGAGGCGAACACGGGCATTCGGTTCGTTCGAACCGATTGCCCCGACGTCGCCGTCGCCGCGTTAGCTCAAAATGTCTCTAGTACGCTGCTATCGACAAGCATCAGTGAGGAAGGAAGCAATATCTCGACCGTAGAACACTTGATGTCCGCGCTCTGGGGCCTTGCGATTGATAACGCGGTCATCGAGTTGTCGGGTAATGAGGTTCCGATCATGGACGGCAGCGCCGGCCCATTTGTCAAACTGATCGAGAGTGTTGGTGCACGCGACCAATCGGTTCCACGAAAGTTTATCCGAATAACCCAAGAGCTCACCGTCGCACAAGGTGATGCGGTGGCAACGCTCTCTCCGTACGACGGATTCAAGGGCACTTATACGTTCGTTGCGGATCATCCGGTGTACAACCGTTACCCGAAACGGGTTGAACTCGATTTTACTCGCGACTCGTACTGTGACGATTTGAGCCGAGCACGCTCGTTTGGCCTCATCGACGATTTACCCAGAGCCCACGCGATTGATCGTTGCTTGGGATCGAGCTTAGAGAACTCCGTTGGCGTCAGTGATGACTGCGTCTTGAACGAAGAAGGCCTTCGATATGTCGATGAGTTTGCGAAACACAAGTTGCTGGATGCGGTTGGCGACCTGTATCTTTTGGGCTTGCCTCTGCTCGCGGCATTTGACGGCTATATGTCGGGTCATGCGCTAAACAATGAACTTGCACGTTCGGTACTACTGCGACCTGATTCGTGGGAATTAGTTAGTGCAGATAACCGTCACGTTTCTGCCGTTCACAGCCGATCCGGCCTGCGCACCGTGGAAATGTCCTAAGCCCGATTTTCGGAGCTCGATTCCGAGTTCGTACGTCCCAAATGATCGCTTTAGCGGTTGTATAATCCCTGTACCTAGAGTGAGTGCTCCATGACCGTTCGTACGCGCGTTGCTCCATCTCCAACAGGTGATCCGCACCTTGGCACAGCCTATATGGCGCTATTCAATTGCGCCTTCGCGAAAAAACATGGCGGACAGTTTGTTTTACGTATCGAGGATACGGATCAAGCGCGAAGTACGACTGAATCGGAGCAGGTGATTTTCGATGCACTCCGTTGGATGGGTCTTGAGTGGGACGAGGGTCCAGATATTGGCGGTCCGTATGGACCTTATCGCCAAAGCGACCGGTTGGATCACTACACCAAGCACGCAGCCGAGTTAATCGAACGTGGACACGCGTTCCATTGTTTTTGTAGTACGGAGCGATTAGCTGAACTTCGCCGTGCACAGCAATCGGCTGGAGAGACCCCTCGTTATGACGGCCACTGCATAGGTATGGATGAGTCAGACAAGGTACGTCGCGTCGAAAGTGGCGAAGCGCATGTCATTCGGCTACGGGTACCGGATAACGGCGAGTGTACCTTCGAAGATGGATTGCGCGGAGCTATCACGATTCCTTGGCAGCAAGTGGACATGCAGGTACTCGTTAAATCGGATGGTTTTCCGACGTACCACCTTGCTGTCGTCGTGGATGACCATCAGATGGACATCACGCACGTGTTACGCGGCGAAGAGTGGATTAGCTCGGTGCCTAAACACGTTCTCCTATACCAATACTTTGGTTGGGACATGCCGAGTCACTACCACCTGCCGCTATTGAGGAATTCGGATCAAACGAAGATGTCAAAACGTCGCAATCCGACGAGCATTAATTACTATCAGCGATGCGGTTACCTTCCTGAGGCGCTGCTGAACTACCTTGCCCTGATGGGTTGGTCGATGCCTGACGAACGAGAGATCTTTGGGTTTGATGAAATGGTCGAGGCCCTTGACGTCGATCGAATGTCCACCGGCGCGCCCGTATTTGATACGGAAAAATTGAATTGGTTGAACGGTCAATACATAAGAGGCATGTCCTCGTCGGCGTTCATGGATCGGGTCGCAGACTGGGCGGTCAATCGCGAGCGGCTCGCGGAGCTTGTGCCGCTGATTCAGGAACGCACGGAACGGTTCATCGATCTATTACCACAAGTGGACTACCTTCTCGGTGAACGAGCGGAGATTACTCAAGCGAGTTTTGCGCACAAGGATTTGGGTGAGGGGGACTGTTTAAGGATCCTTGATCATGCCCTCAGGACTCTTGAGCGGATGCGGAGTTGGCAACGGGACGACTTGTTTGAGGAGTTAAAGTCTTTAGCGGAAGCCATGGACGTGAAATTTCGAGATTTTTTGTTTCCGCTGTTTGTCGCCGTTTCGGGACGTGAGGTTTCGCTGCCTCTGTTCGATTCCATGGCGTTTCTCGGATCGGATCTAACCCGGACGCGTATTCGAACAGCAATCGATGCGTTGGGTGGGCTTTCAAAAAAAGAAACGCGACGATTAGAACGCGCTTTTCAGGAACTGGATGGATGACGTTGCGTTGCCACTACACATGGGTAGCCTGGGTGCTTGTTACTACGCTCGGAACGTTCGCAACCACCGAAGAAAATGAGTCGAGAACTACCCTCGTAACCTCGGCTAAGGAAACCGCATCTGAACGACGAGAACGCATTGACATCGAGGTTCAGGAAATACTCAACACAGCTTTGGACGATGAAGATTACGGCAAACCTAGGCGCTGCATTTGGTCGAATCGCTACGACAAGATCGAGATGATCGATGAACGCCGGGTCATTTTCTATGGTGGTCGAAAAAAAGCGTGGTTGAACCACTGGAAACATGGAGATCAATGTGCGGGGAAGCTATACAGTCAATATCGAATTGGCGTTGAGCAGCGTTCACGGCAGGTTTGTGAACACGACCGTATTTTCTTTATTGATATGAACATGGGCATGCGTCGTGTAGGACCCAAGTGCGTTCTCGGAAAGTTCGAACCCATCACACGAGAACAAGCTGATTACATCAAGGATATTGCCGGTGTGAGGTGAGGGTCGACGATCGCGTTGACACTTTATTCGGCACGCACGTAAGATCCGCGAGCCTTCTCTGGGGCCATAGCTCAGCTGGGAGAGCGCTACAATGGCATTGTAGAGGTCGGCGGTTCGATCCCGCCTGGCTCCACCAAATTAGAGTACGGTAACGTCCCAGGAGATACGAATAGGTACTACTTTACTTTATAAAACAA
>DCBA01000087.1:0-3291 GCA_002313255.1 Gammaproteobacteria bacterium UBA1119 | reverse complement strand
AGGTTAGATCGTCACTACGATGGTTGGTGGGCCCACCAATTCTCCTAATCAATAGGTCCTCCAGCGTGCGAACCATTTCCCTCGCGTGCTTAATGAGATCGCCAACGGCCCAATCGTCGCGCTACCACTTGTCCCACGCAAGAAATTTTTTACCTACAGCAACAGTCGATCGTCGATAGGGTAATAGGTATCTGCTGCGTCAATCAGTGACTGCGCAGTAAGCTCTCGAACACCGTAGACTTCTACTGTAACGCCATAGGCGCACCGGACTTTCTCCAGCAACTGGTCGAAATCACCATCGCCAGATAGCAAAACAATAGTATCCACGTTCGCCGCAGCATCGAGCACATCGATCGTGATGCCGACGTCCCAGTCGCCCTTTGCAGAACCATCCCTGCGTTGAATGAACGGTTTCAGCTTGACCGAAAATCCGATGTACTTCAGTGCGCTTTGAAACTTGAGTTGGCCTGCGTCACCGCGGTGCGTAGCGTATGCGTTCGCCTTCACAATCTCGCCCTGCCCAGCAATCAATCGCCAGAACTCCCGATAGTCGAATTGCCGGCCATAGGCTTGTCGCGCGGTGTAGTACACGTTCTGCACATCAACGAAAATGGCGATCCGATTCTGATTAGGCATCGTCAACTTGGTCACTTAGCGTCTGCCAGCGCTCATAGGCCTGTTCAATAGCAGTAGCCAGTTCGCCGAGCTCTGCAAGTCGAGTTTGTATCTCACCGGCCTCACCTTGATAGAATTCAGGTCCACCAACCAATTCCTGCAGCTGCGTCTGGCGCGCCTCCAGAGACTCAATCTGATCGGGTATGTCAGCAAGCTCGCGCTTGTCATTGAAACCGAGCCGCCGCCGGGAAAAGTTGTCGCGCTTCCGCGCTCCAGGCATTTTGCGTAAGCGTGAACTTTTCTGACTAGCGATCTTCGTCTGATTCTGCCAATCACTATAGCCGCCCACGTACTCGCGCAACCGGCCATCTGAATCAAATACCATCGTGCTGGTTACCACTGCATCCAAGAATGCTCGGTCATGGCTAACCAGCAGCAACGTACCGGAAAAATCACACAGCAACTCCTCGAGCAACTCCAGCGTTTCAACATCAAGGTCGTTGGTCGGCTCATCTAATACCAACAGGTTGGCGGGCTGCGCGAATAGTTTGGCCATGAGCAAGCGATTCTTCTCGCCGCCAGACAAACTTTCTACCGGTTGGTTGACCTGCGCCGGAGGAAACAAAAAATCGCCCAGATAGCCCACCACATGTTTTCGCGCGCCGCCTACAATGATGGTGTCGGAACCTTCGCCAACGCTCTCTCGGATCGTCAACGAGCCATCCAATTGCGACCGTTGCTGATCGAAATAGGCGGTTTTCAACCGGGTTCCCACTGTGACCGTTCCGTGCTGGGGCGCGAGTTGACCTAACATCAATCGCAATAGCGTGCTCTTACCCGACCCGTTAGGACCAATAATGCCAATCCGGTCTCCGCGCATCACACGGGTAGTGAAACTTTGTATCAGGGATGTGTCGTAGCCGAAGGTAACGTCCTGCATTTCCACGACCAGCGCGCCGGACTGCGGGCCTGTATCGATGTCCATTCGGACGTTACCTTGTTTATCCACTCGTGCTGCACGCTCGGCTCTCAGAGCCTTTAGACGACGCGAACGGCCTTCGTTGCGAGTTCGGCGAGCTTTAATGCCTTGGCGAATCCAAATTTCCTCTCGCGCGAGCCGCTGATCAAATTTGCGGTCGGAGGAAGCCTCTTCCTCGTCGGCTTTGCGTTTGCGCTCACGGTACGTGGAATAGCTACCTGGGTAACTCACCAATGCACCGCGATCAAGCTCAACGATTCGCGTTGCCACCGCGTCGATCAGCGCCCTGTCGTGAGTCACAAACACCACCGTTGCGGCGCTGGCTGCCAGCAGCATCTGCAACGCATCGATGTTAGGAATGTCGAGATGATTAGTGGGCTCATCGAGCAGCAGCAAATCGGGCTCAGAAACCAGTGCGCGAGCCAACATCGCGCGCCGCCGCATGCCCCCTGAGCATTCGCGTATCAAGGCATCTGCAGGCAGCGCCATGCGATCAATCATTTGCGTCACCCGCTGCTCCGCGTTCCAGCCACCCAAAGCCTCGATGCCCGCTTCGATGCCGGCCAACGCCTGCAACTCCTTAGGCGACCCCCCTTGCGTAACGAGGTGATAGCGATCAAGAAGTTCACCGAGCTCTCCCAAGCCCTCAACCACCACGTGATAGATCGAATGATCTTCAGGCGCCAACACGTCTTGAGAAAGAACGGCGATCTTCAGGCCATCGACCAACCCAAGGTTGCCATCGTCTGTGTGAACTTCTCCACTCAGCACCTTGAGAAGCGTAGATTTACCCGCACCATTGCGACCAATGAGAGCGACCTTTTCGCCGGACTCAAGGACCAGGGACGCACCGTCCAGAAGGGTTTTATCGCCGAAAGCGATCTCTGCGTTGGTCAGTCGAAGGATGTTCACCGTTATTCGATACTTGCCTCGGCGGCATCGAACCGTTGCAACACGTCAAGAAACCGTTGGCCATACTTTTGCAGCTTGGCTTGACCGACACCGGATATTTCCATCATGTCGCCAAGCATCGCTGGTCGAAACTCGATCATGCCCAACAACATTGCATCATGGAAAACCACATATGGTGGAACACCGTTTGCTTCGGTGATCTGCTTACGCTCGTCACGCAGGGCGTCCATAAGTACCTCGTCTTCTATTGCTAACGTCCCGGCGGCTTTGTGGGCGCTTGCGACGTTTATTCGGTGAAGATCGGGAAGCTTCTTCCCGTAACAACAGCGATGTTTCCCTGCGCAGCAATGCCCGGCTCGACTCGGCAAGCTGAAGCGCCCCGTAGCCGCCGTGGTCTACGCTCAAATACCTTCCGACCACCATCCTGCAAAAAAGGGGGGGTAGGTGTAGTCCCAGGAATGAAAAACCGTCCGATCACTTTGGGGGTAGCTCACTACTACAGAATCTATATAAACTTTAAAAAACAATAGTTTACACCGTAACTACGGTGGTTGGTGGGCCCACCAAATTAGAGTACGGTATCGTCCCAGGAGATACGAAGAAGTACTACTTTACTATATAAAACAATAATTTAAGGTACTTCGGCATTCGATTAAGTCCGTTGTGTTTTGGTAACAAGCAACCGCTTTACTTCAAGCGAAGCAACTCGATTTTGGTGTCGTTAAATTGCAGACGCTCTAGTTGAGGAGAGAGCGGATTTGTTCGCGTCCGCGTTCGATTTTTTG
>DCBA01000006.1:6122-7302 GCA_002313255.1 Gammaproteobacteria bacterium UBA1119 | reverse complement strand
CGCCACACTAGAAACGTGTCGACAGTACCGAATCGCAACCGATCTGACCTAGCTAAGCGCTGTGCTTCGGGGTCACGAAGCAACCATTCAACTTTTGTACTTGAAAAATATGGATCGATGACGAGACCCGTCACGTCGTTGACAGTAGTCGCCATCCCATCTGATTGCATTTGAACGCACCGTTCTGCCGTGCGGCGATCTTGCCAAACGATCGCGTTGTGGACGGCTTGTCCCGACTCTGCATCCCAAAGCAACGTTGTTTCCCTTTGGTTCGCAATGCCGATCGCAGCGATTCCCGACGCCTCCACCGGTGAGGACGCGATTGCATTGCGTGCAGCTTTCAATGTTGTGTTCCAAATAACCTCGGGATCTTGTTCGACCCAGCCATCGCGCGGAAAAATTTGATCAAAGGGGCAACTGCCTTCGCCAACAGGATTGCCAACGTCGTCGAAAACAATTGCTCGCGAACTCGACGTGCCCTGATCTATAGCCAATATGTAGTTCATATCTAGGTTTTCGCTCCTCTATTCTTTGTTACGCGACCACTACATGTAGTGGTAGTCGCTTTGCCTTGTAACTCACAGGCAATCCACAGGTTTTCCCCACGGAGTTTCTTGCATTCCCGTTATTATCCCTTTATGTTGTGCCGCTCGTATAAAAAAAAACTACATATGGTGTCGTTGTGAAGTTGTCGTCTTGGAACAAACAACGTTTGAAGCCCCCGGGTCGGCAACATAAGCTAAAAACGGGCACCACCACATGTAGTATATGTCCAAGTAGCCCGATCTTGTCTGGTTAGTGGCGCTCGAAAACGTAGCCGAGAAGTCGAAAAGGGGACCAATCTTTAATGCATGCAGAATCGGTCAGTTCAAATGACCAAATCCAGGAATCGCCCGAAAACAGTCCAGCCAAAGTGACTGCTCCAACCCCAGGTCCAATTAGCCCCTCGATCGCAGCGACTGCCCCCGGTCAGATTCGGGTCATTAAACGTAACGGCACCGTTGTGCCATACGCCGAGGACAAAATCGCGGTCGCAATCACTAAAGCGTTCCTAGCGGTCGAGGGAGGTACCGCGGCGGTATCGACGCGTATTCGCGAACTCGTGGCTGGTCTAGCTGGGCAGGTATCGTCGATATTTATACGCCGATTACCGTCGGGTGGAACGATTCACATCGAGGAT
>DCBA01000006.1:0-5724 GCA_002313255.1 Gammaproteobacteria bacterium UBA1119 | reverse complement strand
GTACCGTGAAGAACGGGCTCGTGCGCGGGAAGTCGAAGACGTCAACCCTACAACAGAAAAACCGATATCGATTACTATCGTGCGAAGGGACGGCGATCGCGTCGCCCTCGATATGGGCCGGATCCGAACGCTAGTTACCGAGGCGTGCGAAGGACTCGAAGACGTCGATGCACATCGCATCCTGACCGAATCGTTATCCAATATGTATGACGGAATATCCGAAGTGGACGTCGCCACGTCTTTGCTAATTACGGCACGAACATTGGTCGAGGAGGAGCCCAACTACACATTTGTCACCGCCCGACTTTTACTAGATCAACTCCGTACCGAGACACTCGAATTTCTCGATATACGCAGTCAAGGACAACAAGATTATCAAGCCACACACTCGCAGATGCTGGATACTTATGGCAAAGCGTTTCAGGCATTTATCCATCGGGGCATTGAATTAGAGTTACTCGCACCCGAGCTCGAACGGTATGATCTCGTACGGTTGGGCTCATCGCTAATCCCGGAACGCGACCTTCAATTCAATTATCTCGGTTTACAGACCTTATACGACCGATATTTTTTGCACTCGAAAGAGGTTCGGTTCGAGCTGCCGCAGATCTTCTTCATGCGGGTCGCTATGGGTTTAGCCATGCAGGAAGAGGAACCCGAAGAACGAGCCATTGAATTTTACGAGCTCCTCTCATCGTTCGATTTTATGAGTTCAACACCTACGTTGTTTAATTCGGGAACATTACGGTCGCAATTGTCGTCTTGTTTTCTGACGACCGTCTCCGACGATTTGGACGGTATCTATAGCGCTATTCGTGACAACGCTATGTTATCCAAGTGGGCGGGTGGCCTTGGTAATGACTGGACGCCGGTACGAGCACTCGGTGCGTACATCAAGGGAACGAATGGTAAATCGCAGGGAGTCGTACCCTTCCTCAAAGTTGTAAACGATACCGCTGTCGCAGTGAACCAAGGGGGCAAACGTAAAGGCGCCGTGTGTTCGTATCTGGAAACCTGGCACCTGGACATTGAAGAATTTTTAGAGCTCCGAAAAAACACTGGCGATGATCGTCGTCGAACGCATGACATGAACACGGCCAATTGGATACCGGATCTGTTCATGAAACGCGTATTCGAAGACGGTGATTGGACCCTGTTTTCTCCCAACAACGTATCCGATTTACACGAATTACACGGCAGCGCCTTCGAAACTCGTTATCTTAACTATGAAGCGTTGACGCGGACGGGCGAGTTAGAACTCTACAAGCGAATTAAAGCACAGGATTTGTGGCGAAAGATGCTGTCGATGCTTTACGAGACGGGGCACCCGTGGGTCACCTTTAAAGACTCCTGCAACATGCGATCCCCTCAACAGCATATCGGCGTTGTGCACTCGTCGAACTTATGTACCGAGATCACCTTAAATACGTCAGCGGACGAAATTGCGGTTTGTAATCTCGGCTCCATTAATCTCGCGCAACATGTCACTGAATCGGGCCATTTTGATACCGAAAAACTCAAGAAAACGGTGCGTACAGCCATCCGAATGCTCGATAACGTCATCGACATAAACTACTACGCGGTACCAGCAGCCCGAACTTCAAACATGCGCCACCGGCCAGTGGGGTTGGGAATCATGGGATTTCAAGACGCGCTGTACCGAAAACGAATCAGTTATGCATCCGACGCGGCGGTTGAATTCGCCGACGAATCTATGGAAGCGATTTCTTATTACGCTATCGAATCATCCAGCGAACTCGCCGAGGAACGAGGGAGTTACACGAGCTTTGAAGGGTCTCTGTGGAGCCAAGGAATATTGCCCATAGACTCGTTAGAGCGTCTCCAAAACGAAAGAGGCAAGGAGTATCTAGAGGTTAATTTAGACACGCGATTAGACTGGGACGACTTGCGCACAAGGGTCAAGACCCACGGAATGCGCAATTCGAATGTGATGGCGATTGCACCCACGGCAACCATCGCCAACATTACCGGCGTCACTCAATCGATCGAACCGACCTATCAAAACCTGTTCGTTAAATCGAATCTTTCGGGTGAGTTTACAGTCGTTAATCCCCACATGGTTCACGATCTAAAACGTCAGGGACTTTGGGATAGTGTGATGGTCAACGACCTCAAGTATTACGACGGCAGCCTCCAATCCATTGATCGAATACCGGCCGATCTTAAGCAACTTTACTCAACGGCTTTTGAAGTCGAACCAAGATGGCTCGTGGATGCCGCGAGCCGACGTCAAAAATGGATTGATCAAGCTCAGTCCCTCAATCTTTACATTGCTAATGCGTCAGGTAAAAAACTCGACATCATGTACCGCATGGCTTGGATGCGCGGTTTGAAAACCACGTATTACTTGCGCGCACTCAGTGCCACCAGTACTGAGAAATCAACGGTTATCGGTGATGGCGCGCTTAACGCGGTTGCTTCAGACATCTCTTCTTCTGCCGGAATAAACCAAGGTGACCCCATGGGCGAACCTGCCGAAGTACCGCAAGCGTGCACAATCGATGACCCGGATTGCGAAGCCTGCCAATAGGAGGTCCTTACATGCTCAGTTGGGATGAATATAGCGACGAAGGTGTTGCCGACCACAATGTTGGACGATCGGCTATTCCGCTCGTCGAACAACTCGACAACCCTGAAATATTACGACCCGACCATAACGCCAGCCATTCTGCCGCGGCACTCACCACCGACATCGATGCGAAAACAACGCCCGCACCAAACGAATCCCGGTCAAGTGTCCTGGCTCGTCCTGACGCATTGAACGACGACATCGCGCCGACGATTCATCAAGAAAATACCGAGCGAGTTACCGTCGATCAGAAGCGGATGATCAACTGCCGGGCCGATCTTAATCAACTCGTACCGTTCAAATATGACTGGGCATGGCAAAAATATCTCGATGGATGTGCGAATCACTGGATGCCCCAAGAAGTCAATATGACGGCGGATGTCGCGCTATGGAAATCTGAGGATGGCCTGAGTGAAGACGAACGAATTGTCATTAAAAGAAGCCTAGGATTCTTTTCCACAGCAGATTCGCTGGTAGCCAATAACTTAGTACTTGCCATTTATCGGCTAATCACCAACCCGGAGTGTCGACAATATCTGCTTCGACAGGCCTTCGAAGAGGCAATACATACCCACGCGTACCAGTACTGCATCGAATCGTTAGGAATGGATGAAGGTGAGATATTCAACATGTACCACGAGGTGCCGTCGGTCGCACGCAAAGCGTCTTGGGCACTCAAATACACCCAAGAGCTTTCCGACCCTCAATTCACCACCGGCACGCAAGAAGACGATCAAACCTTGCTAAAAAACCTCATTGCTTATTACTGCGTCCTCGAAGGTATTTTCTTTTACTGCGGATTCTCACAGATCCTTTCGATGGGGCGACGCAACAAAATGACCGGCACCTCCGAACAGTTTCAGTACATTCTTCGTGATGAGTCGATGCACGTAAACTTTGGGATCGACGTGATCAATCAGATCAAACTTGAAAACCCACAATTGTGGGATTCGTCAATGCAAGAGTTAGCGGCTCAAATGATATTGGAGGGGACCGAACTAGAAACTCAATACGCTCTCGATACGATGCCCCGCGGTATTCTCGGGATGAATGGCAACATGATGGCGGAGTACTTACAGTTCATTGCCAACCGCCGGCTCGCTCAAATTGGATTGCCCGAACGCTTTCAGGCTGTGAAAAATCCATTCCCTTGGATGTCCGAAATCATGGACCTGAAAAAGGAAAAAAACTTTTTTGAAACGAGAGTCACCGAATATCAGACTGGAGGGGCTTTGTCATGGGACTGACGAGAAATACCCTCATCAACAAAGAGCTCAACGCATAAGATCGACCAGCTCAATGGGCCCGCAGTCGTATGATCATGTCGCCCAATTCATGGGCGAACTCTAGCGGTTGATCCAAAAACACATGGTGCTGTGCGTCTTCGATTGCACACACTTCCACATCAACTGGAATGAGTGAAAGCATGTAATCAAGTGTCTCCTTGGAAAAAAGTTCGCTGTCAGATCCATAAATGATTCCAACGGGGAGCGATAAACCGGCGTATTCCTCTGGATATCGCTCTCCACCTTTCAAAGTGCCGGGTAGATCTTCATCAAATTTCCACGCCCAGCCACCGCCATCAATTCGCATGACCGACTGTTTCGCGATGTACTTCAACACAAACTCATTCGCGCATGGCTGCGGTGGGTAAAGACGAAAACGTGCTTCCGCAGTCTCTCTATCGGGATAGGCTTTCGCCCGGTCACCGCCCATCTGTGGCCGATCGGGAATCGGTTCGTCCGGATGGCGAATTCCCGAATCAACCAGGACCAATGCACCAAATCGATCTTGGTAAAGATCCATTGCCTTGGTCGCCATGACACCTCCGAAGCTGTGGCCAACTACAGTCACGTCCGAGTCAAAACCGATGGCATCACAAACCCCAACAATTTCTTGTGCGTATGTTTCCGCGTCATAACTGTAGCGGTAATCGGAGTCTCCCATTCCGGTCAAATCCATCGCTCCAACGTGAAAACGCTCAAGCAACAGAGGAGCAATAAAATCCCACCATCGTGAATGCGCATTCATCCCGTGAATAAGCAACACGCCCGGCTTGGAACTATCTCCCCATTCTTGATAGAACACGTCGCAATCATCGATTTCCACCGTGTCTTGCCGTGATTCAACGTCAATTGAGTCCCAAAACCACTGCGGAATTGTTTCTGTAATTTCCCGATCCCAGCGAGCCACTCTTACCTCTAGCCTTGTTGCGTTAGACCCCGATAGCCGTCGATGGTAGTCGGGCGCGTTGGAAAACGCGAGACAGTCAGGCACCATGAACACACTCACTTCTTGCGCGACTACGTATTGGAGAAAACGATGGCGCGCAACCTATGCAACAAGACTAGGAATAAGCCATGGCCGAACCGAATATTGCACAAAAAGCGCCGTTCCCTGTCGACGTAACAGCCGGCAAAAAGTACTTTTGGTGCGCGTGTGGAAAGAGCGAAAATCAACCTTTCTGCGACGGCTCCCATAGCGACACGGAGTTCACGCCCGTCGCATACGAAGCAGATAAAGACCGAACGCTGTACTTTTGTGGCTGCAAACGAACCGCGGGCGCGCCACTTTGTGACGGTACGCATAACTCTTTGTGAGGTATGGTTTGTCAGACGTCCACGGCAATCATAGAAATCCCGAAAACTGTTGGATATTGAGTAATGCGTGTTACGGCGACCGTTTGGAGAATGTTGGCCTAGAGACTTTCTGATCGGATCTACTACCGGTGCAATCGAATCAATTTACGAATTGTTGTTAAACGCCTTTTGACCGCTTCGGGTCTTCACTCGAGTCGTTTTCGATCAACTTCGGCTCTCGGCAGCGAGATTCTCAACCTAGGAAAACACCACGGAAGTGACTTCATGGTTTTCACCTAGATGCACGACGAGGTCCGCTCTCGCCGGTAGGTCTTCCATCATCCACAACGTCAATCGCTCATAGTGCGCGACGAATCGATTGATCTCGGCAACGCCCTTTCGCATGTTAGCTGGCAGCGATTGTTCTTGCTCCAATCGCCACCTTCGAACGGCGACCATATGAGGTACTTTAATGTACAAGAGCTGATCGAAACGATTCACGAGATCACGATACGTTGTCTCAAGCCCATCGTTGATGCTCCGCCGCCAGTCACC
>DCBA01000135.1:2766-5251 GCA_002313255.1 Gammaproteobacteria bacterium UBA1119 | reverse complement strand
GCCTTGAATCCGTCGGGCATTTTTGAACGCGTGGCGCGATCCGTCCAATCTGGCGAGTCATCCCATTCCCAGATCCAGGCAATGCCGAGCTGGTCCAAGTTTTCCGGCATGATTTGATCGAAAGGGGCGTACTTATTGGCTCCAACACCACCTCCGTACGCGGGCCAGTCGCCGTGAGCGGTGGAATAATCAAAGGGGCGTTCGGTCGGGGGACGGGGCCTTTCAGAAGGGGGCTTCGCGATCAAGCGCGTCGAGGCGATGGATGTCGTCTCGGGTTGATCGACCAATGTGTCCCTTTCTGAAAGCCATTCAACGCTTAATTCACTAGCGCTACGCCGCTCTTGTTCGGCGAGTAACCAGGTGCCGCGTTCGTTGTGCCCGCCTCCTCCAGAAGCCAGCGCATGACAGAACGAGCAGTCCTTGGCACCAAACTTGATTGCCCCCGGGAAATATTCGGGCCTACCCAGACTCGTAACAGCGCCCGCGAAGAACGCAACGACAAACGCCGCCTTGGCGAGTCGACGTTTTGAGCGTGGGGGAATTAGGATCGTGGTTCTCCGTAGATATCGACCTCGCCGTAACGAAGCCACGAGGTGTCGTAATTGGCGTCGCGATCGAACCCCTGTGGTGTGCTCCATTCGTCTTTGAGCGAATCGTCAAAGTCGGCGGGAAGCTCGCTGGAAGTTCGCTTGGACAGTTCGTCGTGAAGAGGTAAAAAGACCCGTCCGAGTTCGGGCGGCATGGCCCCTTTGCCGGAGGGAGATGACTGATTGACGGGTGCTCTGTTTGCATCTTTGTCAAAGCGAAAGGCCGCTTTTCCGTACTCGGCTTGTTCCTCTTTTTCTTCGTCGGTCATGGCAGCATTAACCGTGCGTCCGACGGGCACGACGGGCGTGTACATGCCCTTGGTCAAAGCGTCGGCCGGCTCGAAGCCTTTCGGCAGCGGTCCAGCACCGACCGAGATGTGGCCGTGGTCGCAGTGCACCCAGAACCCGCCGTGTGAACCATCGGGAAACGCGTAACGGGGCGTGTCCGTGAATTCTTCGGAAAAGGTGTAGACGATGTTCCGAATGTCCGGAGCATACTTGTCGGAGGCGGCCCGGGTACTAAGAATGTGGCGGGCAGAACTGACCCATTCAGGCGTCATGAAAGTGAAGCGCGGCATGGTACGAACCGCCACGTGGTCGTGTAATGTCCTTAATACGGAGCCGAGCGCTGCATGTTGGGGTAGCGCGCCGTCGATTTGCCAACGCGTTAATTTGCCTAAGCGCTCTTGTGCAGCTGCCACGAGGCTAGGGTCGTGGCCGTGGTATTGGATGCGGGCGAGGTTGCTGAGGACGGAGTGGTCGCCCTGGACTTTGAAATCACATTCGGTGCTGTCGAGTTCGCCGGTGCCAACGTCGACGGTGGCTCCACTGAAACGGGCGTGCCACGCGAGTTTATTCCCAGCGTGTAAATACGCAGGCGGATTATGGGCGACCTCGCAGAGCGTGAATTCGCCAAGATCGGCGAGCGGCTCGTTGATACGCCCGACGGCTTCGCGCAAGACCTTGCTTGCCACCTGGACCCATTCCGGCGATGCGAACGTTAAATCGCCGATGCCATCGGCCATGGCTGCCAATACAACCGACGCTCCTTGATTTTCACTCGCCATGACTTTTTACCTCTGTTACCGACCAAATCTTAGGACCGTTAAGAGATGCTACGTGGTTGAGTGATCTCGGGCCGCAAACAAGCATCGTAACAAACCCTCAACTCGGCGGACGGAACTCTAAGAAGACTGCCACAGCGCGAAGGTGCGCTTATACGCGAGTGTCGCGTCGTCGGTCACCATTGCACCGTGCGAAACGGATATCTGGGAGAAATCTTGGTCGAGCGCCCACCGACAGAACGTTTTTAGAGCGGAATGGTTTTTAAGTACGAGCAGGCGTTGTAGGCGCGTCGGTGTAAATTGCCTCCATGCACCGTTGAGACGCAGCAGATATTGGGTTCCCACGTTGGTACTTCGAACGTTGAACGCAAGGTCTGAAAGAATAAGGGTGCGCGAAGCGCGATGATAACCGCAGATTTCGGTGTAACCGTCGCGCGTTTCGACAATCAGGGTGTCGAACCACGATGGCCATTGTTTCGTTGGCGTCTGGGTGGGAATCACGTAATCGGCATCCGGGTAGACTCGGCGATAAGGCCCGACAAAGTGGCCGTGTAAAGGGTTCGGGCTGACGATCCAGCGAACGGTGCCTAAGGTGTCGAGGGCGGCACGGGTTGCATTGTCGAGGAGTATTGGCGAATACAACAGCAATTGGCGGTGACCGTTGGCCATGACGACCATGCTGAGCGGTAGTGTAATTCCGAAGGGGAGTTTGATTGCGCGGTCGGCGCGCCAGATTGAAGACCCTACCGACGTCAACGGGATCCCGTAATGGGTAACGGGGTTGGGATTCATAATCGAGACGCTTCGTCGGAACAGGTTGTAGAGCACGACGTT
>DCBA01000135.1:0-2371 GCA_002313255.1 Gammaproteobacteria bacterium UBA1119 | reverse complement strand
GACTTCAGTAGACGCTTCAGGTCTCGAAGCGCGTCTTGTGCATCGTCCTTTGGCGGGTACATGAGTGCCACGCGGCGG
The DNA here is from genome assembly GCA_002313255.1 of Gammaproteobacteria bacterium UBA1119. GTDB lineage: Bacteria > Pseudomonadota > Gammaproteobacteria > Pseudomonadales > Azotimanducaceae > UBA11889. The sequence goes on along the minus strand of DCBA01000135.1, from coordinate 2,293 downwards.
CGATGATCGACGATCAGTACTACGGGCAGTTTCTGTTGCGAGTTGGTAGCACGATGCAACTCGCGGATAAATCGATCGCCGTCCGTTAGCATCCAATAGGGCTGCTCGACGTTAGACGCCATGGGCTCGGGACTCAGTATCGCGATATCCACGCGTGTCCGATCGCGCCCAATAGCGTTTTGGATGCGGTTTACTTGGTCGATGAGGCGTTCGCAAATCGCCGCACATTTTTTGTCGTAGAACACCGCCAGGAACCAGTCCCCGGGCACAGTCCGCTCGTTAGGTTCGATTTCACCTTGAACCGTGAGCCCGTACGAGGAAAGATCCAGTGCAGGCTTGACCAAAATCCCGTAGTTGATGGTCCTTGTTGTTTGCCATTCCAGCGGACCCATGGTGAGTATTGCGGCAACAATCACGGGGACCACAAATACGGCCGCGATGCCCGTCAGAATCAGCCGGCCCCTGCGTTGGGCTGGTGCGGATCTAGAACTCACGTGTGCGGATGTCTCTTGGATCGGACAAATAACCCGACGCTAATTACGAACACGGCCAATGCTAAGGCAAACCATTGGAACGCATACGCGAGATGCCGCGCTTGATCTTCCCCAGGCGGGGTCCAATTTCGAATAAACCCATTTGGTATCGCATTGTCGAGCAGCAGGGTGGAGCCAATGATCTCAAGGTCAAAGAGTTTCGCAAGCGCGAGAAAGTCAATTCGCTGTACCCGCCAGACACCTTCGTCTATCGACTCGGCGATCTCCGCGCCGCGGAGACGGATTCCTTCCGCGGGAGGGTCGCTAAGCCGACCAGACACAGTCAAGTTGATGGGCTCCGGCCCAAGTTCTGGTAACCGCCGAGGGTCGGCGTATGCCGCAATCCACCCGCGATTCACTAGAATGTGTTGATCCGTTAGGCCGATCCGATACGCCGTGTAGACGAGGTACCCAATCCGACCACCCAACGTCTGGTTGTCTAGAAGAACCGTCGTTCTTGGTCGGTACACCCCGTTCGTGAATGCGGATCGCCCGACCGCGTTCGCAATATCCCTGACGTTGTATTCGGCGAGATTAACGGCTGGTGACTGGGCACGACTGGTGAAGCGTGTTAATGCCTCGGTTTTATCGTTGGCTCGACCGAGCTGCCAATTTCCGAGCGCAACGAACAAGCCTGAAACGAGTAATCCCACCATCAGCAAGCCGATTTTTTTAGAGTCGGTACTCACCCGATGCCTAGCGGTCTGGATTAGGACTCAGACTCATCTCCCAGTTCGAGTACACGGAATACCGCTTGGCGAGTACGTAAACGACTGAGACAAAAGCAAGCGCTAATACGATGGAAAGTCCGAGTTGCCCGAGACTATCGCTCAGACGGGCATCGTCTGAAAACACCGGGATGATCATCAAATACTTGTTGACCCAGGCACCAACGCAGATGCTGACGGCAACGGCGCACATGGCGACGGTGGACCGATTAAACACAGCGAATATGAGTGCGGCCAGTGGGATGAAGAAGCAGCCCGAAATCATCGTCCAGTAATAAGGCGCGTAATGGCCGTACATTTGACGCCAAAGCGGTTCGAATTCATGCGGCATGTTGCCAAACCAAATCACAAAGAACTGGGCCCAATAAAAGTATAACCACAGCAAGGTAAAGGCGGTCACCAGGGTACTTAGTTGACGAATATGGCGCTCGTTGAAGGGAGAGGTGTCACCCTTTCCCAATAGAGCGGGAAACGCGATCAGCGCCGCGGTTCCGGCAAAAACGCTGCCAAACCAGAAATGAATCGGGAAAACGCTACTTACCCATTGGTGTCCGTGACTTGCCGGAACGATCATCATGGCGAAATCCCACGCGATGAACGTGTTACAGAGAACGAACGCGGCGATAACCCAAGGTGACATCAAAAAAAGTTGACGCTCAACCTTGCGCTGTTGAATTTCTTCCTGGTCCGATCGATCTTGTTTGACTCCCTTGCTAACGTAAAGCCAGCTAAGCCCGTAAAAGGCCAAAAGCGCATAGAGGTTTCGATAGAGCAGCCCGTCGCTGGTTAGCCAGGAAGCGGTGATCCCGCTCAAATGAAGGTCGGCAGATGTGTTGAGCCAATAAAAAAGTTCCTGCTCATACATGAAAATTAAGATGAAACCGATAACGGCAAATGGTGCAAACGCCATGGTGCTGAGTTCGGCTAATCGGTAAAAAGGCTTAGCCCACTGCGCATAGACTAAACGGCAAATCGCACAAAACACGACGCCGACTTGGCTAACGCCCATTAGGAAAAGGAAAGAAACAATCA
>DCBA01000062.1 GCA_002313255.1 Gammaproteobacteria bacterium UBA1119 | reverse complement strand
TTTCATCTCGGGGTTTGGGATGCATGGGACATTAGTTTTAGGGCTGCAAATCGATGACCCATGCGGATGTACGCGTCGGGGTTGGGGTGCAGGTCGTCTGGTAGATCGTCGCGGTCCGCTTGGCCAAATAGATCAAGTCCGTTGAGGTAATCGAGGTTGTCATCGTTTCGCCGATCGACCGTTTCCTCGATGAGTTTGCGGACGCGGGAGAGGGACATGCAACCATTACGCAGTTCAGAATGTCCCGTGAACGTGACAAATTTTCCTTCCGCGTTCGGCAGCGTAGGGCCGGGATGATGTTCGGCGCTTGGGCAGAAAATTGGTGATATCAGGACGATGGGCGTGTTCGGTTTCCGCTCTCGAATCGTATCCAGGAATCCATGTAAGGCTGGCACAAAAACGCGTTCTCTCATTGAATCCATATTGATGATGTTGATCCCGACCTTGACGCTAATAACATCGGCATCAGCATCTCCGATGGTACGTGCGACAAATTGATCCAGATGGCACTGTCCACCAAACCCGAGGTTTATGAGCGCAAGCCTCGCTTCGCGCGCAGCGACAGCTGGCCAGATAAAGGCTGGTTGTTCCGCTTCCATGCAATGGCTGATGGAACTGCCGTAATGGATCCAGCGTTTGCGTTCATCGTCAGCTGGTGACTGGATATGTTTGCCATCGTCCACGGCGAGCTCACGCAACTCCACAAAAGCGTTATGGGGCAACCAGATTTCACAGATTTTGTCGCGTAAGGGTAGATCATCAAACCAAACAGTGTCGGAGTCACCACGGACGAGTTGGTAACCGTCGGGTTCGCCGGGGTCGGTGACGATGGTATTACCAGCATTTGAGCTTGCTGACCATAGTTCACCTTCGCATTCGAGATTTAGGTTGATGCTGCGGCGCAGTTCTGGCGATGGCGCAATGGCGGAAGCCAGAAAATGGAGGCCCACGCGCCCTGCATTTGTGCTGAAACGTAGGCGTACGCCTGAAGGCATCCGCAGCATAGCGTCCATCGCTGGAGGCACTTGGGCCCGTGTCCATGCGGGCAAGCGTCTTGGTGCGATGCCTGTTTTTCGGTGATCAAAGTCGAATGCTCCGACAGCGTCTACGGTGTTACCGATGGCGTCCCTTAGATCAACGGTATTCAATGGTGTTAACGACCCGTTGTCGCTGGTGAGTTTGACATCGGGTTGCACAACAATGCCGATAATTTCACGACTTCCCCTTTCGCCAACCGCCGGTGGTTGTTCTTTTCCTACTGGATCGCGATGACGATGGTACGTGAACCGCGTCGAATTTTTAGGACGACGGTTGCACTCACGTTTTCCAATATGTTGGCGAGGTCATCAACGCTGCGAACATTGCGGTTGTTTACAGCCTGAATGATGTCGTTTTGACGTAATCCGCTACGCGCTGCGGGACTACCCGATTCAACCGTGGTTACGAGCACGCCTTCAACTTGTCCTTGCTGTGGGTGCTCCGACGGTATATTGGTGAATTCGGCGCCCTTCAGTTTTTCAATCTTTGTACCGCCGGCCAACATGGTGGCTCCTGGCTCGCCAACTTTCGCGTCGATGGTTTTTTTCTCGCCGTCGCGGATAATGTGCAAGTTAACGCCGTCGTCGACCCGTTTCAGACCAATGCGGTTACGTAAATCCCCTGCAGTGTCGATTGGCGCACCGTCAACGGCGATGACGACGTCGCCGGCTTGGAGACCTGCGGCTTGTGCGGCGGAGTCTTCGACGACCTGGTTGATAAGAGCTCCATTTTTTACGTCTAGGTCGAGCGCCTCGGCTAATGCAGGCGTGACGGTAGTGATCATGACACCGAGAACGCCGCGTTTTACGCCACCGAATTCGACCAGCTGACTAACAATTCCCTTTGCGATTTTCGCTGGGATCGCAAAGCCGATGCCAACATTTCCGCCACTGGGTGCAATGATGGCGGTATTGATCCCAATTAAGTTCCCGTCAAAGTCAATTAGCGCACCACCCGAATTACCCGGATTGATCGACGCGTCGGTCTGGATGAAATCTTCATAATCGATATTGAGCCCGCTGCGCCCTAACGCACTCACGATGCCGGAGGTGACCGTTTGTCCCAGGCCAAAGGGATTGCCAATCGCCACGACAAAATCCCCGACTTCCACCGAGTCGGAATCTCCCAACCTCAATTCGTGCAAGTTATCGGCATCGACCTGCAATAAAGCTACGTCAGTGCCTGCATCGCTTCCGATCAGTTCTGCTGTGAAATTGCGACCGTCGGAGAGAGTCACCGTAATTTCGTTGGCGTTATTGATGACATGGTGATTTGTCAGTACGTAGCCTTCATTGGCGTTAATGATGACGCCGGAGCCCACACTTTGTCGGGGACGCGCCGGAGCTTGTTCCGGGGCGTTGAAAAAACGACGGAAAAAAGGATCGTTATACAGCGGATTGTTGCGACGGTTGGTCGACCCCTTCACGCCCACATTGACGACCGCGGGCGTGACTTTTTTGAGTAGCGGAGACAACGTTGGTCGACCTCCGCTGCTGTGCAGTTCGGCAGGCCACTGAGCGAAAACGACCATCGATGTCATTGCCAGTAGCGGGAACAACCACATACGCATGGTCTGACAGCTGATACGTTGACTCGTTTGCGTTGACATCGTTGTCTCCCTATCCAGTACGTTAAGACGTTTAGTATTCTTTCGAGTTGAAATTAACTCTATTAAGTATATGCGACCACGTTTGACGCAGAAGGTTCATTGTTCTTTAAGCACTTCGTCGTGACGAAGGAACCAGGCTTTCTCAAACTATGGACTTTTGGTCATTTCGGAAACTGCTGTGGCGATATCGTTGAGCTAAGTATTAGTAAGGGGGTGGCCTCCCATCTGACCAAATCGCGCTGACACCACGTCTTCTAGTTTTGACTCGGGGGATGCGACGGAGTCCCCGGATCGGACGAAATATGCGTCCGGGCGATCAACACCTAGAGGCTCTGCGCCAGAAGCGACGGAAGCCGTAGCGTCGATCATGGTCTGTCGAAAACGAACGACGCCCAAATCCGTCTGAACCAACATCTCCTTTGTACGATCGGCGATTGGCCCCTGGCTGTCGGCTATTGCGGCGTCTTGTTCGGAGATACCGCGTATACCGGTATAACTTTCTGTTCTTTGTGCATCTCTGTCGACGAGGTAATCGTTTTCGCGTTGGCGTATTGGAATGTAGTGGTCGTCTACCTCTGCAAAAATACCGGATCCCGATGCTAACTGCCGGCATTCTCCCTCTGTGAGCGGGCGATCCGGATTCCAGCAGTAACAGAAGATCCAGCACGAGGTATCGTCGATCGGCACCCAGGTATTACCCAGATTATTGTCTTCGGGAAAATTGCCTGGTGCGAGCGAGTGGTTAGGCATAAGGAATTGAGTCATGCGGTAATAAACGTCGTCATTGTCGGCTGTTCTCGCAGCACAGAGGAGCATGCCAGCAGCGTGTTCGAGAACCGTGAATCGGGGTTCCCCATCTTCGATCATCCAGCGAAATCGAGCGAGGCGTGCCGGTTCATTGTGGCCTTCGATTTCCTCCTTGGACTTACCCACATGATGAAGGCCGACCTTCTCGCCGCCATTAATCCCCGCGTGCAAAAACGAAAAGTGCGCGGTATCTAAACCCCCTTCGCACGCCTGTGCCCAATTGCATTGCTGAAACTTTTTAGACACGAAACGATGGCTTGATGGGACTTTGGCGAACTCGAACTGGGGTAACTCCGGTGCCTCGCCGTCGCCCAGAAATGCCCATATCACATCACCCCACTCGCGCACCTGCAATGCACGAATCCCAGCGTTGGGTTTCAATCGGGAGGCGACCTCTGTACTCGCATTGGGAATGTCGACGCAGTTTCCGTGAACGTCAAATTTCCAGCCATGGTAGACACAACGTAGCCCGCAATTTTCGTTTCGGCCGAAAAAGAGATTGGCGTTTCGATGCGGACAGCGAGCGTCAACGATGCCGATTTCTCCATTGGAATCACGGAAAGCGATAAAGTCCTCGCCTAGTAATTTAAGCCGTACTGGGCCCGAGTTAGGTGTGGGCAACTCCCTTGAGAGTAGAGCAGGGGTCCAATAGCACCTGAACACTTCACCCATTGGAGTTTCGAAGCCCGTCTCAGTCAGGGTCTTATTCTCGGCCGCGGTCAACATATCGTTTCCATTCGTGTCACAAGCTCGGGGTACTGATCGTGCGGCGAGACGACGTCAATTTCAATGTTAGTTGGACTTCATCATCGGATTCATGTCGCGGGTTAAAGGAGGCCAGATTGCAACCGTAGTGGACTCATTAGAGTTTCTGCTGAACGTTGACGATTTTTTCGTTCATTGTTTGGACGCGATCCGTTCGGGTGCCCACTTTAATGGTTGACGTGATGCGGGGTGCACCGAGGTCATGCACTCGTTCGTGGCACCGTCGAACGGCGGTAAAAACGTCGTCCCAATCCCCCGCAACATTTGTGTCGTACGCGTGTAAGTGCGTTTCTAACCCCGCTTCATTGAGTATTTTTTTGCATTCGGCAATGTACTTCGATACCGAGACTCCGACGCCCATTGGGACGACGCATGGATCGATCATTACGCGCATGAATTAGTCCTTGAAATATTCGTTGACTGACGCGAAAACGTTGTAATCGTGGGCGTGTTGCAGGATGCGTTCGCCCATACGTGAAGCTACCCTATTTCTCACCCATGCTGCGGCCCCTGTTAGATGAAAAATGTACCCGTTTCGCCTGGAGATCCGTTGGATGCGGGTCGTACGTTTTCGGCGTACCCGTTCGTAAGCTGCGAGTCCGTTCTCAATCGACGCACACTTCTTGACGCAATGAGCCAGCGCAGCGCCGTCTTCGATCGCCATCGCGGCCCCCTGTGCCAGGTAGGGGAGCGTCGGGTGGCAAGCATCTCCGAGCAGCGTCACCCGGCCTCGGCTCCACCGTTTGAGCGGCGGGTGGTTAAAGAGTCCCCATCGGTAACAGGCCTGAGGATCTATGCCACCGATTAGTTGCGTGACGTCATCGTGCCAACCGCCAAACGCGGCGACGAGATCCATTTTATCGCCGCGTTCGGTCCATGACTCGTTGTTCCAATGAGGTGCTCGATCGACGCAGACGACGTTTATGAGTTGGCCGTTGTGGACGGGATAATGAACGACGTGCTTTTTGGGCCCCCACCAGAGAACGGCCCTCGTTGCCAACGTCTCGGAGGAAATCGATTCCGCTGAAACGATTCCTCGCCAAGCGACGTAGCCTGAAAAAATCGGTCTGTCGGGGCCAAAGAGACTGCGGCGCACGCTTGAGTGAATACCGTCGGCTCCGACGATCAGGCTAGCTTTTTCGTGGGTATTTGGTCCGGAAATCCATGCATGGGTTTCGGTAACTCCAACGTCGTCGATATGTTTACCTCGATGTATAGGGATCGACGCCTCGTCGGCCGCCCTGGTCAAACACGCGAGTAGGTCCCGGCGGTGAACATGATAATAGGGGAATGATGATTGGTCGGCTTCTACACCGTACGTTAATTGCTTGGTGGTAACTCGTCCCCCTGTTCGCCAGTGCTGTACGTCAATTGAATCCGGCTTGGACGAGACCGATGCTAACGCGTCGACGAGTCCAACTTGATGTAGCACCCGAGTGGCGTTAGGGCTCAGCTGGATTCCTGCTCCATCGCTGTTTGTACTATCTGTTTGTTCGTAGACTTGGACAACAAACCCCAGTTGCTGCAGGTAGAGAGCCGCGGTTAATCCGCCGATGCCTCCACCAACTATGAGAGCGTGTCCGCTATCCATGGCAGCGGTAATGTCTATAGATTCGACGACGTCTCACCGATCGTCTCGATTGAACAGATAACTCGCCGAACTGCGGGACCCGGATCCCGAGGTCGATCCACCCAACTACAGGACTACGATTCTGGCTGCGGTACGATACGGATGTATGGTTTGGGTGATTTCCAACCATCGGGATACCGTATCTTTGCCTCCTCGTCTGAAACCGCTGGGACGATGATGACGTCTTCGCCTTGGGTCCAATTGACTGGCGTCGCCACTTGATGAGCGGCGGTTAATTGGCAGGAATCCAGGAGTCTCAATACTTCGTCGAAATTCCGCCCTGTACTCATTGGGTAAGTGAGCATCGCCTTCACTGCCTTATCCGGACCGATCAGAAAAACCGATCGTACTGTCGCGTTGTCAGCGGGGGTTCGCCCGTCCGAGGAATCACCGGCGTCGTCAGGAAGCATGTCATACAGCTTGGCGATCTCAAGTGACGGATCGCCAATCAGCGGATAATTCACCGCGTGTCCCTGCGTCTCTTCGATGTCTTTGATCCAGTCCGAGTGACTTCCTATGGGATCGACAGATAAACCGATCACTTTACAGTTGCGGGCTGCGAACTTGTCCTGCAAGCCTGCCATGTAGCCGAGCTCGGTGGTGCAGACAGGGGTAAAATCCTTGGGGTGGGAGAACAGAATGGCCCACCCGTTTCCGATCCAATCGTGGAACTGAATTTCACCTTGAGTGGTTTGGGCCACGAAGTTTGGTGCCTCTGAGTTGATTCTGAGCGCCACCTGAATTCCCCATAGTTAGTTTACGACGAGTGGAGGCTACCACTAAAAAGTAAAACGTCCCATGCGTACGCACGCCCAAAAACTAGGTCGGCGAAAGTCCATTGCTCGCTTCGACGTAACGTACGCGAACGGTATAGACGCTGTCGCCCGTTAGAATCGCGTGTCGACCAAAAAGTCGACCGTTGGCCCAGTTCGAGAGTCCAAGTTCGGGCTTATTCAGCGCCCGCTGTCCGTCGACCCAGCGGGTATGACCATCACTGATGAAGGGCGCATCAACCGTCTTGTAAAAGTGTTGATGTTCCTGCTCGTCGTTGGATATTAGCGAAGCAACCAGGCGTGGGCTGTGTGCATTAAACAATTGAATCGCCTCTTGGAGGTCTTTGACGACGATCAACGTGATTTCCGGGGAATTTTCCCATTCCCACTCTCTCCCAATGTCGGCCGCTGGCAGAATCGAAGCCTGGAATTCTTCGTGTTGACCATCCGCTCGATTGATGGCCACTTTGCGGGCGAAGGCTTCTTCGGGGATAAAGTCTTCGCTTCCTTCAACGACGTGTAGCCGGTATTCCTGCTCAAGCTTTGCCGCAGCTTCATTGAGGCCGTCTAGCAAAACGGGAACGAGTTCTACCGCCCTTGAGGCGACGATGCAGCAGGTGTTGAGGGTATTACAGACCTTCCGGTCAAGGGACTTAATCGCACCCTGCTTCAGGATCTCTGGCATTGCAGTATCCCCAACGATCATCCAGGCTCCTCCGGTACCGTGTAAGCTGACCGGTGTTCCGACACTTCGCGCCAGCGATCCCAGTAATTCGACACTGTCGCCCGAACCTCTCGCGACAGCGAGCGCGAGGCGCGAATCAAGAAATAAGGCCCATCCAGCTGCATGGGCTGAGCTGTCGATAAGAGTTATTGCATCGGTGGGTAGTCCAGCTTGAATTAGGGCAGGCCGTAAGGCGAGGTCCATCATTCCCCGCGCGGTCTGTAATGCATCGCTACCGATACGGAAGATTGCCGTATTCCCTCCCCGGAGTACGCCGCATGCGTCCGCGAGGACGTTAGGCCGTCCTTCAAACACGAATCCGACAACGCCGAGCGCGGCCGTTCGCAGCTGAATCTGAAATTGGTCGTGATCGACGGTTTCAACAACGGAGTTTCTCGATGGCTCGGATTCCGCCCACTCGCGTAAGCCGTCGATCATGTTCGTGCGCATCGTCTCCGACACTTGGAGACGAGTTGTGGATCGACCCCGTTCTTTTGCCATCGTGACGTCGTGTTCATTGATCGTTTGAATGGATTCCCAGACTTTGTCGTTCTTCAATGCAGCACGAAAGGCATGAAAGAAATCAGTAACCTGATCGTCAGTCACTTGTTGCATCGTTGTGAAAGCTGCCACGGACTGAGTTACGGCCTGGTCGACAATTTGTCGCTCGGTATTAGAGAGGTGGAGTAATCCTTGTTGTGGAATTGGGATGACGAGATCGCCGGGTTGAAATGCTTCCGCCAACGCTTTGCTCACGCGGAACGTTTCGCCATTAGCGCCGACAATCAAGCTGTCTGGTTCGAGTTCGTCAAGCATGAGCGAATTGGGTGTATCGAATGTGTTCGACTATAACCCAGGAGGGGGTCTTCCCAGGATGTGCCTGAAAACTGATCACGTAGGGCTGGAATCAAATGTCACGCTTTTGATCAGAACAAACACGTGCATTCCAACAGCGAGCGATAAGTCTTCGACCGCGGCGAGTGTAATACGCGCTCGCAGACGTTGTTGTTGGAATTCGACCAGAGCTTCAACATAGGGTGATTCCGGCACATGGAATAAGTCGACGATCGTTGCAGCGAGTACGTTGCGAATGCTGATGGACTCGGGACGTATAAGTGCCAAGGCAACGTCCCGCGCCCTAACGCGCACTCGGACGTGATCGCCAGGAGCCACCCCTGCTTCCATTGGCATGGTAAGTGTTTGACCGTCGATAGTGAGATGGGTGAGTCGATGACGGGCAACATGGTCTATGACGATGGCTTCAACGACCGAGCCTGCTTCAAACCGTCCCGTGACGTTTAGGAGATCGAGTCGCTCAAGAATCTCGCTGGTGGGGCCAATGGCTTGGACTCGACCATTGGATATCGCAAGTATTCTCCCTGCGATGTGGGCGACTTCACCCACCGCATGGCTAATGTAGAGCGCTGGTACTCTGAATTGTGACGCCATCTTATCGATGTATGGAAGAATGTCGGACCTTCGCTTTTCATCCAGCGCCGACAAAGGCTCGTCGAGCATCAAGAACCTTGGGTTAGTTAATAAGGTACGGGCCAGCGCGACACGTTGTTTTTCACCACCAGACAATTCAGTTGGTCGGCGTTTAAGCAGTTGGCTGAGGTCAAATGCGTCGATGACATCATCTACGACGATTTGCTTAGTCTGGGACAATGTTCGGGAGGTAGCGTATTTAAGGTTACCGGCCACAGATAGATGGTCGAATAATCTCGCGTCTTGGAACATGTAACCGAGGGAACGGCTATGCGGCGCGACATCGGTTTTCGACTTCGTGTCGAGCCATATTTCATCATCGACGAAGATGTGACCTTCCGCCTTCTCGAACCCGGCTAATACACGCAATAGGGTCGTTTTGCCGCTCCCACTCGGTCCTAAAATTCCGGTGATTCCCTCAAGCGGTATGGAGGTCGCGACCTCGAGTTCGAAGTCTCCAAGGGAAGCACGGACGTCTAGGACTAACATTTCATCGAATCCGAATTGGAAAGCGCCGGTTTAGGGTATAGACGGTGAGCAACACGACGAAGGAAAACCCAAGTAACGCGAGCGATAACGAGTGGGCGGCTGCATATTGGAGCGTTTCGACGTGTTCGTAGATAGCTATCGATATGACCCTTGTTTCTTCAGGAATGTTGCCGCCAACCATCAGGACAACGCCGAATTCACCGATGGTATGAGTGAAAGTCAGCACAATTGCCGTGAGAAATCCGCGAGCGGATAACGGCATTGCCACGGTAAAAAATGCGTTCAGTGGCGAGGCTCTCAAGCTAGCCGCCGCCTCCAGCGGTCCTGATCCAACGGTTTCAAAGGCGTTTTGTAATGGTTGCACCATAAAGGGAAGCGAATAGATCACTGAGGCAACCACCAGACCTTCGAAAGAGAACGTTAGCGTTGAGCCCGTGAGGTGAACCCAGAAAGATCCGATCGCGCTGTTTGGACTCATAACCACGAGCAGGTAAAAGCCAAGTACCGTTGGCGGCAGAACTAACGGTAAGGCGGTGACGGCCTCGATTATCGGCTTAGCCCAAGATTTAGTCCGGGAAAGCCACCAAGCCAGCACCGTTCCAAAGAAGAGCAAGATGCAGGTCGTAACAGTTGCCAATTGGAGCGTGAGCCAAATCGCTGCAAGGTTGTTCAAAGCTCAGTCAACCCGGTAGCCCGCTCGACGAATAATTGTGCGTCCTTGAGGGCCGTGGAGAAATTCATTGAAACGCTGAGCGGCGGCATTATGTTCACCGAGGCGTAGCATCGCGCTGTCCTGTCGAATGGGGCGGTGAAGGTGGGGCCGAACTTGCAAGAGGATTCCTTTTTCTACATTTTTGATGCGTGAAACGTTGGATACCGCAATAAATCCCACCTCAGCGTTACCGGTAGCGACCAGGGCATGAGTCTGCCCAATGTTTTCACCGAAGACGAGACGCGGTTGTAGCTGGTCATACAACTGCAGGGTCTTGAGTGTTTCGATCGCCGCGATGCCGTACGGGGCAAGGTTTGGATTGGCAATCGCCAGTTTTCGAAACTTGATCGATTGCAACAGCGATCGGATCGACGGCTCAATCGGCATGGGAGACTCGTTCGGAACCCATAACGCCAACTTTCCGATTGCATATGTTTGGCGCGATCCTGTGGCGACCAATCCTTGTTCCTCCAGTAGACGCGGTCGCGCTTGATCCGCGGCCAAATAGAGATGAAACGGCGCGCCCTGGATAATTTGCGCGTACAACTTCCCGGTGGAACCGCCCACCAAGTGAATCGGTACAGCGTTTTTCTGCTGAAACTCCGATCGCAAGGATTGGGCTGTCTGCAGGAAGTTCGTTGCGACAGCGACGGTCATGTCTTCGGACGCTGAGGCGAACGGAGCGATCGCTAGAGGAAGCGAAAGAATCGCCCGCTGGATATGTGTACCGAAGTGAAACCACCCAAACGCAACGTTTGTCATGCTCTTTATAAACGCTGTCAAACGAGCCGTAGGAATATGGGACTTTTGGGTAGAACTG
>DCBA01000033.1 GCA_002313255.1 Gammaproteobacteria bacterium UBA1119 | reverse complement strand
GTACGACATGTCGTCGTTCAACCAGGAGATCGTGTTGCCATGCGGTTGCTTCGGTGCGATCGACATTTCGATGAGCCGCACGTCTTCGAAGAGGTGTACGCCGCCGCTATCGGGGTCAAAGCGATCGACCAGGCCGTCGCCATCAGCATCGGCGAGCGAGGCAACTAAGCCGTCACCGTTGCTGTCGACACCGTAGACGCACTCCCACCATTCGGCGGTCGGATCGCTGCAGTAGTTCTGTAAGAGCACACGGGATTCAACGTCACCTTGCGCATTAAGATCGGCGACACCGTCGCCGTCCCAGTCACGGTCGGGGATTCCGTCGCCATTGGCGTCCTGCGCAAAGACGTAGTATTCGCCCGGCTCTTCGAGGTAATCGTAGATGCCGTTGTTGTTGCTATCCGTGTAGCTAAGGTAGCTGTCCGCGGGAAATCCGTTGGATCCATCGGCAAAGGCATGGAATGGGTTGCCAGGGTTTTCGCCGATCACCATGGGCGTGTTCATGCCCATGAGGCTGATCCGGTCCATCTCGTCGAGGTTTCCGACCACGTCACGGGTGCCGTAATCCATGGTAGAAACCACCAGTTCACCTTTGATCTTGATGTAATCGTTAAGCTCATGCTCGAAGTACGCGAAGGCCTGTTGCTGGTCGCGTTTGGACTCGATGTCTTGGAAGTCGGAGATGACCTGGCGGCAGTCCTGTCGGCTACCACCATACTGTCCTTCAGTCCCTTCGTAAGCCGAGAGGCCCGCAATCTCACCCGTCATAAAGCCGTTGTAGAAATTGCCAGCGGTCGCGTGATCGGTGACGGCCAATCCGCTGAGATAATCCTGGGTTTCAAGTGTTGCGGAAGGGCGAGCGGGATCGCCTAGCGGATTGAGGTGCGGTAAATAAGACGCCCCTGACCCGAACTCAAAACCACAACCGGGGTCGACGTGACGTACCGAGCGGTTTTGTCCGGAGTTATCAGCGAGTGGTGCGTAGGTGACGTCCTGCATCCATTGGCCCTGATACTGGTACCACGCGCCACCGTTGTACGGCTGCAGAGCTCCGTCGGTACCGCGAACGGGCACGGACCAATCGCCAGGATTGCCGCGGCCCATTTCGTTATAAGGTGGGAGGTACTGCCCGGTCCAATTCGCCGAACTTTGGATGTAATCTGGGCGATCGGTGAGCTTCATCCGCTCGCCATCGCGAATCTCTAGAGCGAAGATGATGCTTGTACGCTCACCCTGGGCGCCGGCTAACAAACTCATCCGCTTTTGTGGTGCTCCAGCATCGGTCGCTTGCTGGACTTCGTAATTCATCATCAATCCCTCGAAGTTCTTTCGGGGAATCAAGTTGACAACGCCGGATACTGCCTCGGATCCGTACAACGCGGAGGCACCATCAAGGATGGTCTCCACACGGCCAATGGCAATACCGGGATAAAGGTTAGTGACGTCCGTTCCGGCACGTCGCGTCCACCAGCTATAACCGGTGACGTTCGCGGGGACACGATGCGAATCCATCATCGTCATCGTCGCACGGGTACCCAGACCCCGCAGGTTGGCCCATACCTCACCACCTTGTTGCCAGTTCTGATCGTCACCACCACCGAATTCGAACGGTGCGGCGTTTGCGTTGACTCCGACCTGGAAGGTTTGGTCGAACAGAACATCGCCAAGGTCAGGGGTTGCTGCCATCTCTAAATCGAGTGAGTCAATGACGTTCATTGGCGAAGGCAAATCAAAGTTGTCTCGCCGGATAAATGAGCCGGTGACAATGATCTCCTCTTCGGCGGTGTCGGCGACGCACTCGTCAATATCTTCGTCGAAGATATAACCGGGTAAGCATCGTGCCTCGTCAGCGGCGAACGTGTTACAAACGGTTAAACATAAAGCGAGTGAGCACCACTTTAAGAAGGCTCTCGGGTACCACATAAATTTCTCCTCTCCACATGGGCAGGGGTGGGATAGTCACTGTAAAATTTTTCTAGCACCGCAAGCAACCCCACGGCACGGACAATCCCCCCTGTAACGGTTTAGTTACGCCTTGATACATCAAATGTCAACTTGTATAACGCGGCGATTTAGGGTTTCAGTCGGAGATGTGGACCAAAGGTTTGAAAGCGACCTAAATCATTGGTCTCGCCGGATTGTCGAGTGCCTTACAATTAACGTTTATATGCTTATTGTATTTAGTTGTTAGAGTTTCTTATTCTGAGTACTTACCCGGCTCCGCCGATTTGTTCGACGGCTTCGTCGGCGTTGATGGCGTCACTGAAATCCTGATAAATCGATTCGTCCATGAAGCGGCAGGTGAGCTTTTTGAAATGCGTCCCCGCTTTTCGACTCATGTCACACACGACGCGGTTTTCGCGGTTACCGTATTGCTCGCGGTATTCGTCAATGACCTGCTCAAGGCGAGGGATGTACTCGGGCGGAATCTTGGCCCATTGAGCTCGGTAATAGTTCATGATTTCTGGAAGCGTGTCAGGGGTTGCAGCGAGCGCAAGCCAAGCGATGGCAGCTTCTGCATCCCTTGGCGTACCGATGCCTTGCTGGAACAGGAAGCCGACGCGCGCTTGCGCCAAGCGAAAGCCTCGTTTCGCCGCGACCAATAGGTAAGGAAACGATTCAGCGAATTTGCCGCGCCGGTAGAGGAGCGAGCCTTTACTCCGCGCTTTGTAGGTCTCCAACAGATACTCAAACTGCGGCACCTGCCCTCTGTCGGGCTTGGGTGCAGTCACGATCATCTCTTCGTCGGGCTCTCGATCCAGGTCCAATGCGGCGTCTAATGGTTCTTCAATATCTCCAGGCAAGTCTTGGAATAGCGCGCTTTCCGCGGCCGTCGCGATGTGGGTCATGGAGATCAGAAGCAATATCGATAAATATTTCAATGTCTTACCCAAACCTACTGCTTCCCTGCGACGGTATTTCGCAAGTCACCTTGATCGATGTTGACGCTTATCAGTGTACTTGATCTTGCAATGGCTCCGCATTGGCTCGAATCAATGGCCACGCAGTTGCTCGGCGTTAACATCGAAGCTGTCCGCTTCCCACGAAGTTCGCGGGGGTATTTAGCTTTGGGTAAGCTAATTCAAACCGGTCGTTAGGGTTAAATTACAGGCTTTTTCCCAACAGGATATATACTTAAGCGCCCCCCGAATAAGCAGATAAATCGTGGTTTTCAGCTTTGACTGGCCCGTGGGAAGGTGGTGTAATCGGGCCTCTCGACAGTCCTGCCCGCTCAATTTAGCTAAGAAAAGACCAAATCAGGAGTTTTCTATGTTCCGACTGAAAAAACTCAATGCCGCGATGATGGCGGTAGCCGCTAGCACCACGGCGTTCGCTGCTACCGAAATCGAAGAAGTCATCGTCACAGCGACAAAGCGTGCATCCAGTGCACAGGAAATCCCAGTCACGGTTAACGTGCTTGACGAAACCACCATGGACGACGTCGCTATCGGTAATTTTGACGACTACGTACGGCATTTGCCGAATGTATCCTCGGCCAGCGTTGGGCCGGGCCGGGCAACCGTCTACATCAGGGGCATGGCGGTCCAGCCGATTACCGTGTTGCTGTCGGGAGCACAAGGTACGACCCCGAACGTAGCGCTCTACCTGGACGAACAACCGGTCACGGCACCAGGACGCAACCTCGACGTCTACGCCACCGACCTTCAGCGTATCGAGGTGTTACCCGGACCGCAGGGCACCTTGTTTGGGGCGAGTTCCCAGGCGGGGACCATCCGACTCATTACCAATAAGCCGCAGGTGGATGCATTCGCGACGGGTGCAGATGTCACCATGTCCAACACCAAAGACGGTGACATGAGCACCGCAATCGAAGCGTTCATCAATATTCCGATCAATGATCGGATGGCCGTTCGAGGTGCTTTCTATTCCGTCAATGAAGGCGGCTACATTGACAATGTCCTCGGATCGTTCACGACGGATCCGGCTGTTAATCCGCTCTCGACAGCAACGGCGAGCGCTGTTCGCTACGAAGCTGCCAACAACGGTTCGCTGGTGGAGTCGGATTTTAACGACAGTTATTACAAAGGTGCCCGCATCAGCGGATCGTATACGCATTCGCCCGACGAGCGTTGGATGCTGGAAGACGTTGATGTCTTAGTGCAACACACTGCCCAAGAGCTCGGTTCCGATGGCGTGTTTGATTTCGACCCCGAGGTCGGCGATCTCGACGTTAACCGCTACTTCCCCGACCGGCTCAGTGACGAGTTTGGCCTAACGAGTTGGACAGTGAGTGGTCGCGTGGGCGCGCTAGATCTGATGTACAGCGGCGGTTATCTCGATCGAAAAGTCGAGCAAATGGTCGATTACACTGGTTACAACAACTCTGGGGCATGGATTAGTTATTACACGTGCACGTACTCGAACCCTGCTTATGTCGTGAATTACGGGGTCGATTCGCGGTTCATTACGCCTGGAGGTCGGGAGTGTCTGAGCCCAGTGAAGGGGGCCATTTTGCACCAATCGCAGGAGCGTACCACGCACGAATTTCGGTTCACGACGCCGGAAGAGAACCGGATTCGTTTGACGGCTGGCGTGTTTATTGACGAGTTCGAGATCGAAACCCAAGACGATTACCTATACGAGGCATCGACCGATTTAGGTTTCGTTCGGAATGCGCCAATAGCAGCAGCGGCCCAAGTTAATGCGTCGACGCGTGCGCCGGGCATTACGTTTTTCAACGATATTCGGCGGACTGAAGAACAGGTCGCGTTTTTCGGCGAGGTGTCGTACGACTTAAGCGATAAGGTCACCGCGCTGATCGGGATGCGACGCTACGATCTTGAAATTGACTTTGAAGGTTCGTCGAATTTTGGCGACGGAATCTTCCAAGGCTCCCCGGG
>DCBA01000071.1:62275-63624 GCA_002313255.1 Gammaproteobacteria bacterium UBA1119 | reverse complement strand
TGTTGAAGTCTCGCCAACTCTTGTTCTTAGGCTTTGTTTTTTTTCTATCGTTCCTCGTCATCTTTCTGCCAGCGAGCTCAATACGCCTCGTAACGAACGCGATACCCGCGATAGATTTCTCGACAACGGAGGGGAGTATTTGGAATGGAAGCGGACGATTGCGCGTAAGCAAGCTATATGCTGGCTTACTGAGTTGGTCCGTTGACCCAGTCCAACTAGTTTTCGGCAAACTCGCCATTGAATGGGTGCTCGAAGATCAAACACATACATTCGGAGGCACTGCGACGATCCGTTTAGGCGGGATGGCCCTCTCGTTTGACGGGTTGATAGAGGCCGAAACGATTAACCGAGTACTGGCGCCGTACAACATGAATTTGAACGGCACACTTCACCTCAGATCGGTCAAAGCAACTATCAACAAAAGCGAAGGTCAGATTCGAATCCAAGGAGATATGCGGTGGGATGGCGGAACTGTGCAGTACCTTATGTCGAACCAACGGTTTCAGCGAGAACTACCCGCGTTGTTAGGCGAATTGCAAATGGTTGAGGGCATCCCTTCGATGACGGTTAGATCCGAAACAGATAACACACCACTGTTACGTGCAAGGCTCGACAACGACGGTTGGGTCCATATCGGCATCACGAAACGGTTTACGCATTTGATTGGTCAACCCTGGCAGGGTAACGAACCGGACCCCACTATCGTGATGGAGGTGTCGGAAAAACTTCTTTAAGATTGGCCATCTCATTCTCGGCCACCAACGGTGTTCGATTTCAGCCCCAAGCTCATCAATAGTGCGCGAAACGCTGCATTAGTCCTATTGGTGGCGCTGATTGCTTGGTCGCTAAAAGAATCCACGCAGTTCTTTATGTTTCCACCTGAAGAGAAATTTTCAAGACTGCCTAGTGGCATCAGCACCAAGAATGACCCTGATGTGGGTTCAATTGACCTCGCAACGTCGCTAAACCTGTTTGGGGATGCCTCGCGGTCCCAGTTGAATCCGACGGCGACGGTGACCGAATCTCTAGCGGAAACCCGGCTCAAACTGGAACTTGTCGGCGTATTCGCGGCGAGCACCGACGATCCAGAAGACTCTGCAGCGTTGATTTCGGAGAAACGTGGGGCTGCAAAACTCTTTCGCATTAATGAACGTGTGCCGGGCAATGCAACGCTGGTGGAAGTATTCACAGATCGAGTCGTTTTGGAGCGGTCGGGAAAACGAGAACTGCTCCGCTTTCCTACCACCAAAAGCAATTTCACACCACAGGGAGTATCCGCGCAGACAATTAATGACCCCGCTGTTTCTCGTTCGCTAACAGCCTCCGAGGGTTCCCTAATCACCGGCGGG
>DCBA01000071.1:0-61889 GCA_002313255.1 Gammaproteobacteria bacterium UBA1119 | reverse complement strand
TAACACTCAACAATCAGTCCGACAAGTTATTGCGTCCTACCAGGGTCGACTCGAAAACGACGCGGAAGGTACACTCGCAGAACTGGGGATTAAACCCATTTCAACAGAAGTTGCAGGGGGGTACCGCCTGGGCAACTTAGCCTCGCATCCAGCGTTGAGGCAAACCGGACTTCAACCCGGCGATATTTTGCTCTCGGTAAATAACCGGGCTATCGGTAACGTGGCGGAAGACAGACTCGAGTTTGAGAACGTGCTGGCCCAGGGCTCTGCTCGTCTGGAGATTAAAAGAGGTAGCAGGAACTTTTTTATCACCGTTTCCCTCAAATAAAAACTATGCGAAAACAACGTCTCCATTGGCTCGTTCTTGTTTGCTGTTTACTAGCCGCGCCAACGTGGCCTGACACGCAAACCTGGAAGATCAACCTTAAGAACGCGGATATTCGTGAGTTCATTACTCAAGTTTCGACCATCACCGGGAAAACGTTTGTCGTTGACCCAAGGGTGAAAGGTAATGTGACCGTTGTCTCTGACCGAAACCTCGATACCGAAGCCGTCTACGCTTTATTTCTCTCCGTGCTTCGGGTGCACGGTTTCGGCGCGTCACGCACAGGAGACGTAGTCCGCATTGTGCAAAGTGCGACAGTAAAACAATCGGGCGCACCCGTTAATGACGACAGTGATTCATTGTCCGAAGAGGTGGTGACACGGGTGATCACGGCGCGCAATGTTGCCGCAGCGGAACTGGTTAAGATCCTCCGTCCCATGATCCCGCAATACGGCCACATTGCTGCCGTAACACAAGCGAACGTCGTCATTATCAGCGACCACGCCGACAATATCGGGCGGTTACTAACGATCATTCGCCAGATTGACGTCGCTGACGAAGATGAAGTCGTGGTGATAGCTCTCGAACAAGCTTGGGTCGGGAGCGTGGTCAAGATTCTTGAACAAGTTGCGCCCGATCAAATTGGGAAATCCGCGGAGGGGCCCCAACGCGTTCTTGTGATTGGGAACGATCGAAACAACACGCTGGTTCTCAGGGGTAAGAGTGCACCGATCGCAGCGGTACGTTCTTTGATCGAACAACTAGATCAACCGGCGACGTCGTCCGGTTCAACCAGGGTATTCCAGTTGAACCACGCCGATGCAACTAGGACAGCGGAGATCCTTAACGGAATCCTGATAGAGCCTCGGGGGCGGGGCGACAACACAAAATCCGAAAATATCAGCATTCAAGCTGATATCTCATTGAACGCGCTTGTTGTCAGGGCAGATCCCGGCACAATGTCGGAAATCCAAGAAATTCTACGACAACTTGATATACGCAGAGCCCAAGTACTCATTGAAGCTGCCATCGTGGAAGTCTCAGCTGATGAAACAAGCGCCATCGGAATCGAAGCTGGCGTAGCAGATGCCGGCGGTGAATCGGTACCTTTTGCCAGCACCAGCCTGAATGGCATCATTTCCAATTTGCTGCGCAACATCAGCGCGACGGCGGTGGACGGAAAAATTGATCCAGTACAGGGAATAGCGAGTGTCGGTTCTCCCACGCTTGCGGTAGCACGACTCGATCCAGACGGCATTTCATTCGGCGCCATCATCAACGCTATAGCCATCAATACATCGGCTGATCTGTTATCGACACCCAGTATCCTTACTCTCGACAATGAGCAAGCCAAAATCCTTGCAGGACAAACGGTACCTTTTCGTACCGGATCGTTTACGTCGACCAGCAATGGCGCCAGCAATCCCTTCACCACCATACAGCGAGAAGATATCGGCATTGAGCTGACCGTGACGCCTCACATCCATGACGACGGGTCAATTCGACTCGAGGTTTTCCAAACGGTCGAAAACGTCGTCAACACGGGCCTAGAAATTGGTGCGGCCGGATTTTCAGATGTCGTTACCAACAAGCGCAGTATCGAAACAACCATCTTGGCAGACGACCGGCAGACAATCGTCCTTGGCGGTTTGATTCAAGACGACGTACGAGAAACGCTGAAAAAGGTGCCCTTGTTGGGGTCAATCCCATTTCTTGGTCGCCTGTTTCAGAATCGATCGATGACCCGAACCAAGCGCCACCTTTTGGTGTTCCTACGACCCACCATTCAACGCAATCGTGAAGAAGTCGCAGACACAACTGATCGGAAGTACAAAGGCATTTGGCAAGTACAGATTGAGTCCCGCAGAAGCGGAATCGAAAGCGAACCGCAACTCGAACGGATCTATGAGGGTCGGCGCGACTAACGCTAAGGCGCATCCATACCCAAATCACTCGGTACGGAAAATCGCCTCGTTACCATGTAGCCTCTGCACCTTGCACCGTGGGGTTAGAACCACAACGAAAGATGCCCCGCCACCAGACCTCCCCTAAACCCGCCGGAATGATTTACCGCATGTCGCGAACCTTGTTGGCTCGCTTGGCCAAACCTAATCTCGTTGGCAATACGAACTTTGAAGACCCGGATGTTTTGTATGTTTTACCCCAACGATCACTCGCAGACCTCCTTCTACTAGATCTCGCCTGTGAAAAAACGTCCTCGCCTCGACCTTTGCTACCAATCTCCAAGCCAAATGAGGCGAGACGATTTTTCTTTTTAAACCGAGGGAGCGGGTTCTTCGAAAAAAATACTATGCGGACCTATTCGGAACGCATGCTGCGAATTGACCAAGCCCACACGCGGGACTCAACGTTACGTCTCACCGTTGTTCCAGTCTCGATTTTCTGGGGACGAGCTGCAAATAAAGATAAATCGCTTATTCGTTCGATGGTGTCGGAAGAATGGTTGATTTCTTCGAGACTGCGCCGATTGCTCGGGCTACTCTTCAATCGGTCCGACATTTTGGTCCGGTTCGGAACGTCTCTACCTTGGCCACAAACGCCGTCTTCTCATCAAGGCGGCAACCGTAACGTACGCAAATTAGCCCGAATACTCCGAGTCCACTTTCGCAACGAGAGGACAGCCGTTCTAGGACCCGACCTTTCAAACCGTCGTTCTCTGGTTGAAAAAATCGTTGCGAGTCCCTCAGTGCAAGATGCCATCGAGTCAGCGGAAGGCGACTGGGCGACGCTCGAAGCGGAGGCACGTCGCGACGCATTCGCGATAGGGTCCAACATGTCGTACCCGACCATCAGAATCTTAGAACGTCTCCTTACCTGGTTCTGGCACCGTATATACGACGGTGTGGATATTCAGGGCTTCAAGCAGCTTGAACAGATTGCACAAACACACACCCTCGTATACGCGCCTTGTCACCGATCACACGTAGACTATCTCGTTTTGTCACATGCCCTGTTTGGCCTGGGATTGATGATTCCGCATATTGCCGCTGGTGACAATTTGAACATACCAGTAATTGGAAAGTTATTAAGACGTAGCGGCGCCTTCTTCATGCGACGCTCCTTTCACAACGATCCAATTTATCGCGCCGTTATACGCGAGTACCTCAATGAAGTTTTTTCTCGAGGGCATTCTATCGAATATTTCATCGAAGGCGGTCGAAGCCGGACCGGCAAGATGTTGCCGCCCCAACTCGGGATGCTACGTATGACGCTGGATAGTTATGCTCTGGGATTACCGCGGCCCGTAGCCATCATCCCCGTCTATTTCAGTTACGAGAAACTGATTGAGGCTACTGCGTATCTGTCCGAACTACGGGGTGAGAGCAAACGTAGCGAAAACGTGTCCGACGTGGTTCGGAACTTACGATTGATAAAACAGAATTTCGGTCGCGTAACGTTGCGATTTGGGACCCCCATCAACCTTGCGGCGTTCGTCGACAATTTCAATCTCGAACAAAACCACACATCGATACCCACAACTGCCGCCCAATCCCTTGGCCACGAAATACTAACGGCGGTGAATGATTCAGCCCACGTCAATCCGGTCAACCTCGTCGCTTTAACGACCCTGTCGATGCCTCGATTCACTATAGAAGAGGGCGTTCTAATACAACACTTGGACTATCTGAAAAGACTGATTACCGGCAATCGAGAACATCATAACTTTAGCGTCACAGATCTCTCGCCGACTCAGATACTCGAACACGTTGAACACTTGGACATGGTGCAGCGTGAAGAAGCTGACGGCGAGCGGTTGGTTGGACACGACTCCATGACCGCTATTTTGATGACTTGGTATCGGAACAACGTCTTACACGTCATCGCGCAATCGGCGATGATTGCGTGCTTACTCGTCAATCGCAGACTGCCGCTAAAAGTTAGTGCACTGGAGCATCTTATGGCGACGGTGTTCCCATACGTTGAGGCGGAGCTCTCGTTTCGATCAGGAACAGACGAGACGAACCGATGCCTGTTGCAACTTGAAACACTTGGTCTTCTACACCGTGCGGACCAGGCGGTCAGGCCTCCCAGGGAAGACACCAAGGGTCGAATCCACCTTAATCTTCTAGCGAATGCATTGATGCCGACCCTCGAACGCTTCTATATCGCGATCGCCCTTCTCGACAAGGCCGGAAACGCTATGTATACACGCGTTACTTTGGTCGAAAGCGCTTGTCGAACCGCACGTCGCTTCTCGGCCTTGTACGGGACGAACGCGCCCGAGTTTTCTGATCCTGTTCTCTTTCGCGGATTGATCATCACGCTCGAAGACCGTGGGGTCGTCCGCACAGATAGTGACGGTTACCTTTACTTTGACTCATCGATCAGGGAACTCATTCGAGCATCTCATCACGTCATCAAGGCAGAATTGCAACAGTCCATCCCACCGTCGCCTCTCGCCTGATTTGTAGCCTAATTTCGGTCGGCTCGATAGATATCGAAGCGGACGCTCCGTGCTCGAATTTGCCAATCGGGGGCCCTTATTACTGGTGGTGCCTTTATTCGGTTCTTAACCACCACGCGCTGGTTGGCACGTTCGATTGACCACTCGGCGATCTCACGAGCGTCTGATTGCTCGGCTAAATCGGCGAGCACTTGCATAGGGTACGAAGGCAGAGCGGTTTTAGGATGTGCAGGGAACATGGGGTCTAAATACACGACATCCCAGCCCCGCGTTCGATCCGCTAACAGCTCCCGAACATCAATGCGCATACAATCGAGTGAGCAAAGTTTGAAGCGCTTGATCCGATCATAAAGCATCGCGAAAACTAGCGGTTGCAACTCACAACAAGTGACTACGCAACCGAGAGTCGCGAGCGTAAGGCCGTCCGTGCCCCAGCCCGCGAATGCGTCAAGAACTGTCATACCCTCGCGAACACCACACGCTCTCGATAAAGGTGAACGGCGTCCAGATAGCGAGCGCCTTCGGATCTCATCCAGTGACAAGCGCATGGATTGTTTGCCCGGATGTCGAAGAGTCAAATCAGACTCATCGAGATAGAGATACCAGTCATTCGGCGCGAATTTGGTCGGAGCAACACCGTATCCGATCGCCGAGGTGAAATCCCGCGCACGCTCTTCTGCGTCGTCAAAATAGACGATCAAATCAACAGCCTCGCTGCGAGTCTCTGTCAATCCAATGTCTTGAAAGCAAATTTCTTTCCTTCCTCACCAACCGGCCAAGGTTATCGGCCGTCTGTACCACGCCATGGCGTGTCTCCCTCCACGTAAACAGGAAGCCCCTGCTCCGCATTCAGCCAACCTCCAACTTCGCGCTGCGCAATCCTTAATACATGGCGCGCGGAAAGTGCAACTTGAGAATCACTGACAATGCGGTGTTTAACGCGATAAACCTTCTCATCGACCAACTGGTCGCTCGAAGTAGTTGTTAAATTTCCAAATCTCGAATTAAACCCGGCGACATAGACAAAACTTTGTCGAGATCGTCGGGACGTCACGAATTCGGTGAGTCGACAATCTTGTTCCAAGCTGGATAAGGCCATCGCTTTCGAGGTCTGAACCGGACAAACCGGAATATCCCATGCCAAGGCGATCCCTTGCGCTATTCCAGCAGCGATCCGGACACCCGTAAAAGAACCCGGCCCAGCGGAAAAAGCGACGCAGGCGACCTCGTCGCGTTCAATCGGTGACGCCGACAGAACTGCGTCGACCATCGATAGCACGATTTCGTTGTGCAGCCTCATTGCCAGCCGTGTATCCTCAAGCACCATTTCGTTATTACCAATAGCGACCGAACAGAGCTCAGCGGTGGTTTCCAAAGCTAATAACGCGACCATACGTGCATGCTAAACGTTGACGACGCGTTGCGAAAACTCGGTGATCTAACCTCGCCGGTCTTAGACACCGAAGTGATCCCTCTAACCGAATCCAAAGGACGCGTCGTGGCGTCCGCCGTCGACGCCCCCATGGACTTGCCGCCCTTCGACGCGTCGGCCATGGATGGGTATGCGCTTCACGCGAACGACCTCAACCAAGACGGAGAGCTTGCCGTGGTTGGCGAAAGCAGGGCGGGACACGTTTGCCAAGATCCGGTAGCGCCTGGTACAGCCATACGCATATTTACCGGAGCCCCAATACCCAGAGGCACTTCCGCGGTTGTCATTCAAGAAGACGTTGAAAGGCACGGAGATCAGATTCGTTTTCGTGCATCGCTTGAAATCGGCGAAAACATTCGGAGTCGGGGTCACGACATAGCCAAGACGCAACTTCTCGCAAAAAGTGGTGATCGGCTCGATGCATACAAGATTAGTTGGTTAGCTGCTTGTGGAGTGACCAACGTAACAGCCGTGCGTCGGATCCGTGTGGCTTTATTTTCAACAGGCGATGAATTAATTGATCCCGGGACACCGTTGGGCCCGGGCCAGATATATGACGCCAACCGTACCGCTCTTCGCGAACTGGTTTCGGAGCGTCCCGTTGAGGTGTTGGATCTAGGAGCTCTCCCCGACAATCCTCAAGCGATCAACCGAGCACTAGAAACCGCTGTGGAAACTGCGGATGTCGTAGTCACGAGTGGTGGCGTCTCCGTGGGTGACGCTGATTATGTTAAAGATGTAGTGGCCCAGGCCGGTTCGTTAGATTTCTGGAAAATTGCATTGAAACCGGGCAAACCACTCGCGGTGGGACGAGTCGGCAAAGCACTTTTCTTTGGCCTCCCTGGGAATCCTGTTTCGACCATCATTACCTATTTATTGTTTGTCGCACCAACGATCGATCGGCTTTGCGGGATGCCTGACAGTAAGCCCTATCGGTTACCGGCAATCCTGCAAGGAACGATTGAGCACCATCAAGGGCGCCGAGAATACGTACGGGGCATTTTCGGCACGAACGGCGATCGTGTCACTGTATCGCCAACCGGAGACCAAAGTTCCAATCGCCTTGCCACTTTTGCCAATGCAAATTGCTTAATCGTGGTATCTGAACAAACCGATGACATCAAGGCGGGCTCGATTGTGAACATTGTGCTATTGCCGACTGATCGTTCCCATATTTGGACCGGATGAGGTGGGAAACTGTACCGCGCGCAGTCCCGTTCAATCATTTAACGCTTCAAATACATTCTTGGTAATGTCCTGGACGGATCCTGTTCCACGAATCTTTGAGTATCTAACCGTACTGTCGCGATAGTACTCAACGAGGGGTCGAGTTTGATCGTGATAAACCTTAAGACGTTCTTTGACAGTTTCTTTCGCGTCATCAACTCGCTGCACCAACATATCCCCCGTTTGATCGTCCTTACCCTCCACGTCAGGTGGATTAAACACAACGTGATAAACGCGGCCACTTGCTTCATGTATTCGCCTTCCAGTGATCCGCCGAATCACTTCTTCATCGGACACATCAATCTCCAGAACATGGTCGAGGGCAATGCCATTCGACGTAAGCGCCTCTGCTTGAGGGATCGTTCTCGGAAAACCGTCGAATAGGAACCCACTTTTGCAGTCGGGCTCCAGCAAACGCTCCGTAATGAGCTCGAGGATCACGTTATCCGATACCAACTCACCCGCGTCCATAATCGACTTCACTCGCTGTCCCAAGATCGACCCTGCGGCAATGGCCGCACGCAGCATGTCCCCTGTCGATATCTGAGGAATGCTAAACCTCGCGCAAATTGCGTGGGCCTGCGTCCCTTTCCCGGCGCCCGGCGGTCCAAGTAGGATCAAATTCATGGGCAAATCTCCAACAAACTAAGGCGCGCAAAGAGTCGCCTGGGCGCTCACGCTACCGGTCAGATTAACAAAAGGATCCATTTTACTCGTATACAGTTCGCGGTCTTTAAACGAACGTTCACAGCATTCGTCAAGAACGCTCTAACCGACCAAAACTACCAACTATTTCTACGTGATTTGTATGCGCGAACATATCGAAGACCCGGGCTCTTTTGAGTTGACATCCAATTCGATCAAGTACGGCTGCGTCATCAGCAAACGTGGTCGGATTACAAGAAACATACACCACCCGTTTCGCCCGATGGGCGAATCGCGCGAACTCCGGTCCCGCGGCCAAGCCAGGGGAATCCAACAACATTTTATAGTCTGCCTCCGTTAATTCGTTATCTATTGGACAGCCGTCCCGATTCCGTAACCGTCCGCGGTTATCGCCGTCTAGACGGCATGATTAGAACCGCGAAAGAACTGACGCGACGCCAAAGGACGGTCTCCTAGCAGCGGTTTTAGCGCGCTGCGAAGTACGTGTTTGGCGACCCGGCGTGTCTCGGTCTTTGCATAATCGTCATCCGCGATCGCTAAGAGAACTCTGCCAGAAAGAGCGTCGGATGTTTTCTGTATCGATTCGAACCCAACGTTCGGTACAAATCGATAATACCTGTCGGGGGCAATGACATCCCCCGTGGTGTAGTCGTAGTTGAAGAGGAGATCATAGCCTGACTCGCGGAGCAGAGTCCGTTCAAAAGTGCGCAGTACCGGTTCTAATGTGTCACGGCGTGCGAGACCCGTAATCGCGTTGTCGTATGCGTGAAAAAGCGGCGGCGCAGATACCTCAACCGGCAACGCACGGACGATCAGTTCGTTTAAATAAAGACCCGCGTAGAGGTAACGATCTCGCAGTGAATGTTCGATCTCGATATCGTACGACGTCACCGTGACCATCTGCCCTTTCCCATGCCACGCCAACCCGTAACGTATAAAGGGTTCGAGCGATCCTCCTTGCTTCTTTCTCGCGCCCCGAAAAACACCGGCGAGACGACCGAACTCAGGGCTCAAGATGTCGGCAAGATAGCTGGTCTCTCGATAAGCTCGACGATGCAGGACATACCCAGGCTGTCTACGCTGGCGATCGGTCAACGATAACCAAATCTTGCCAACAGTTCGTCATTGTTCGACCAGCCCGGTTGCACCTTTACCCAAAGATTCAACATGACCTTTCCGCCAGCTAGATCCTCAATATTACCTCGAGCTTCCTGGCCGATTGCCTTGAGTCGTTTTCCACCCCGGCCGATAACGATAGCTTTTTGGCTCTGACGTTCGACGTAAATGACCGCATCAACTTCTGTGAGAATTTCGCCAGCGTCATAGCGCTCCACGACGACCGTGGCACGGTGAGGTAGTTCGTCGCCCAACTGCCGCATTAGTTTCTCTCGAATCGCTTCTGCAACCAAAAATACCAATGGTCGATCGGTCAAGGCATCGGAATCAAAAAGATGTGGTCCCTCTGGCATTAGGCGGGCAATTTCTGCGGACAGATCGTCAAGTCCCTGTCGATGGAGAGCCGACAATGGGATGATGGCTTCGAAAGCGTGTTTGTCTTGAATCTCATTTATAAGAGGAAGTAGAAGGTCTTTGCGGACCAATCGATCGATTTTGTTGATCCCACAGATTGTAGTAACGCCTTCGCGCTTAATCAGTGTCAACACAGTCTCGTCAGCCTCTGTCCATCCTCGCGCATCGACCAACAGTACCGCCAGATCAACATCCTCGACCGCCGCCATGGCTTGATTCGACATGTACCTGTTGATTTTTCGCCCATTTGGATCCGGTCCTAGACTACGTAATCCCGGGGTATCGACAAAAATTATTTGAGTCTCGTCTCGAGTAGAGATCCCTATAAGGTTAATCCGCGTGGTCTGCGGCTTCCGCGAAGTAATGGAAAGTTTGGTTCCCATGAGGTGGTTCAACAATGTCGATTTACCGACGTTTGGCCGTCCTACAATGCCCGCGTATCCGCACCGGGTTTTATTCACGCTTTCCCAACTCTTTCAACATCGCTTGTGCGGCTTCTTTTTCGGCGTCTCGACGCGACGTTCCCGCTCCGAAAGCAACAAGTTTGCGCGAATCTACGCGACACTCGACGCGATACCGACGATCGTGCGCGTCCCCAGTGTTTTCGACAACGTGGTAATACGGTAGATCGTCCCCTTGACCCTGCAGTTCCTCTTGCAGGAGGGTTTTCGGATCCTTGATAGGGTGTTCTTGCACTAACTCCAAACGACCCTTGAGCAACCGTACAATCACGTCCCGAGCAGCAACATAGCCGCCATCACGCACCACCGCGCCAATAATCGCCTCTAACGCATCCGCTAGGATGGAATCGCGGTTCCGCCCACCACTCTTCAGTTCGCCCGCACCTAGGGATAGACAGTTACCCAAATCAATTTCTTGAGCAACCAGAGCTAACGTACTGCCACGCACGAGCTCAACCCTCATTAGAGTCAGGTCAGCCTCCGAGGCTTCGGCAAAACGGGCGTACAACGCATCTGCAATGGCAAACCCCAGCGCGGCATCGCCGAGAAATTCGAGCCGTTCGTTGTTATCTCTACCCGCACTCCGATGCGTCAACGCAGACTTGAGAATCGCCGGATCCCGAAAGTTGTAACCAATTCGGTGCTGGAGGGCCTTGATAGTCAAGGCAGATGGGCTTTACGTCTCACTAGTAACACTATAGCAATCTTGAAATCGATACTCTGCTGACAAAAGCAGTGTTGCAATCTCTTGTTACGAAATCGTCGTTAACGCTCAATCTTCAAAGCGGCCAGGAACGCTTCCTGGGGGATTTCCACCCGTCCCACTTGTTTCATTCGTTTTTTCCCTGCTTTTTGTTTTTCGAGCAGTTTCTTCTTGCGCGTCACATCACCCCCATAACATTTCGAGGTCACATTCTTACGTAACGCTTTCACGGTTTGTCTCGAAACAACGTGACCTCCAATCGCCGCCTGAATCGCCACATCAAATAATTGCCTTGGGATTAACTCGCGCATCGTCTCGACGAGCTTACGCCCTCGAGTTTGTGCCTCGTCTTTGTGCGTTATGACGGCCAACGCGTCGACACGTTCACCGTTAATCAAAATATCAAGTCGAACTAACGGCGCCACTTCGAAGGAATGGAAACCATAATCTAACGACGCGAACCCACGACTGATCGATTTAAGTCGGTCAAAAAAATCCATGACTACCTCGCTCATCGGTATCGTATATGTGAGCGAGACCTGCCCGCGCGTATATTCCATGTTCTTTTGTACGCCGCGGCGTTCGACGCAAAGCGATATGACATTTCCAACATGTTCCTGGGGTAAGAGGATATTGACGAGAGCGATAGGCTCTTGCATCTCCGCAATGCTGCCCGGCTCCGGAAGTTGAGATGGATTATCTATCTGAATCGTTTCACCTTGCCTTGTGGTCACTTGATAGACCACCGTAGGAGCTGACGTGATTAACTCAATGTCGTATTCGCGCTCAAGTCGTTCCTGGACGATCTCCATGTGGAGCATCCCCAGAAATCCACAACGAAAACCATGCCCCAGGGCGTCCGACGTCTCCGGCTCATATTGCAACGACGCATCATTCAACCGAAGCTTAGCTAATGCATCCCGAAACGCTTCAAAATCGTCGGAACTAACCGGAAACATTCCGGCAAACACTTGCGGCTTAACGCGTTCAAATCCGGGGACCGGTAGCTCGTTCGCCCCTTCCTGAAGAAGTGTGTCACCAACCGGCGCACCGCGAATATCTTTTATTCCGGCAACGACATAACCAACATCCCCAGCCGCGAGTTCGGCTCGAACTTCTCGCTTCGGTGTAAATACCCCCACCTCGTCAACGACATGTATCTTCCCGACAGAATTCGCGAAAATCCGATCACCACGTTTCACGTGTCCGCCAAACACACGAACCAAAGACACAATCCCTAAATAGTTATCAAACCACGAGTCGACCACGAGAGCCCGCAGCCCCGAATCTCGGTCTCCACGAGGTGCCGGAATGTCGGCGATCAGCTGTTCAAGCAACGGCTCGATCCCGAGCCCAGTCTTAGCGCTTACTTCGATAATACCTTCCGAAGGCAATCCGATAATATTTTCAATTTCTTCCGCCACCCGCTCGGGATCGGCTTGCAGTAAGTCGATTTTATTTAAAACCGGAATCACTTCCAGACCTTGTTCGATCGCTGTATAGCAATTGGCGACGGACTGAGCCTCAACGCCCTGAGCTGCATCCACGACCAACAACGCGCCTTCGCACGCGGCGAGCGAACGCGAAACCTCGTAACTGAAATCAACATGTCCAGGGGTATCAATAAAGTTAAGGTGATACGTCTCGCCATCGGCACTCTTGTATTCCAATGCAACACTTTGGGACTTAATAGTGATGCCGCGTTCTCGCTCGAGCTCCATCGAGTCGAGTACCTGATCCTCCATCTCGCGATCGTTAAGGCCTCCACAAAGCTGAATCAAACGATCAGAAAGTGTGGACTTGCCATGGTCAATATGAGCGATGATGGAGAAGTTGCGGGTTCGATCTATACGAGTCACAACATTCTTGTTTACGACGGCAGTCGCGGAGCTTAACGTGTTTCGACGACTATTCGCGAGGGTGTTGCCGGTTCGATCAGGGAACCCGATCCACGAACATCAGACAATCGATCTTCATCGGCGGGCGTCTGTATCACTAGCCATAATCATCGAATCGAAAAATTGTCCAATTGGGAGGTATCAGCTCAACGAAAATAAACCATATCTGAAGCTATTTTTTTTGCAGTCTTCGCTGGTACTTCGCCCACGACGGTAACCAGTTGGTTCTTGCCCATCGGGCCTTGAAGCGTTCGGGTGACAACGGTCGTAGCCCCGTTTCGCCGTTCGAAATTCACCTCGCGACGATTCGGCATTGCTTGTACAAATACCGAAAACGCCGTAAATCCATCTGAGTAAATCAACGTGTCAACGTCATCGCGCTCACGCATCGCCTGAGAAATATTCGAACGATAGTTGTCGAATCCGCGGGGCACCCACTGTGGGCGCCAGTGAATCCGCTGTTCCGCATGGGGCTCGGCTCTTGACTCTAGTTTCATCGTTGTTTTGACCTCACCAGCACGCTCTTCTGGAATGACAGCTGTTCGGGGAATGCCCCCAATCGTCAGATGAGCGAACTGAAACCGTTCGAGTCGCGATCCCGTCAGGTCGTAGCGCTCAAACCGCAAAAGCAATCCCGTCGCGTGATCTAACCAAATACCAACGCCGTATCGATCCTGGTCACGTGGCACGATGCTTAATCGTATCGCGCGTCTGCCGGCCACTCGACCCGAACCGTTCAACTCGACCAGATATAGATCGTCGATCGCGTCTAACGGCCTCGAAAAGGCCTGAACAAAGCGTGTTGGCGGAACTGCTTTCTCGAGTTCTAGAATCTTGTCCTTGGGTTGCAAAATCCGCGTGATTTCGAGACCCCGGCGAATAAATTCGCGCCGCGCCCCATCCAGATGGATGAGTCGCTCGTGCTCAATGCCGTCAATTACGACGTGTACGACACGAAGTGTGGTGAGGTCTGTCCCACTTTGGTAACTGAATACCCCATCGTAATCGAGGGTTCGAAACCCTCGATTCATGGTATCAAGCCATTCGAGCGCGGACCGCTCGGCGCCACATACCATTACCGCACCAATAACAAAAACCAGAACGGTACTTCGGCAAATCGAAGCGATCATCTCATCGCCTCACCTTTCAGTCTCATGCGCGATGACTTTGACAAAAGGTATAGGCGCAGCGGAACGGTTCATGGAAACGTGTTGTGCATGCCGGATCAGATACGCTTCAGCGCGGAGAATGTCACTCTCTGCAGGAATACGGTCATCCGTTACGATGGGATCTGGCACAACGAGCGTGTCCGCAAGTTCGACCTGTGTAGTTCCTTCATCGTTTATGGTGATGATGATCGCGAGGGCCGCAATCGCCACAGCCAACGATGCTAACAAGGTTCCACGACTCAGCAGCCACGGCCTGTTCAATGTTCGGTCTCCCAGGATCTTTGGACCGGACGAAGATCCGTTGTCGCCGGATGAGGCTTCCCCTATGTCCAATTCTTCCAGATTTGAAAGCCCTTCCCGTTTGAGGATGCTCGAGATGACGTGGTAACGCGACCACGTGCTTTTCAAATCAGAATTACGAGCGATTTCGCCGATAACACGTCGAATCTCAAACTCCTCCGCTTCGTCGTCGAGCATGGCAGATACGAACTCTTTAAACTTTTCAGTCACCGGCTCGCACTGCCGCTCCGTATTTTCCTCTAATCACCACGAATCAAAAATCCTATACTTTTGTCTATCGCTTCCCTTGCCCGAAAGATTCTCGACCTCACGGTCCCCACCGGGCAATCCATAATCTCCGCAATCTGTTCGTAGGTTAGACCATCGAATTCTCGAAAAGTTACCGCATTCTTTAAATCGTTGGGTAATGCGTCCAGCGCCTTACGAATAGCTACTTCGAGTTCGCTGGCCAGATATTCATTTTCTGGATCGCCGAGTTCCCGTAGTGCGCTCGTCGCCTCTCTCAACTCAATTTCGTCAATGTCACCTTGCAACGTGCTGGGGCGCCTATTTTGGGCCGAGATATAATTTTTCGCCGTATTTATCGCGATCCTGTACAACCATGTATAGAAAGCGCTTTCGAGTCGAAAACGAGGTAAGGCACGGTAAGCCTTTATAAATGACTCCTGGACAACATCGTCTATCTCTCCTTCGCGAAGCACGAACCGACTGACAAGACCATGAATCTTGTGGCGGTGACGGAGAAAGAGCAGATCAAAGGCACTCCGGTCACCTCTCTGCACTCGTCGAACCAACTCTCGGTCCGTGTCGGCAGTCAATATCGCCCTCCGGCAGTATAGTTCGATCCGAGCAGTCGATATTCTGCACGTTGGGTCCTGTATATACTATTGGGCAACGATTTCGAATCGTTCGTCGCGAGTAATCTCTTGACTCTTCGATATTCCACCGATGTGTTAGTCGTAGGCAGTGGGGCCGCGGGCCTCGCGACCGCATTGCATCTATCACCCCATGCACGGGTCATTGTCCTTTCCAAAGACGACATTCGAGGTGGCTCTACCAATCGCGCACAGGGCGGAGTGGCTACGGTATCGCAACCGGCCGATAGCGTTGACGCCCACGTCCACGATACGGTCGTGGCGGGCGCCGGTCTTTGTAACGAAAAAATCGTCCGGTACGTTGTTAATCGAGCACGCAAAGCTATCGATCATATTGAGGATCTCGGACTCGAATTCGACCAGCAAGATGACGGTCCCCACCTGACTCGGGAAGGAGGGCATACACACCGTAGGGTTTTGCACGTCGCAGATACTACGGGCCACGCGATCGCGACAACCCTTATAAATCGTGTTCTTAGCGATGCCAAAATCAGAATTCTGACCAAGCGTGTCGCGATCGATGTAGTTACAACCGGAAAGTCTACTCCCAACGACTCACGAACTATGGGGGCGTACGTCTACAACGCCGAAACGGGCAACGTTGAAGTCATCGAGGCCCGCTATGTCGTTCTTGCAACGGGCGGCGCGAGTAAAGTTTACCAGTACACCAGCAATCCAGACGGCTCGACCGGGGATGGAATCGCTATGGCTTGGCGAGCCGGTTGCCGGGTCGCAAATATGGAATTCAACCAATTTCACCCGACCTGTCTGTATCACCCAGACGCCAGGTCGTTTCTTATTTCGGAAGCCATCCGAGGCGAAGGAGGCAAGCTTGTTCTCGGAGATGGCGAACGCTTTATGGAACGATTCGATCCCCGCGCTGAAATGGCACCACGAGACGTGGTCGCTAGGGCGATCGATTTTGAAATGAAGCGTCTTGGTCAGGAATGCGTATATCTAGACGTCACGCACCTTCTCGACAAAAAAATCGAGCAACGCTTTCCCAACATACTCGAAACATGCCTTGGGGTTGGAATCGACATGCGACGCGATCGCATTCCCGTTGTACCAGCCGCACACTACACCTGTGGCGGGGTATTGGTAGACGAGAGCGGCCAAACGGATATAGATGGCCTTTACGCAGTAGGTGAAACCGCATATACCGGATTACACGGAGCCAATCGTCTTGCGAGTAATTCACTACTTGAATGTTTAGTCTTTGCTCGATCCGTCGCAGACGATATCGCGAACGAAATCCCAGATAACCGGGATAATCGAGGCGATATTCCCGATTGGGACGAAAGCCGGGTAACTGACTCCGATGAAAACGTCATTCTTTCCCATAATTGGTCCGAACTTCGCCGATGCATGTGGAACTATGTTGGCATTGTCCGAACCAACAAGCGCCTCGAACGGGCGGCCCGAAGAATTGGACTGCTGAAGCAGGAAGTGCACGATTACTACTCAAATTATCGGGTCAACAGTGACCTCATTGAACTTCGAAACTTAATCCATGTTGCCGAACTGATGGTGCAAGCCGCACAGTGGCGACGCGAAAGTCGGGGCTTGCATTACACGCTCGACTACCCCCAGTCTCAGGCCGACGCACGTCCTAGTATTCTGTATCCAGTAGTTGATCCGCTTGACGTCCTTCAACCGATCAATCGACACACAAAACATTCAAAATCGCGCTAGCAACGACCCGCGACGCATTAGCTTTGTGTCGTTCTCGCGAGAAATGGGCGGACCCAAGAAGCAACATAGAAATCTTTACGAAATCAGGCTTTTTCAAAATCCCCGCCAACAGACTGTTTAATGACATCGACGATTTTTTTATAGCGCCCGGGTACACTTTCGCTCGACGTTAGCCAAACATACGCGTCCACGTCATCCGCAGTTAATAGATCTAAATAATCGCGACGCAGACGCTCAGGAAGGCCGGCAAAACAGTTCTCTACGAACGGCACGAAGATGAGATCGAGCTCCAACAAACCTCGACGACTGCGCCAGCGGGCTTTACGCTCATCCTCTTCCATTGATATCCCCCAAGCGTGGTCACCCGATCATGCACAATCCGACCTTGGTAAACTAGCAACATGGCCTTCTCTACTGAACAAAACGACGATTTGATTCTACAAACACTTTCGGGCCCGGACGCCGCAAATTTCCTCCAGGGCTATGTAACTTGCGACGTCGAGACAGTGACCTTGCATGCAGCAATGCCTATGGCATTCACGAGTCTTCAGGGACGCGTCATTGCCAACGGCTGGATGTTTGGGTCTCCCGCGGAAGTGAGTTTCATCGTCCATCGAAGCGTCGTCGAGTCGCTTGATGCGCACCTATCCAAATACCTAGTTTTTTCGAAATCGACGATCGTCGAGGGCGCGAAATCGGTCATTCAATTTTCCGCTTCAGGTTCAAATAGAGTAACGCTCAAACCATTCGATTGGATTGTCGAAGCATTCCCTCATCATTCAAAATCACGTGAACAACCGCCTCTTGCGGACGTCGCTGTCACAAATGAATTCGCCATTGTGACGAAAAGTACCGCAGACCGCTTTCTGCCGCAGATGCTTGGACTCACCGCATTTGAAACCGTTAGTTTTAGTAAGGGTTGTTATCTCGGTCAGGAGATCGTCGCCCGAGCCGAGCATCGTGGCGTTGTAAAACGTCGATTACGGCAGTACTTGTGGGTAGGCGAAAAACCTCATCCGGGCCAAGATATTAATGAATCAGGAACCAACGGTACCGTAATCACGGCCAACGATGTCTATGCCTTAATCGTCAGTAACAGTGACAACGCCATCCTCAACACTGCACATTGTGAATTGACGCTCGTTCAAAATAATTAGTCGCGTTGCGAGTTTTACATGCCTTCTCACTTACTCAGTGAGTTCTCAAAGAAACTAATTAATAAGACCACGGAAGTTGACACGTAAGCTCTAAAAGCTGGTTACAGCACCTCGATGCGGTACGTTTTAGCTTATCTATCCCACGTCGAACCAATCCACAGGTGCCCGCCCGTGTGCAACTAAATATTGATTCGCTCTCGAGAAGTGACGACAACCGAAAAAACCTTTATGTGCCGATAACGGCGACGGGTGCGGAGCTACGAGGACGCAATGTTTATCTCGATTAACCATGGCGCCTTTGCGCTTCGCGTAACTTCCCCAAAGCATAAACACCACGTGCTCCCGCTCCCGATCGATCACTTCAACAACCCTATCGGTAAAGGTCTCCCAACCCATGCCCTGATGCGAACCAGCACGTCCGCGCGCAACGGTAAGAACAGAGTTCAAAAGCAAGACTCCTTGGAGTGCCCAGGGCTCTAGGCAACCTTTACCCGGCACAATCTTACTGTTGCTATTACCCCCGGGTACGGTCTCATCGCTCATATCTTTTTCAATTTCTCGAAAGATGTTCGCTAGCGAGGGCGGCGGAGCGACGCCCTGTGGAACACTGAAACAGAGACCGTGGGCTTGGCCTGGGCCGTGATAAGGGTCTTGCCCAATAATGACGATTCGCGTGTCTGGCAATGGACAAGAATCGAGGGCCTTGAATATCTCTGTCCCAACCGGATACACAGTTTTGCGGGCTCGTTTTTCGTCGATCAGAAAGGCACGCAAACGTACAAGGTATGCGGCGTCAAACTCCTTTGCGAGTGCGGCTTTCCAGCTACTCTCCAGGACCACTCGGTCCCTCTGTTCCGTCACTCCTCTCGCGACCTCATCTGTGGAAACAGCAAAACGTCGCGTATCGAGGGGGAATTCGTCACCAGCATTACCAGGCGATCGATACCAATACCCTCCCCAGCCGTCGGCGGCAGACCGTATTCAAGCGCTTTTATATAATCGGCGTCGAAGTGCATCGCTTCCGTATCACCCATAGATTGTTGTTCGGCTTGTTTGAGGAACCGGTCGGCTTGATCCTCTGGATCGTTTAATTCGGAAAACCCGTTCGCAATCTCACGCCCAGCGATAAAGAGCTCAAATCGATCTGTAAACTCGGGTCGCCGATCGCTCTTGCGGGCTAAAGGAGACACCTCAGCTGGATAGCCCGTAACGAACGTTGGCGCAATGAGCGTCTTTTCGACACGCGCTTCAAACAACGCCACGAGCGTTTTGCCCAGTTCCCAATCAGGGTCAACCTCCACGGATGCCGTTTCAGCAGCCGTTACGATTGTTTTAGGGTCACGTAATTTTTTTGCCGATACTCCGATTTCATAGGCTACTGCTTCAGTCATATCGATGCGACGTATGGGTCGGCCAAAGTCGATTCGTTCGTCTTGGAATTCGATTACCGAAGAACCCGCCACCGTCTCAACAACTTCGCGTAGAAGTTCTTCGGTCAGATCCATTAGGTCCTCGTACGTCGCGTATGCCTGATAGAACTCAAGCATAGTGAATTCGGGATTGTGGCGGCTAGAAAGGCCTTCATTACGAAAATTGCGGTTGATCTCGTACACGCGTTCGAATCCCCCCACGACGAGCCGCTTTAAATAAAGTTCTGGCGCAACCCTCAAATAAAGCTCCATGTCTAAACTGTTGTGATGGGTGGTGAAAGGCCGTGCATTCGCGCCACCTGGAATGGGATGCATCATCGGGGTTTCAACTTCCAGGTATTCCCGAGCATCAAAAAATCGACGAATGGTTGAAATGACGCGACTGCGATTACGGAATACGGCACGTGTCGAGTCGCTCATAATAAGATCGACATATCGAAGTCGATATTTGAGTTCCCGATCGCTAATGCCGTGATATTTCTCGGGCAGTGGTTGTAGCGATTTCGTAAGCAACACAATTTCAGACGCGTGGACAGTTAACTCGCCTTTCTTCGTCCGCATCATCGTCCCAGTCACGCCAACGATATCGCCCCGGTCATAAAGGTCATCAAATTCCTTATAGGTAGCCTCGCCCAGATCCTGTTGTCTTAGGTAGCACTGAATCTGATGTGTGCCGTCCTGCAGCGTAATAAAACTAGCTTTGCCCATAACACGTCGCAACATGATCCGACCCGCGACCTTGACATCCACCACTTTCTCTTCGAGGGCTTCTTTGGAGAAATCGCCGTAATGCGCGTGCAGTTGCGCCGCTAAATCCGAACGCTCGAATCCGCTCGGGTACGCGGCGCCCCGCCGTCGTAGTTCGACTAGTTTTTGTCGACGCGATGCCACGATGTCGTTCTCGTCAGTCATAAACCCGCCTTCAAACTCGCCTCCAAGAAGCCATCTATATCTCCGTCAAGGACGTTGACCGGATCCGCACGCTCCAGCTCTGTACGAAGATCCTTGACCCTAGACTGATCGAGGACGTACGACCGGATCTGCGAACCCCAGCCAATGTCAGCTTTTGTGTCCTCCAATGCCTGTTGTTCTTCTCTGCGGTGGTGTAATTCGCGTTCATACAACTTGGCCCGTAACTGTTTCCATGCGTTATCTCGATTCTGGTGCTGCGACCTCTCGCTTTGGCACTGTACTACGACTCCCGTAGGTTCATGGGTTAGACGAACGGCGGAATCTGTTCGGTTCACATGCTGTCCTCCGGCACCACTGGCACGGTACGTATCCACCCGCACTTCTCCCGGATCAATTTCGATTTCGATTTCGTCATCTATCTCCGCCGATACAAATATCGATGCAAACGAAGTATGGCGACGATTCCCCGAATCAAAAGGCGATTTACGAACTAGTCGATGAACTCCCGTCTCAGTTCGCAACCAACCATAAGCGTATGTGCCCGAAAAAAGCACCGTTGCGCTTTTGATACCAGCGACCTCGCCATTGGAAAGTTCAATTAATTCCGTTTTGAGTCCGCGTTTCTCGCCCCAACGCAGATACATGCGGAGCAGCATTTCGGCCCAGTCCTGAGCCTCCGTCCCGCCCGAGCCGGATTGGACGTCGACGTACGCATTTGCCTCGTCCAATTCACCACTGAACATTCGGCGAAATTCAAGTATCTCCAACTCTTCGGCGTAGCCCTGCAGGTCGAGGTCGAGCTCACCAAGCGTCGCTGCGTCGCCTTCTTCGGAGGCTATTTCCGCCAGTTCCGACACATCGCCTAGGCCCTCCAATAGACTGTCTAACCCAGTCACCACAGCTTCGAGGGCCGCGCGTTCTCGCGCCAATTTCTCTGCTCGAGACGCGTCGGACCAGACATCCGACTCGGCGAGCTCGCGCTCTACTTCCTCGAGCCTTTCCTTGCGTTCTGAAACGTCAAAGATACCCCCGTAAGGCCTCGTTACGGGCCATCAGATCCTTGAGTCGCTCGCGGACAGAAGTGATTTCAGCCATTCGTACCCCTTGGGATAGCCGGCGATTCTAGCACGAGCGCCAATTAGCTCGGGGTTACATGCTCGACCAAAAGCTGCAGTGTCTCGTTGTTCAAATAGCGATTTACCTGAAGTTTGTACGCCATGATGATCCGATCAGAATTGATCGTCTGCTGGTTGAAAGCAATCGCATCGACAACTTTTTCCTGCTGTTTAACGATCAGTTTGAGGTGTTTCCCTTGGCCGACCATTCGCTGACTAATTAACTCAAATTCACCATGAAATACCGGCTCATCGAACCCTTGCCCCCACGGGCCATATTCTTCGATCAATCGAGCGTTATCGACGTTGAGATCCTCGACCGCCAGCACACCATCCGAAAAAACGATGCCGGCGAGATCGCGCGGCTCTACTCTACTCGCTACCGCTTCCGCAAAGGCTTTGCGGAAACGATCCAAGTGAATACGCCTGATTGTTAATCCCGCGGCCATCGCGTGGCCCCCAAATTTGTACACAAGGCCCGGAAAGCGGGTGGCTACATCATCGAGCGCGTCGCGGATGTGAAGCCCCGGAACGCTCCGTGCAGAGCCCTTTATTTCGCCTGGCGCGATATCACCGGAATCGGCGAACGCGATGACTGGCCGATGAAACCGTTCACGCATCCGACCTGCAACAATACCAACAACGCCCTGATGCCAAGATGCATCGTAAACGCATAGCGCGGGTGAATCGGCATCGATACTTTCCGATATCAACACCTTCGCTTCTACGTTCATTTCGTCTTCGATTGCTCGGCGTGCTTTATTGAGTTCATCCAGTGCGACCGCCATCGATCTTGCGCTCTCGAGGTCCCTGGACAACAAACACTGGATACCCAACCCTATATCGTCTAGACGCCCAGCGGCGTTCAGCCTTGGTCCAACAGCAAATCCTAGATCCTGGGCAGACAACGTCTCGAGACGTCGATCGGCAATTTCGATCAAGGCCTGCATCCCTGGTCGCAGGTGTCCCAAACGGATGCGGCGCAGACCCTGATGGACCAGGATTCGGTTGTTTCGGTCCAGTGGGACGACATCGGCTACAGTGCCCAATGCCACCAAATCGAGCCAATCCGCAAGGTTTGGCTCGGACAAATTGTGACTTTCGAAATAATTCTCCGCACGTAATGTGGCACGAACTACGGCCATTAAGTAGTAAGCGACGCCTACACCGGCCAGAAACGGGCTCTCAAATGTCGTCTCTTGTAAGTTCGGATTGACGATGGCGGTGGCCTTCGGAAGATCCTTGGGCGGCAGATGATGGTCGGTAATAACGACGTCAATCCCGAGTTCGTTGGCTACTTGAACCCCTTCAACACTGGATACCCCATTATCGACCGTAATGATGAGTGCTGGTTCCCCTTTCGCCGCGACAGCTACGATTTCGGGTGTTAGCCCATAACCGAAGTCAAACCGATTGGGGACCAAGTAATCGACATCCACCACACCCATTTCCTTCAACAGCGATACGACTAACGCCGATGCCGTGGCTCCATCAGCGTCGAAATCCCCGATGACTAGTATTCGTTCACTGTCATTTATCGCCCGCACCAGCCGCGACGCGGCTTGATCGACCCCTGGCAATCCCTTCGGCCCCAGTAGTAGATTGAGGGATAGATCGAGCTCTTTCTTGCTGGAAACACCACGCGCACCCAGAACCCTGGCAAAAAAAGGAGGAACAGCCAGTTCTTCACTCAGCTCCACAGACGGAATGTTTTGACCCCGTTCTTCGATGATCAGGGACCCGTTCATCAACGATCGAAATCGGCGACCCGAATACGACGAATTTGACCTCGCACACTCTCGAGACTCGATAACTGACTCAGTGCGTCATCCATCGATGCTTCAACAATACGTTCTGTGATCATCACAATGGGCACCCAAGGTTCTCCGTCACTTTTACGTATCGCTTCTCGTTTTTGTATTACCGCTTCGATTGAAATTCCTCCGCGACGCAGAATATCTCCTATTTCCCCAAAAACACCCGGTCGGTCCGCTGCAGGAATATTGAGGTAATAGCGAGACTCCGTCGCTGCAACAGGTACGCGCATTCCTTCGTTTTGACCAATCCTCAGCCGTGGGCAGGTGCCTCGGGCTATTTCGATCAAGTCACTGAGTACCGCCGACGCTGTCGGTAAGCCGCCCGCGCCCGGGCCGACGAGAAGTATCGAGCCAATCGCATCTGCACCCACAATCACCGCATTGGCCACCCCGGCCACATCGCCAACAAGATTCGTTGCTGAAATGAGCGAAGGGTGAACCCTCGCTTCAAACTTCTCTTCATTTCGACGGGCAATACCTACATGCCTAATCCGAAAACCTAATTCGCGCGCATACCGCAAATCTTCCACCGTTACTCCTGATATGCCTTCGATATACATATCGTCCATGCTTACTGGGATGTCGAATGCCAATGCCGCGAGCAGCGCCAATTTTTGCGCAGCATCAACACCGTCCACGTCAAACCTGGGATCCGCTTCTGCATAGCCCAACTCCTGCGCTTCCTTTAGGGCGTCGGCGAAGCTCGTTCCCTGTTCATCCATCGCAGTCAATATGTAGTTGCAAGTTCCGTTGATAATGCCGACCAGCCAGTCAACGCGATTTCCCGATAGGCCGCTTTTGAGCGTGCTCATGATTGGGATTCCACCCGCGACCGATGCCTCGATACCGAGTATCGCGTCACCTTTAAACCATTCGTTCGCGTGGGCCGCCAATACCGCCTTATTTGCAGTCACGATCGGTTTACCTCGAATCAGCGCACTTGAAATCAGCTCCCGAGCCGCATCCACACCGCCGATTAACTCGACAACAACGTCGACATTGTCGCGTAAGAGCGATTC
Organism: Gammaproteobacteria bacterium UBA1119; assembly: GCA_002313255.1. Taxonomy (GTDB): domain Bacteria; phylum Pseudomonadota; class Gammaproteobacteria; order Pseudomonadales; family Azotimanducaceae; genus UBA11889. The sequence goes on along the minus strand of DCBA01000071.1, from coordinate 37,732 downwards.
CAAGTTGGTATCAAACACCGCCTTTCCAATGTCCACTTCGGGCTTCGCGGAACGGCTTGCGATGCGAACCACCTCGATCGGCATACCAGCTTGTCGAGTGATTCGTTCTGCGTTGTCCACCAATAAAGTCAGCAGGCCTTGCGCCACAGTACCTAACCCAGCAATACCAATCCGCAAAACCTTCTCATGGGGCGGGGAATTCTTAGCCAAACTTTCAGATCCCGAGTTCTTCGGCGAGTTTTTCCGCGGGCAGATAACCCGGCAACATACGGCCATCTGACAAGACTATCGAGGGCGTTCCAGTGACTCCTATACGACCGCCCAGTTCATATTGCGCCGCTACAGGATTCGGGCACGTCCTTTTTGGAATATTGTCACCTCGCTTTAACGTGGTTATTGCCCGTTGCGGGTCGTCAGAACACCATGCAGAAACGATCTTCGAATAAGACTCCGAACCAATCCCAGCGCGTGGATATGCGAGATAACGGATTTCAATGCCTCTCTCGTGATATTGAGGCATCTCGCGATGCAGTTTTTGACAGTATGCGCAATCAACGTCGGTGAAGACACTTACCGTAGCTAGCGTACCACCATTGGGTTCAAACGAGATTACCGACGCGGCGTCAACCTTTGCCATAAGTTCTTTACGACTCTCTTGACGCGCCAAATCAGGTAGATTGATGATCCCCTCACTTGAAAATTCATACATATCACCGACCAGGAAGTAATCCCCGCTAGCGCTCATGTATAGCGTACGGCCTCGATTAAGTAGAACTTCATAGAGACCATCGACTGGTGTTTTCTTTATCCGTTCAATTGCTAGTCCTGGACGCATTTCCGGTAACAATGTCCGAACTCTTTCGTGAACCTCATCCAACTCGGCTTGGTCCATGACGTCAGCACGGAGTAACACGCCCGAAAAAAAACCAACAATTATCAGCACGCGCGCGATCATCGCCACAGCTTAAACCTCCGGCAAGGCGGTTCCATCGGATCGTCCGATATCGCGGAACGATCACCCACGTGGGTGGTGGGTCGCATGCAATTCCTTAAGGCGCTCATTTGCTACGTGAGTATAGATCTGGGTAGTCGATAAATCTGCATGGCCCAGCATCATCTGTACTGCCCGAAGATCGGCCCCATGGTTTAAAAGATGCGTCGCAAACGCATGACGCAGTGTGTGTGGAGAAACCGACGAGCTGATACCTGCCCGCGCCGCATAACGTTTGACCGCATACCAAAAGGTCTGTCGGGCCATTTCCTGGCCTCGTGAGCTAGGGAACATGACATCGCTGACACGTCCTCGCAGCAGTGTCGGCCGCCCATCCCGTAAATAGCTTTCAACCCATTGCAAGGCAGCTTCTCCGACCGGGACCAAGCGCTCTCGAGATCCTTTACCCGTCACGCGCACAACGCCCTGACGTTGATTCAACGAAGACATCGTTAACCCGACCAACTCTGAGATTCTTAGTCCTGCCGCGTACAAAATCTCAAGCATCGTTCGGTCCCGGAATTCAACTGCGCTCCGCGAAGGTTCGGGCGCCATAAGTAATCGTTCGACCTCGTCTTCACTCAGCGACTCGGGCAATCGCCTTCCGGGCGTCGGGCTCAGTACGTTCGCGGTAGGATCCACAGAAAGTTCGCCGCGCTCAAGCGCATGGCGAAAATAGCCTCTTAGCGTTGAAAGTAGTCGCGCTACCGTTCGTGCAGAAATTCCTTGGTCATTACGGACGCTTAAATAATCCAACAACTCGGCTTCAGTAACGTCGAGCAAATCACCGTTGAACCATTCGCGAAAACCGACTAAATCGCTGCGGTATGAGTCCAGGGTCGACCGCGACAAGCCGCGTTGCAACCAAAGAACGTCCAGATACGTAGCGATCTCGGGAGAGATTGCCGACGCCTCTGCGTTACGCCGAGGCACCGACGTTCAGACCAAGGCAACTACGAAAACCATCGTCGCCTCAATGCGCGAAATTAGATTTTCTCCTTTATTCGCGCTGCGCGTCCCGATAGTTCCCGTAGGTAATAGAGTTTTGCCTGACGGACATCGCCCCGGCGCTTGATTTGAATCGACGAGATCACCGGACTATGAGTTTGAAAAGTACGCTCAACCCCCACTCCGTGAGAGATTTTACGAACGGTAAAAGCAGAGTTGACACCGCGATTTCGTTTCCCAATCACAACGCCCTCAAATGTCTGTATACGCTCTCTGTCGCCTTCACGTACGCGAACTTCTACTGAAACGGTGTCTCCTGGTCTGAAGGTTGGGACATCATCCTTCATCTGTTCGTTTTCGATCGCTTCGATCGTTTTATTCCGACGCATCGATCCAATCTCCCTCGTCACCAACCAATGGTTATGACGTTTCACCAATCGTATCTATCACTTCCATAAGCATGGCTCGTTCGGCTTGGCTCAACTCCTTGCCCAGGAGCATATCCGGCCGCTTCAACCACGTCCGACAGAGCGCTTGTTTTTGTCGCCATTCCTCGATGGCACTATGGTTACCCTGCAGTAGGATGTCGGGCACACCGTCTCCATCAAATTCCCGCGGTCGCGTATAGTGCGGAAAGTCGAGCAATCCGTCCATATGTGATTCACATTTTATTGAGTCGGGATTCCCGACAACCCCTGGCAATAGTCGAGCGACTGCGTCAAGAACCACCATCGCGGCTAGTTCCCCGCCGGAAAGCACAAAATCGCCAATGGATAGTTCGAAATCGGTTTCGCGTTCAATAAAACGCTCATCCACGCCCTCATAGCGACCTGCCACAAGTACCAGACCTGGTAATGTCGCCAATTCATTCGCTAGCGACTGCGTAAACTTCGTTCCCTGTGGCGACAGATAGACCGTTACTGGATTTTCTGTTGGACAAAGTCGACGCGCCTCCGAAACGCTGGCGGACAAAGGCCCAGCCATCATAACCATCCCGGGTCCACCGCCAAACGGCCGGTCATCAACCGTTCTGTGATTGTCCTCGGCATAATCGCGCGGATCGAATATGGCCAGTCCTAAATCACCTCTCGCGACCGCACGGCCGACAACACCTTCGTTCAGCGCGGTGCGGATTAAGTTCGGGAAAATACTGACGATTCCAGCCCACATCTCGTTCTAGTCCCAATCTTCCGGCCATCGAACCAAAATTGAGTCGCCAAGTTGCACCGAAACCACGGTGTTCGCAACAAAGGGGATTAGCCGTTCCCCTGCTACGTTCTTAACAACAATGACATCGTTAGCACCGGTTGACATCATGTCCTCTACGATGCCAAGTGCGACTTTGTTCTCATTGATCACGGGCAGCCCGATAAGTTGATGCCAGTAGTATTCGTCTGCCTTTGGTTCCGGAAAGGTCTCCACTGGGACACCGAGATGTCCACCTGAAAGATTTGCGGCTTCAGTACGATCTTCCATACCCGCGAACAGTCCCACGAAACTCTGCCGATAAGCCCTAACATCCAAGCAATCCCGTTGCTCCCACCCATGTCTACTTGAGCTTTTTATTAACCACGGTCGATACTCGATGAGATTACTAGACGGCTCCGTGTATGACTGCAGGTGAACCCAGCCTTTGATCCCGTATGGACGACCTATCCGGCCAATCACAACGACGGTATCCGCCCACGTGGACGGCATATCCGTTACTCCGTCGTTACCGTCGGTTCTTCGTCAACCGATTGTTTTCGAGCTTCGACGACTAAACCGCGCACGCGGTCACTCATCTGAGCTCCTACCGACACCCAGTGATCGACACGATCCAAGTCGACGCGTAAACGTTCCGCGTTCCCTCGCGCGTTTGGATCAAAAAACCCGACGCGTTCGATAAACCGGCCGTCACGCTGTGCCGACCGATTCGCAACGGTCAGGTGATAAAAAGGTGCCTTTTTTGCTCCATGCCGAGCAAGCCGAATAACGACCATTGGTTCCATTCAGGTGGATAGAAGCGCGCGATTCTACAACAACAGTTTGCAGTTAGGGAACACTCCGTATCGCCCCGCTCGACTATTTAAACTAACGTCGGCGTTGGGGTCTCCATGTCGGTTGAGTCTGCCCAACGCCCCTCATCATTTTTTCCATGCCACCTCGCCGAGTGACTCTTTTCATCATTTTCTGCATTTGTTTGTGCTGCTTAAGAAGTCGATTGATATCCTGTACTTGTGATCCGCTGCCCAAGGCTATGCGACGTTTGCGCGAACCGTTGATCACATCTGGAAACCGCCGTTCATGAACCGTCATTGAATCGATCATCACCGCCAGTTGAGCTAATTCATCGTCGTCGACCTGGCCTTGAGCGTTCGCCGGCAACATCCTTCCGCCAGGAAGCTTTTCGAGCACATTTGACATGCCCCCCAACTGAGCCATCTGCCCCAGCTGCTCGCGAAAATCCTCAAGATCGAACTTGCGACCGCGCTTGATCTTCTGAGCGAGTCGCGATGTTTTCTTCTTATCGACCTTACGTTCGACTTCTTCGATAAGTGTTAAAACGTCACCCATTCCGAGAATTCGAGAGGCAATTCGATCTGGGTGGAACGCCTCTAATCCGTCGCTTTTTTCACCGGTGCCTAAGAACTTCACCGGCTTACCCGTGACCGCGCGAACCGAAAGAGCGGCACCACCCCGAGCATCACCGTCCGCTTTGGTAAGAACAATACCCGTCAGTGGAATAGCTTCGTCGAACGCTTTTGACGTTAACGCGGCATCCTGCCCAGTCATAGCGTCAACGACAAACAACGTTTCTACCGGCGTCAGCGCTTGATGCAGTGAAGCTATTTCCGTCATCATCTCTTCGTCGATACTAAGTCGCCCGGCGGTATCGACGATTAAAACGTCGTCAAATTGAGTGCGCGCGTCGGTCAGCGCTCGATTGACAATATCCAGTGGAGACTCCGATTGGGTACTCGCAATAAATCGAGCTTGCACTTCTTCCGCTAGCCGACGTAATTGGGCGATGGCCGCAGGACGATATACGTCGGCGCTGACGACGGCGACTTTCTTACGCTCCCGCTCCCTCAAGAAACGCGCCAACTTCGCAACGGTGGTCGTCTTGCCGCTGCCCTGCAAACCCGCCACAAGCACCACGACGGGCGCCGGCGCGGTGAGATCGAGCGAATCGTTGGCAACGCCCATCAACTCGATGAGTTCCCGATGCACGATCTTTACGAAAGCGTCATGAGCATTCAACGAAGAAACAACTTTCTCGCCGATCGCCCGCTGTTGCACGCTCGCAACGAAACTCGATACGACGTCTAGTGCGACATCGGCCTCCAAAAGAGATCGACGCACCTCTCTAAGTGCATCTTGAATGTTTGTTTCGGTGAGCCGTTTCCCTGCCAACCCGCGTGCGGTCCGCGAAAGTCGATCGCTTAAACTTTCAAACATCCGTCTTCCTCTTTCTTAGCCAATTATAGGGGCCCGGAACGCGACCTTCACGGCATTCATCGGATGTGCCAGACTAATCGTCCATAACGCAACCATCAGCCCGAATGAATCCGGCCTTACCCGGTATCGTTGCCATCTCTTTTTATCTACTTGGCTCGTATTCGCAAGTCCGTAATTTGATCTCTCGTACCGTTACGCGTCGGTCCGAGCTTGTTCGCTTTGTGCTACCTGCCCTTATTTTTCACGGCCTATTCGTGTACAGCGTTCTCGAAACTAGTTCGGGGATAGATCTGTCGTTTTTCAATGTTGCAGCACTGATTTCCCTCACAATTAACGTTGCCGTATTACTAGCTTCGATTCGTGAACCCGTTCACAACCTCTATGTATTCGTCTTTCTAATATCGATTCTAACGGTTGCGGGTTGTCTCGTTGTGCACGCGCTCGCATTTAGCCCAACCGCCACTCCACGCTCCGTTTCACCCCCTTTGCTCTTTCACATCGTGGTTAGCGTCGTCGCGTATTCCATACTGACGTTAGCAGCGTGCCAATCCGTCTTGGTGCTGACGATGGAACGACGAATACGAAATCGAGCTGCCATCGACCTGTTCCACCTCTTACCGCCGCTCGAATCACTAGAAGCCATGCTTTTTCGGTTTCTTTGGGCGGGTCTTGCAATTCTCACCGTTTCAATTGCCACGGGCTTCGTGTTTCTCGCTGACAAATTCTCCGAACATCTCAGTCAACATCACACTGTACTTTCCGTCGCATCATGGGTCGTCTATACGAGCTTACTCGCCGGCCACACAAAATTTGGATGGCGCGGAGTCACTACGACACGATGGTCGTTGGTGGCATTCGTGTTGCTTGCACTCGCCTATTTCGGCACGAAGTTCGTAATCGAATTTCTACTTCAGCGAGGCTAGGAGTGGAAACCGTCACATTACCAACCACGTTACTTTTGTTTGCGATTCTCGTTCTGACCTTGTTGAGCGCTTATTTCTCAAGTTCTGAAACGGCCATGATGAAGCTGAATCCTTATCGGTTAAAAAACCTGGTCAGAAAAAAGCACCGTGGCGCACGGAAAGCCAATCGGCTTCTACGAAGGCAAGACCGCCTCTTGGGTGTGATTCTCATAGGCAATAATCTGGTTAACAACGTTGCCGCGACGGTGGCGGCAGTGATCGGCGTTAGGATATTTGGAGAGACCGGCCTAGTCGTAGCACCCATTGTGCTTACCATCTATTTCCTGATTTTTGCGGAGATCGCACCGAAGACCATAGCTGCGGAACGTCCCGAAACGATCGCATTCCCTTCGGCGTACATTCTTGACCCACTACTCAAGGTCTCATGGCCGCTGGTAGCTGCAGTTAACTGGATCAGCAACGCTATCGTTGAGCCCTTTAAGTCACGCACTGCCGCGGTTCCGGGGGATCTCAGTATGGAAGAGCTTAGAACCGTCGTCGACTCGGGCGCCGATTTACCACAACAACGTCAGAACATGTTGCTTGGTGTACTAGATCTCGACAACGTTACGGTTGACGACATTATGGTTCCGCGTGCCGAAATAGCTGGTATCAACATCGACGTGTCCTACACGGATATCGTTGGGGAAATCGTCAACTCCCAGCACACGCGTCTTCCCGTCTATCGGGAAACCATCAATAACGTCTTGGGTATCCTGCATTTGCGTCGTGCAAGCCGCTTTTTAACGCAAGCTGCCTTTAGTCGTTCGGAATTACTTCAGGAAACGGAAGAACCGTATTTCGTCCCGGAAGGCACGCCGCTGCCTACCCAGTTGATCAACTTTCAGAGAAACAAGAATCGTATCGCCCTAGTCGTTGATGAGTATGGAGAAATACAAGGCATCGTCACGCTCGAAGATATTCTTGAAGAAATTGTGGGCGAATTCACCACCGATTTCGCTTCCGACATACCGGAAATTCATCCTCAAAACGATGGGTCTTATTTCATTGAAGGTATGGCGCTATTGCGGGACGTTAATCGAGCGCTCGGCTGGGAGCTGCCCACCATCGGTCCACGTACAATAAACGGGCTAATCCTTGAGCACCTCGAATTCATTCCCGAAACAAATGTATGCTTGCGAATCGGTCGTTACCTACTCGAGACGCTCCAAATTTCGGACAACGTAGTCAAGACTGTACGTATTTCTCAAGCCGATTTGCCTGAGCCAAATCCCGATGAGGAAGAGGAAGACGAATACGAGTGAATTATTCCTTTACCGCTGTTTCCACCGACGATTCACCGCCGAAATGATGGCCTGTAGCGAAGCGGTAATAGTGTTTTGGCTTAATCCAACGCCGTAGCACCGGTCGGATCCGTTATCAATTGCGAGTAGACAGATCGCGGCAGCATCCTTTCCTACCGAATCGTTGCCCGATGTCAATGCGTGCTCATGGTAATCAACGATGTTCAATGGTTCGTTAAGCGTCTCGACCATCCCGTTAACAAACGCTTCAATCGGCCCCGAACCGTCACCCGATATCGACACTGTATTTTCGGAGACCTCGATCTTCGCCTCGCATCTCTGCGATTCCCCATCACCGCGCCGCAAATCGTAATCAATCAGCCGGTATGGTCCACTATCAACAACATATTCTTCGATAAGCGACCCGCGAATTTCTTCCGGCGTTACTTCGCGGTTCAGTGATTCAGTGAGGATTTGTACAGCACGAGAAAACTCAACCAACATCGCCCTCGGCAGCACGATCCCAAAATGCTGCTCGAGAACAAATCCGACACCTCCTTTACCCGATTGGCTATTCACCCTGATCGTTTCCTTATATGAGGAACCGACATCCGAAGGGTCTATCGGTAGGTAGGGGACCTCCCAATGACCGGAGCCCAACCTCGCCATACCCTTTTTGATTGCATCTTGGTGCGACCCCGAAAACGCTGTGAATACAAGATCACCGGCATACGGATGGCGTTCGTGGACCGGAAGCTTGTTAATTTCTTCAACCGTAGATCGGATATTCGGCATGTCTCGCAAGTCGAGTTCAGGATCGACGCCTTGCGAAAATAAGTTCATGGCGACCGTGACAATGTCACAATTACCGGTCCGCTCACCGTTCCCAAACAATGTTCCTTCGACTCTCTCAGCTCCAGCCATCAAGGCAAGCTCGGTGGCGGCTACCCCAGTGCCACGATCATTGTGGGTATGCAAACTGATAACGGTCGATTCACGCTGTCGAAAATTTCGACAGAAATACTCGATCTGATCTGCGTATATGTTCGGTGTCGCCATTTCAACGGTCGACGGTAGGTTGATGATGACTTTGTCTTCGCTGGTCCCACCCCACGCGTCAACTACCGCATCACAAATTTCAATCGAAAAATCGAGTTCAGTACCCGTAAAGCTCTCCGGGGAATATTCAAACGTAACGTTTGTACCATCCAGCTGTTGTAAGCCTTCTTTAGCAAGACGCGTTCCCTGAACCGCCAGGTCGACAATACCTGGGCGATCCATGTCGAAAACGACCCGCCGTTGCAGCGCCGATGTCGAGTTGTACAAGTGGAATATTGCGTTTGGCGCATCCGCTAAAGCCTCTACTGTCCGATCGATCAATTCGCGTCTCGCCTGACACAGGACCTGAATGGTCACGTTCTCGGGTACCATTCCGCCATCGATGATCTTTCGAATGAAATCAAAATCTGGTTGAGACGCAGCTGGAAATCCAACCTCAATTTCGATGAAGCCGAGCTCAAGCAGCAATTCGTACATGCGCTGCTTCTCGTCAACATTCATCGGATCGATAAGGGCTTGGTTGCCATCCCTCAAATCAACGCTGCACCAGCGTGGAGCTTTATTCAGTGTACGATCAGGCCACCGACGTTCCGTAAGTTCGACGGGTTTGAAAGGTCTGTATTTATGAAACGGCATCGCACCGCGGCGGCGTCCTGATTGCTGCTGCTCGTTCATCGGATATCTCTAGCCAGTTTTGTCATTGAGGGTTTCATTAAGTCGGGCATTTACGGCCCTGTTCAAAGATGGTTGCCGGCTACGCCGGCAGTCGCAGAGCAAATAGACCAGACAATAGTTTTTTGAGCGCATATTCGCAGGCATGCGGGTCCGCCAACTTCCGCACCACTAACCGAATCTGCGATTTACAGGACCCTTGGGTTGTTTTATCAATCGCCACAAAGCGCGCCTCACAGGAGCGCGAACTATAAGCCCAGGGGTAACCGAACGCCAATAGTGCCGATCTGGTAGACCGTCAGTTGTTGCTAGACGCCGCCATTTATTCGAGCTCGACAGAGACCATCTGTGCGACGGTTAAGGCTTTGGCACGAGCTTCTTCCAGGTCCCCACCGAGCGCCAGACCAACACCCATTCGGCGTTCTCCGAGCACTTCAGGCTTTCCGAAGAGCCGAAGCTGGGTATCAGGCTCCGTTAACGCACGCTCCAAGTTTCCAAAGACGATACTGGAGGAATCTCCTTCAGCAATAATGACGGCGGACGCGGCCGGTCCTCTCTGCCTGATCGCCGGCACTGGCATGCCGAGAATCGCCCGAACATGAAGGGCAAACTCAGTCAGATCCTGACTGATCAATGTCACCATACCGGTATCGTGGGGCCTTGGACTGACTTCGCTAAACCAAACTTCGTCACCTTCGATAAAAAACTCCACGCCAAAGATTCCATGGCCACCCAACTCGCCAGTGATTCGACCAGCGATCTGCTCGCATTCCGCACGTGCGGAAAGGCTCATAGGTTGCGGTTGCCACGATTCTTGGTAATCACCACCCTCCTGCCGATGCCCAATCGGCTCGCAAAAGGCAACACCATCAACGTGTTGCACCGTTAATAGCGTGATTTCGTAATCGAAATCTACGAACCCTTCGACAATCACCTTATCTGCGCCGCCACGTGCACCTTCTTGCGCATACGTCCAACTGGCAAGAGCTTCCGCTGGATTAGCAACGGTGGACTGTCCCTTGCCCGAAGAACTCATGACCGGCTTAACGATACATGGCGTCCCAACTTCCTTGACAGCTGCCAAGTACTCTTCTTCGGTCGCAGCAAATACATAGGGCGAGGTTTGAATGCCGAGAGATTCTGCCGCAAGACGTCTGATGCCTTCCCTATTCATCGTCAATCGCGCAGCGTTAGCAGTCGGAATGACTCGAAATCCTTCAGCTTCGAGCTCAACGAGTGTCGCCGTCGCTATTGCTTCTATCTCCGGAACGATGAGATCGGGTTTTTCGTCATAAATAACCTGACGCAGCGCATCGGCATCCAACATATTGATCACATGACTCCGATGGGCTACTTGCATGCCCGGCGCATTGGCGTATCGATCGACCGCGACCACTTCAACGCCAAGACGTTGGAATTCGATTACCACTTCCTTACCTAGTTCTCCTGATCCCAGCATCAGTGCTCGAGTCCCGGACATAGAAAGCGGTGTTCCTATTCTCGTCATATCGCCTCCGACATTCTTTGCGCGCGTAAACCTTCGCGATAGCGACGCGCATTGATTACATACCGTTCTGAGAATCCAGTGATTTCTTCAATTTCCGCGTACGTGATTTGCCGAATCACTTTTCCCGGCGAACCGAGAACGAGGGATCCATCGGGGATTTCCTTGCCTTCGGTAATCAACGTATTACTACCGACAAGGCAGTTGTTACCAATGATGGCCCCGTTCATAACAATTGAGTTAATCCCGATTAACGAGTTATTGCCGATCGTGCATCCATGCAAGACCGCTTTGTGTCCCACCGTAACGCGGTCGCCAATCGAAACTGGGAAATCTTCGTCCATATGAACAACACAATTGTCCTGAATGTTGGACTCTACGCCGACAACTATTGAATCGTAGTCGCCCCTCAGCACCGCCCCCCACCAGACGCTCGCGTGATTCTTCAAGGTCACAGCTCCGATGACCACCGCGGTATCTGCAATGAAGTACTGGCCTTCGGTCTGAATGCTTCGGTTCTCGAGTTCGTAAATCATGAACGCCCCCTTTCAACAAATACATTTTGCGCTCCGCCCACTCTGCGTTACAAATGGTGTTCGTATTTCATGTTAATTTCGTTTGGTCGTCTTAATGGGGTCTTTCAAATATCCGATGAAGTTCTGCAGTACCTGCAGTGCACCAGTCACCGTAAAGGTGCCCCTCGGAGATAATCGCCCAAGGGCAGTCTGCGACGCGTGTGGAGCGATCCACTACGATAATCCCAAAGTGGTGGTCGGTTGCTTGGTGGTCGCCGGCAGTAGCGTCCTTTTGTGTCGACGCGGAATCGATCCACGTTCAGGCTTTTGGACATTGCCTGCTGGATACCTTGAAAAAGGCGAAACCACTGAACAAGGCGCTGTTCGGGAAACATGGGAGGAGGCACGTGCACGCGTCGATATCGACTCCCTCTATACGATCTTCGATCTCCCCTACATATCGCAAATCTACATGTTCTACCGAGCAAGATTACGAGACGGCCGCTTTTCGGCCGGCGAGGAAACCGTCGAGGCACGGGTCTTCGTCGAAAGAGATATCCCCTGGGGCGAACTCGCATTCCCCGTGGTAGACCGAACTCTGGAGCACTATTTTCGTGACCGACGAAACGACGAATTTCCCATACGCTCGGAATCCATAAAAAAACGGCCGATTCGTCGACAACCTTAAATTTCCCCGGAATTATTAGCCCAATGCGACTCGAACGTTGCGGAACAAGCGTAGCCACGGACCATCTTCACGATCGATATCTTCCGTAGCGACGTAGGAATTTTGCACGGTACGAAAGACCCGCTCCGGATGCGGCATCATGGCCAGTACGCGACCCGTCGTCGAAGTCATGCCCGCAATCCCTTCAGGCGAGCCGTTAGGGTTCGCGGGGTACGAAATGCTAACACCGAGCGAGTCCACATATTGTGCAGCCACCATTCCTGTCGCTTCAAAATCAGCCATTGCTTTCGCATTTTCAAACTGTGCTCGACCTTCTCCATGCGCCACCGGTATCGGAATTTGACTATCTCCCATAGCTATGAGCCAGGGCGACTCGCTCAGCGCGATGCGAACTTGCACGGTTCGAGCCTCGAATTGATCCGAGCGGTTTCGCACGAAGCGAGGCCAGGACCCCGCGCCCGGTATCAATTCTTTAAGCTGGGTCAGCATCTGACAGCCGTTGCACACACCAAGTGCAAACGTATCTTCCTCAAAGAATCGCTGGAACTGGTCTCTGACGGCTTCGTCAAAAAGTATGGATTTAGCCCAGCCGCCGCCGCCGCCTAGAACATCGCCATATGAGAAGCCACCGCACGCGGCAAGCACGCGGTAGTCCGAAAGATCTTTTAACCCGGAAAACAAATCGGACATATGGACGTCCTCTGCTTCGAATCCGGCACGGTCAAACGCCGCCGCCATTTCAATCTGACCGTTGACACCTTGATCTCGGAGAATAGCAACCCGCGGACGAGCACTCGTAAAAGAAGCAACTACGTTGTCAGACGGATCAAACAACAGCCGCTCACTCACTCCTGAATCATGCGCTTCGATCATGCCGTACTCCTCGTCTGCACACTCCGTGTCGTCACGCAATCGCTGCATTTGATAGCTCGTCGTCGCCCATATTTGTTCTAACGCTGATCTCGATGAATGAAAAACCTCGCGTCCGTTGACGCTAACGAAAATTTCTTCATCCATTCGAGTTCTACCAACGTCGGCTACGCAAATATTTGCCGCGGCTGCATCAGTCTCAACGGACACTACATCGCTCGTTGGAACTTGGATGACAATGCCCACCTCCTCGTTGAAGAGGTCCGCTAGGACATAATCGGATGCGAGAATATCTACGCCGATCCGTCCTGCAAAAGCCATCTCAAGCAACGTGACGATAAGCCCGCCGTCGGAGCGATCATGCAACGCTAGAACACGCCGATTCGCACATATTTTTTGTACGGTCTGTAGGAAAACCTTTAGCGTCTTCGCGTCATCGATGTCTGGGCATTCGTCCTCAAATCCCTCAAAAACCTGCGAAATCGCACTACCACCAAGCCGCGCCTTGCGGTTAAGCGTGAGCAGTAATAACTGCGTTTCACCACGCCGTAATTCCGGTGTGATTACGTTGCGAGCATCAGTGATTGGACCAAATGCACTGATATTCAGGGTCACGGGCGATGTCACGGATTGAGAATCCTCCGACGTGGTCCATGAGGTCTGCATCGAAAGACTATCTTTTCCTACTGGAATAGCGATCCCCAAAGCGGGACAGAGTTCCAGACCAACGGCGCTGACAGCTTCATGAAGCGCTTGATTCTGACCCTCGTGATCGGCGGCGGCCATCCAGTTTGCCGACAGAACGACGCGATCAAGACTCTCCAAGGGCACGCCCATCAAGTTAGTCAACGACTCGGCCACCGCCATGCGCGCCGAAGCCGCCGAATCAACTGTCGCGAGGGCAGGTCTTTCACCCATCGCCATTGCTTCTCCACGATACGTATCGAACCCAGCCAATGTAACGGCTGAGTCGGCGACGGGAACTTGATATCGCCCGACCATCTGATCGCGCGCGACAAGACCGGTGATACTTCGATCGCCTATCGTAACCAGGAATTTCTTGGATCCGACCGCTGGGAAACGCAAGACTCGACGAATCGCCTCCTCAAAATCGACATCGGGAAATTCGGATCGTGCGAGAGGTTTCGTCTGAGTTTGATAGACGCGCTGCACCTTGGGAGGTTTACCAAGCAAAGTTGAAAGGGGTAGATCAACAGCTGTAAGGCCCGTTTCACCGTCCTTAACCTGAAGTATTTTCTCCTCAGTCGCTTGGCCAACGATCGCGTACGGGCACCGTTCGCGCCGACAGATCGAATCAAAATGTTCGAGTTCCTCTTGTGCCACTGCAAGTACATAGCGTTCCTGAGCTTCGTTACACCAGACCTCCATCGGCGACATCGCAGGATCAGCATTGGGGATGGCTTGAAGATCGATACGGCCACCTCGCCTCGCGTCATGAACGAGCTCAGGTATCGCGTTTGAGAGACCTCCTGCGCCTACATCGTGAATGCGGAGGATCGGATTTTGTGACCCCAACGCTACACATCGATCAATTACTTCCTGGCAACGGCGTTGCATCTCCGCGTTATCTCGTTGTACCGAAGCAAAATCTAGTTCACTCGACGAAGTACCGGAACCAACGCTAGAGGCGGCGCCACCTCCGAGCCCAATCAACATGGCTGGTCCACCCAATACGATCAAATGAGCGTAAACAGGAATTTCGTCCGCATCGATATGGCAGCCACGGATGGTGCCCAAGCCACCGGCAACCATAACTGGTTTGTGGTATCCCCATTCGGAAAACGCGTCCACACGTTGTTCGAATGTCCGAAAATACCCGCAAAGAGCAGGTCGTCCGAATTCGTTGTTAAACGCGGCTGCGCCCACGGGTCCCTCCAGCATTATGTCGAGTGCCGAAACAATTCGCTCCGGCTTCCCAAAACGAGTCTCCCACGGCTGTACGTCACCCGGAATTTCAAGGTGTGACGTGGTGAAACCACAGAGCCCGGCTTTCGGTTTCGATCCTCGGCCGACCGCACCCTCATCTCGAATCTCCCCGCCCGAGCCCGTTGCGGCTCCGGCGTATGGAGCGATCGCAGTTGGATGATTATGCGTTTCCACTTTCATCACGATATGTGCCGGTTCTTCGACAACTCGGTAAATTTGGTCTGCCGCGTCTGGGAAGAACCGCGCGACGACCGGGCCCTCAATCACCGCGGCATTGTCGGAATATGCAGAAAGAATCCCTTTACCGTTAATGCTGCGATGGGTGTTGCGGATCATCTGAAACAAAGACCATTGCTGACTCAATCCGTCAATTAGCCAAGTCGCGTTAAAAATCTTGTGTCGGCAGTGCTCCGAGTTGGCCTGTGCAAACATCATGAGTTCGACGTCGGTCGGATTTCGACCTAAATCGTCGTATGCCGCTACCAGATATTCGATCTCGTCGCCGGAGAGTGCCAAGCCCAATCCCACGTTGGCATCAGACAACGCTAGCTCTGGTTCACCCGTCAGATTGATTTCGCCCAGCAACCCGGGCATAGGCCGATCGAACATCATGGAAAACACCTCGCCATAAACGACCGTTTCCGTCATGCGGTCATGTAATGCGCTAGCGTACCGATCGTCGGCAGCATCGATGTACCATCGAATTCCCCTTTCGACGCGAATAATTCCCGGTACACCTACTAGGCGAAAAATGTCCGTTGCTTTACTCGACCATGGTGATGTCGTCCCGATTCGCGGGACCACAACACAATAAGGATTGTGACCTTCTTTGAGAGGAGTACGCCGTGGTCCATAGTCAAGAAGCGCCCCGATCACTTCTCGTGTCCCACTTGGGAAAGGCTCATCCGCGTGCAGAAAATGTACATATTCGGCATATATATCGCCCACCGAACCGTCAATCGCGCGCAAACGATCGCGTACCTTATCGAGCTTATTTCTGGAAAATGCTGAGCGTCCTGTTAGTACCTCTAGATACGCCATAGCTCGATTCCGTTAGTCGTCGATCCGAACAAACCAATGCATTGGGCCAACGTCTTACCTCCTGACCCTGAAAAAGGTCTGGACGAGACACTTGCATTCTGTTTCTAGAACACACCGCGTCACCTTAATACCATGATTATGCGGGATGTCATCGAGTGCCCGGTAGATGCTTTCCACAGCCCCAGTCTTAGGTTCAGCCACCCCATAAACTAGCCGAGAAACTCGGGCATGAATCAACGAACCGATGCACATCAAACAAGGTTCTAATGTGACATACACTGTCGCTCCAGGAAGCCGGTAGTTATTTGCGCGAGCACATGCCGCGCGTAATGCAACTATTTCCGCGTGCGCGGTGGGGTCAGCTAGCGTACGTGGTTGGTTGTAACCCCGACCAACGATTTCGTCGCAACACACGACAACGGCACCCACCGGGACTTCATTGGCGGCCGCGGCCAATTTGGCTTGGTCCAACGCCGCAAGCATATAACGCCTATCTCGCAAGGAGTCAGTCAACCGACTCTTCGCTCGAGCGCGTATGAAATGCAGTAATCGCAACCGTTTGTAACTTTCATTGTAAAAAGTCCCATTTTTGGGGCTCTTTGCAACTGGTTTACAAATCGTAACTCTATATAAATCAATAGGTTATGACCTACATATTACTCCCACTCGATGGTCGCGGGCGGCTTACTCGAGACGTCATATACGACGCGCGAAATACCGGGGATTTCGTTAACGATCCGATTTGCGACACGTCCTAATAGCTCGTGGGGCAGCGGTGCCCAATCGGCGGTCATGAAATCCGTTGTTTCGACCGCTCGTAGTGCAACGACGTGCTCGTACCGTCTTGAGTCGCCGACCACACCTACCGATCGTACCGGAAGGTATACGACGAAAGCTTGGCTCACCGAGTTATAGAGATTGGCTCGTCTAAGCTCATCCAAAAATATCGCATCCGCCTCCCGCAATACCTCGAGGTATGTTTGTCGAACTTCACCCATGACGCGAACCGCCAGTCCTGGGCCGGGAAACGGGTGTCGAAAAACTCGGTCGTAAGGTAATCGAAGCGCTAGACCGATTTGTCGTACCTCGTCCTTAAACAGTTCCCGAAGAGGCTCCACCAAAGACAGCTGCATTCGATCGGGAAGTCCGCCGACGTTGTGATGCGATTTGATGACATGAGCTTTCCCAAATTTAGAAGCCGCTGATTCGATAACGTCTGGATATATCGTTCCTTGCGCCAGCCACCTCACCCCATCGTGTTTATTAGCCTCTCTTTCAAAGACTTCGATGAACACGGTTCCGATGATCTTGCGCTTTTCCTCGGGATCGTCGATGCCGGAAAGACGCTCGAGAAACTCGTTGGCCGCGTCGACCACCACCAAATTTAACGATTGCCCGTCTTTTCCGGCAAATGTTGCCTCCACTTCCTCACGTTCATTTTTTCGCAACAGGCCATTATCGACAAATACGCACACGAGCTGTTCGCCAATCGCTCGCTCGAGCAAGGCCGCCACCACGCTCGAGTCAACGCCGCCGGATAGTCCAAGGACGACCTTATCATCACCAACTTTTTCCCTGATGCGAGTAACCGCGTCATCTATGATGTTCTCGGCCGTCCATAGACCTTCACAACCACAAAGCTCAATCACGAAGCGTCTGAACAATTCTTCCCCTGCCGTTGTATGAGTAACTTCCGGATGAAACTGCAATCCGAAAAATGGTTGGCTCTCATGATTCATTGCCCCGATAGGGGCATTTTGTGTCGACGCGCTAACTACGAACCCAGGTGGAAGTTCAGTGACTCTGTCACCGTGGCTCATCCAAACGTCAAGTTCATTGCCAAGACCCGATAAAAGGCGTCCACCTCGGTTAAAGACACGTGCGTGACCGAATTCGCGTTCGGAAGAACGTTGCACGGTGCCTCCAAACTGCGCCGCCATCGCCTGCATTCCATAACAAATACCAAGGACTGGCACCCCTAATTCAAACACACCTTCCGGTATACGCGGAGTATCCACATCCGTAACAGTTTCCGGCCCGCCCGAAAGAACCACGCCTCGTGGCGAAAATTCCTTAATAAATCCGGAATTAACGTCAAAAGGGTGAATTTCACAATAAACGCCACTTTCTCGTATTCGTCGGGCGATCAGTTGGGTCGTTTGCGAACCAAAGTCGATGACGAGAATACGTTCAGTTTGAATGTCGGCGGCGGACATGGATTTACTCACCTCCGCCTAGCTAGCTTACAGGGTAGTTGGGCGCTTCTTTGATTATAGCCACATCGTGCACATGGTTCTCTGAAAGGCTCGCCGAGGAAATCCTGACAAATTCAGGCTCTTTGCGCATCACCTCGATTGTTTCTGATCCCGTATACCCCATCGAAGCCCTTAATCCGCCCATCAGTTGGTGCACCACTGGACCGACAGGACCCCGGTAAGGCACCCGTCCCTCCACTCCTTCCGGCACCAACTTACCAAGATCGTTTTCAGGTTCCTGGAAGTATCGGTCACTAGAGCCATGCTGTTCAGCCATGGCTCCTAGAGAACCCATACCCCGGTACGACTTATAAGTACGACCCTGGTATAACTCCACGTCCCCCGGCGCCTCGTCCGTTCCGGCTAACAGCGCGCCCACCATGACGACGTTAGCGCCTGCACACACTGCTTTCGCAATATCCCCGGAAAATCTGACGCCACCGTCAGCAACAATCGGGACTGCATCGCCGTTTGATTCCGCAGCAACTTCTGCAATGGCCGTAATCTGGGGAACGCCGATCCCTGAGATAACGCGCGTTGTACAAATACTGCCAGGGCCAATACCCACTTTGATAGCATCGACACCTGCATCAATCAGGGCGCGCGCACCGTCGCGCGTCGCCACATTCCCGCCAAGAATGGGAACATCGGGATACTTTTGTTTTATCCAACTTATGCGATCTAACACACGCTGTGAATGACCGTGCGCAGTATCAACCACGATGATGTCAGCGCCTGCCTCAACTAAAGCCGCAACTCGTTCGTCAGTCTCGTCACTAGTCCCAACCGAAGCTCCAGTACGAAGCTGCCCCAGCGCATCCTTGCACGCGTTTGGATAGGCTTGGGCTTTGGTGATGTCCTTCACCGTTACCATACCTTTCAATTCAAAATCATCGTTGACCAGTAGTACCTTTTCAATCCGATGGGACTGCAACAATTCGGTGATGGATTCGAACGATGCGTCTTCGCGGGCCGTGATTAGACGATCACGGGAAGTCATAACATCCTTTACTTTCGCTTCCATCCGGTTTTCAAAACGAATATCTCGGCTTGTAACAATCCCCAGGAGGTTTGTTCCTTCCACCACTGGCACCCCCGAAATCTGCTGCTCCGAGGTCAGTATACGTAGATCGCCAAGGGTCGCTCCTGGACCGATTGTCACTGGATCTCGAATAATACCGCTCTCAAACTTCTTCACAGCGCGGACCTCTCGTGCCTGATCTTCGAGCGGCATGTTCTTGTGCACGATACCAATGCCACCTTCTTGTGCTAAAGCGATGGCCAAACGAGATTCTGTTACGGTGTCCATAGCAGCAGACATCAAAGGAATATTGAGGACAATGTCTCGGGTGAGCTGAGTGGTTAACTCGACTTCGGAAGGCAGGACTTTAGAGTATGCGGGCAGCAGCAGGACGTCATCGAAAGTTAGTGCTTCGTTAACAATCCGCAGCATGTTTACCCTCCGGAAAGTAAGCGCGCAATCTTACGCGTTGGTACCCGTCTCTGTAAACAAACGCAGTCGCGCGTCAACCACGAGGCTTGTCACTCCCGTGAGGCAAGCTTAATCTGACTTCGTGCTTCCCTTAGACCACAACCAACCAATCCGCAGCGTGAGCGAAGTAACCTCGGAGGCGAGAGCGCTGATTGAGGAGGCGTATCCCCTCATCCA
Source organism: Gammaproteobacteria bacterium UBA1119 (assembly GCA_002313255.1). Classification (GTDB taxonomy): domain Bacteria; phylum Pseudomonadota; class Gammaproteobacteria; order Pseudomonadales; family Azotimanducaceae; genus UBA11889. The sequence goes on along the minus strand of DCBA01000071.1, from coordinate 17,926 downwards.
AATCGAAGGCGAAGTCTCAAATTTCAGGCAGCCAACATCAGGCCATTGGTATTTCAGCCTTAAGGATGACCGCTCGCAGCTCCGCTGCGCAATGTTTGTCAACCGCAATCGTTCGATACGACAACCCATATCGGATGGAATGCACGTAGTCATACGCGCGAAACTAACGCTTTACGAAACACGTGGCGATTTTCAAGCCATTGTCGAATATATAGAGCCTGCCGGTGAAGGCGCGTTGCGTGCCGCATTCGAGCGACTAAAGATGAAACTCTCAGATGAGGGTCTGTTCGATTCAGCGCTCAAAAAACCCATACCGACCATGCCGCGCTGCATTGTCGTCATTAGTTCCTCAACAGGCGCGGCATTCCAGGACATCGTTTCTGTCATCGAACGACGTTACCCGGTTGTGAACTTAATTCTAATTCCGACAGCAGTTCAAGGCGTCGAGGCTGAATATGAAATCCTCAAGGCATTAAACCAAGTCGACACCTTGCTTCCGGTTCCCGATGTCGTCGTTCTTGCACGCGGCGGAGGCTCAATCGAAGACCTTTGGGCGTTCAATCTCGAAACCGTCGCGCGTGGCATAGCAGCATCCCGAATACCTATCGTATCGGCCATTGGACACGAAACCGATTACACCATTTCGGATTTTGTGGCCGATCATCGGGCCGCCACACCATCAGCCGCATCGGAATTGATCACGCCTTCTGCGCTCGAATTAGCCGCATCGATCAGCCGCACTCGAAATTCTTTGCAGATGTTCATCGAATCTCGGGTCCTTCGTAGTCGGGAGGCCCTATCGGCCAATAGCAATCGACTGATCCATCCCGGTCGCGCCATCAAAATAAAGATCGAGAGGATAAAGGAGTTACGTCAACGAATGTCGCAACGCACCACCGGAGTATTGGTAAAGGCCGAAATCTCGTTAGAACACGCAACCCAGCTGTTCCGAAAAGCGAATCCATTAGCGGCGGTTAATGCTCGTTCGAGTGCAATTAATAATCTCCTCACCAGCATTCAACGAGCCGTCCAACTTAAAGTCGCGAGTTCACAAAACTATTTGAAGTCTCTGGTGCGCGCTCTTAACGCCGTCAGTCCCTTAGACACATTGGAACGGGGCTATGGCATCGTCGCACTTCCCGATGGCTCTCAATGGGGTCAACCGATTTCTACCATTGACCAAGTCAACCCGGGAGAAACGCTTGTCGCGCATATAACCGACGGCACTATTGAAGCCGAAGTCATTCGTACTCACGAACGGCCCGAGTCCGATCTATAGGGTTATCGTCTATCTGTTTGCTCTACCCGCGGTCGCTGCCATTCCCGTCGGCGTCCCCGGCGGGGTCGTCGAAATACGTCTCCCCCTATCGACAAAAAATGTCTTCTTTAACGAGGTTCAACAACTCCGACTCGATAACCGTGCCATCGTGGCACTACCGCTAACCACGAAGGTCGGCGACCACGCCATTATCGTGCAGTCATCAAAGTCGAGAACCGAATTACCATTTAAGGTCATCGCGAAAACGTATCGTGAACAACATTTGACCATTGAGAACCAGCGCTTGGTAGAGCCTCTACCCAGCGATTTGGAACGAATCGAAGCAGAATCCGCATTGATGCAAAACGTTTACAGCCAATTTTCTCCAATGCCAAAACGTTTGCGTCCAATCACCCGTCCGGTCCAAGGCGTAGTGACGAGCGAATTTGGATTTCGACGCTTTTTTAACGGTCAACCGCGGAATCCTCACTCGGGAGTCGATATCGCGGCAGAACACGGAACGGCTGTTAAAAGCCCTGCAGCCGGTGTCATCAGGGTCGTAGGGAACTTCTTTTTCAATGGAAATACCGTCCTCGTTGACCACGGCGGCGGGTTTATCTCAATGCTTTGCCACCTAAACACTGTCAATGTGCGTCATCGGCAACGGATCGAACAAGACTCGATCATAGGTACCGTTGGCGCAACTGGAAGGGCCACCGGGCCCCATCTGCATTGGAGTGTGAGCCTGCAAGGAACTCGCGTCGATCCTCTGATCTTTATCGCCGTAATCAACGCTTCCGCGAATGGCGAATAAGCCGTTCTCGGCGTTTCAATTGTCGCCGGTTGAGTTCATTGCGACGATCCTTGAACGGATTATCCGATGTTCGAAAACGCAGCCTTACCGGTAATCCGGTGAGGTCGAATGCGTCGCGGAAACGATTCTCCAAGTACCTGACATAGCTCGGTTGTAATGCCTCGGTCCGATTCCCATGAATCAATATTGACGGAGGGTGCTCCCCAACCTTATGTGCGTATCGTAATTTAATCGTACGACCCCTAATGCTAGGCGGCGGATGATCGAGAACCGCTTTTTCCAAAACTCGCGTAAGCTCCGGCGTTTTTACATCGAAAGCGCCAGCTCGATTTACGCGTTGAAGAACGACGAAAAGTTCGCCGACACCACTCCCATGCAGCGCCGAAATAAAGTGAACGGGGATCCACGGTGCAATTCGGAGACGGCGCTGTAACTCTGCCTTCGCCCGCAGTCGATGTTCGCTACCCAGCCCATCCCACTTGTTAACCAATAAGACAACCCCTGTGCCAGCATCCGCCGCGTACTCCAACAAGTGCAAATCTTGATCGACCACCCCTTCCCGCGCGTCAATCATAAGTAACGCTACGTGCGACCGATCCATCGCCGACAGCGCTTTGACGATAGAGAACTTTTCGATGACATCCGAAACCCGACCTTTCCTACGAATACCGGCGGTATCGATAAAACTGTAGTCAACACCGTCCCGATGCACTGGCACGGTGATCGCGTCGCGCGTTGTGCCCGGTTCATTGGACACGATCTGTCGTTGTTCACCAACTATCGCGTTAACCAGAGTCGATTTGCCTACGTTAGGACGTCCAATCACCGCAACAGGAATACCCTCGTTGACAGCCACATCGCGATCGTCGCCACTCAATTCGTTGAGATAGTTCTTCAGCTCCGCGATGCCCCGTCCATGTGCCGCTGAAATAGCCATCACCCGGTCGAAGCCGAACCCTAAGAAATCGATTATCGTGCTATTCGAATCATGTCGATCTACTTTGTTAACAAGGACCGCCAGATTAATGTCGCGACGCCGCAATTGCTCCGCGATTACTTCATCCGCCTGCGTCACACCGCTGTGACCGTCAACGAGGAACAGCACGAAGTTAGCCTCGTCAACGGCACGGTATACTTGGTCCGTCATGAGTTGCGCCATATCTGATGCGTCGTGCAAACCGCCGGTGTCGATCAACGTAAGACGTTTCTCTCCGATGACTGCGTGGCCGTATTGCCGGTCCCGGGTTAACCCAGGCCGATTATGAACCAGCGCGTCCCTGTTACCGCAAAGCCGATTAAATAAAGTGGACTTGCCCACGTTCGGTCGACCGACCAGAGCGACAGTGAAGCGCCCCTCCTGCGAGAGAGCCATTAACCCCGCCTTATCTCCAGGGCGACCAGCTTGCCTTTGTTCGTCTGCACATAGACAGTACCATCGCGTTGAACCATCGCCGAACGCGCGCCTCCGCCTCCAATCTTACGTCGTGCTACGAATCGTCCATCACTTTGGGCAATGACGTGGACGTATCCTTGATCGTCTGCGACAACAATGTAGTTTCCGAATGCTAGCGGACTACTTAACACCCGGTTTCGAAGTCCCTCTTGCTGCCAAACAATCTGCCCTTGTTGTTGATCCACCGCCATAATGACGTCTTTGTCGGTTACAACGTAGACTTGGCCGTACCCTTCTGCTGGGTCCAAATACGACGACGCTTCGATCTCCCATACAACAGCCCCATCGCTCGCACGAATAGCCTTGAGTCGTCCCTGGTAACTGACAGCGTAAACCATGTTTCCGCTATACAGAGGACTACCGTCAACATCCACCATGCGATCCAATTCGGATCGGCCCTGCGGCAGCATGACGCGCTGTTCCCACACTGGTGCGCCCGTTTTCAGGTCTACGGCAGCAATCATCCCTGTTGAAAAACCGGCGAACACGACCTCCCGCTCGAGTACCGGTGTCGCCGTTCCACGTAACGTAAGAATCGGAACCTGCGTATCAAAGACCCAGCGCTTTGCTCCATTGGAGTGCTCCAATGCAACAAGTTTGCCGTCAGATGTCTGAAGTACAACGGTATCCCGCTGCCCGATCGGAGGGGCCAACACTTCACTCGATACGTCGATGCGCCATACCTCAGAACCGTCGGCGATATCGAGAGCAACAATCTCGCCAGCTGTCGTGCCTAAAAATATCAGTCCATTTCCCATCCCGACGCCACCGGTTACGAACGACGGATCTTTTCTGTCCCAAAATTTATATCGTGCAAGTCCTGCAACGGCACCAATGCGGCTCGTCCAAATAACAGCCCCATCGAATCGGTTCCGTGCTTCAACAGCCCCGTACGCATCTGCCGCAAAAATGCGATCTCCAGCTAACGCGGGTGCCAACCGCAAATATTTACGTCCCAACCCCTTACCAACACTCGCCGACCAAAGCCGGACAATATCGGCTTCTTTTTCAAACGAAACGAGCGGCGGAATTTCGTCCGAGTCGGTTTCAGGTGGATCAACAAAAGGGAGCCAGGAAAACATAGCGCAACCAGCCAACAAATAGGCAACGCAACAGGTCGTAACCAATTCGACCGATCTTCGCGTCACGGATCGATACCCAAACTTGAGAGCTTCAACTTCAACATTACTGTTGAGGTTGAATCGTTCGCGCTGGCAATACCTGCTTGATAAGCCTCTGCTGCTTGTGCGTTATCGTTGCGTGACCGATGAATATCGCCGGTAAGTTCGGATACTCCGACCTTGAACCCAACACCCTTGATTCGTGCGAGCGTTACCAAGCTCCCATCCAAACTCTCGAGCTGGAATTGAATCCTAGCTTTTCGTAACCGCATCAAATCCAGGAGCCGTGGATCATTCGTTAACGATATTGCTGTATCGAAATACCCCAGCGCCGCATGCCAGTCACTTTCGGTGACCGAGTCTTTTGCACGGTACAGCAACGAGAATATCTGATAGGACGTTTTGCTGTGATCTTCATCAATTTCGGCCAATAAGTCTTCGACCGGCTGACCCGCAATACGTGCATTGGTGTACGAGTGGTAGGCGTTGGCCGCGGATTCGGAACGCTCAAAAGTGTAGGACTGGTATTGATTCCAACCCACGACAGCGGCAATTGCCAACAACACTCCTCCGACCAGGGATTTCCAGTTGTCATCCCACCATTTCTTGAGTTGTTCGGATCGTTCTTCGTCCGAAAGATAGTCAGACATTAATGGGACTCCACGGCCCGGTTTAAACACGTCGCCAATTGCTCAAAATCCAAAGATTCTTGCTCTGTCTCTTCCCTCAGCCATTTCAGCGCCACGCGATTCTCTGCTACTTCATCGTCGCCGACAATAACCGCCCAGCGAGCGCCGCTGCGATCGGCCTGGCGCATCTGAACGCCGACTTTGCCGCCGCCCAGATGCTGTCGAATGCGCAGCGACGTCTCTCTCCTCAAGAACTGCGCGAGGCGACGGGCATACGCCTCGTGCTGACTTTCCATGACGATCACGTAGACATCGGCAGCCGATTCGTCGGCGTTCATGCCCAACGTTTCGTGCAGTAAAACCACGCGGTCAAGTCCAGCAGCAAAACCAGCGGCTGGAACGCTTGGACCGCCGAGCCGCTCAACAAGTCCGTCGTAACGACCGCCGGCGCATATCGTACCCTGAGAACCAAGTTTGTCCGTAACCCACTCAAAGACGGTGTCGGTGTAGTAGTCCAAGCCCCGAACTAGTCGCGGATTGACACGAAAGTTAATTCCTTCGCGATCAAGATATTCGCAAACGCCTTCGAAGTGGGTTCGAGATGCTGAGTCGATAAAATCATGGAGGTCTGGCGCGGATTCAAGAAGTTTTTGCGTCGACGAATTCTTTGAATCAAGAATCCGCATGGGATTGGTCGTGAGTCGCCTCTCGCTATCAGCATCTAGCTCTTTCTTACGCGGATTCAAATATTCTACCAATGCTTCGGAATAAGCCCGACGCGAATCCCCCGAACCGATTGTATTCATCTCAAGTTCGACCGCCGATTCCAGCCCGAGCAACTTCCACATATCGGTTCCCATAAAAATGAGTTCCGCATCCACATCGGGTCCCTCTAATCCGAACGCTTCTGCACCGATTTGATAAAACTGGCGATACCGCCCTTTTTGAGGTCGCTCGTATCTAAACATTGGGCCGGCGTACCAAAGTCGAGGCTTGCCTTCTCGAGTCATGTTGCGATCAATCACGGCCCGCACGCACGATGCGGTACCCTCAGGGCGTAACGCGAGGATGTCATGGTCGCGATCCTCGAGCGTGTACATTTCCTTCTCAACCGCGTCGGTGCCCTCGCCCAACCCTCGGCTGAACAAGTCGATGGCCTCAAGCATCGGCAGCCGAATTTCCTGGTAACCGTATTTACGGATTATTTCGATCATCGACCGTTCGACCATATCGAAGCGTTCCGATTCGCCTGGGTAAATGTCCCTCAGACCGCGGACCACTGGAGTTTTTTCGCTCATCGAAACAGCCCCGTGTTTTCAGCGTCGTCACGCGGGCGTATAGAAAAAGGCACCCGTTCTTCCTTGTACCGCAGTTCCACTCGCGACGCATTACCAAGCAATCTAGAAGACACCATCTAGCTTAAGTGATTCAAGGTTGATCCAATCGTTTTGTCACGCGACGCGTACCGTTCGGAACGGCGAGTACGATCCTGGACCCGCCCCACCAATTGCCCGCAAGCGGCATCAATGTCCTCTCCGCGCGTCTTACGCAACATCGTCGTATAACCTGAATTAATGAGGTCGCTCTGGAAAGCCTCGATAGCACCACTGCTCGGACGCGAATAACCGGACGACGGGAAAGGATTGAATGGGATGAGGTTTATCTTGCATTTCAGCCCCCGTAATAATTGAGCGAGATCGCGGGCGTCCTCGGGCGAATCGTTGACGCCTTCCATTAATGTGTATTCAATCGTCACTGATCTGCGTTCGCCCAATGTCGACAAGTACTCGCCACAAACCTCAATAAGGTTTGCTATCGGGTACTTTCGATTGATTGGAACCAACTCCGAGCGAACTAAATCCCTTGGTGAATGCAAGGAAATCGCCAACGCGACGTCGGTTCTCCCACACATTTTTTTTATTCCCGGAACGACTCCAGCCGTACTGACCGTGATCCGACGTTTTGATAGACCGAATCCAAAGTCGTCCTTTAAGACATCCACCGAACCCATAACTGCGTCAAAATTCAGCAAAGGTTCGCCCATGCCCATGAAGACGACGTTGGTGATGCCACGGGGATCCCAATTCTTCTTCAATACGCGATCAGCATGCAGGACCTGTCCAATAATCTCTGACGTGAGCAGGTTCCCGTTGAATCCCTGCTTCCCTGTTGCACAGAAACTACAATCGAGCATGCATCCGATTTGCGAAGAAATGCATAACGTATTGCGTCCACCATCTGGAATCCAAACCGTTTCGATAGCATTGCCATTTTGGGTCTGCATTACCCATCGAACCGTCCCATCCGAAGATTCATCCCGGGACAACTCTACCGGCATCTCCAACGTTGCGACCGTGTCGAGCCGCATTCGCAGATCTTTCGAAAAATCGGTCATCGCATGGAAGTCCTCAACACCTTTGTGGTAAATCCACTTCATGAGTTGAGTCGCCCGATAAGCACTTTCTCCGAGTTCTAGAAAGAATTCTTCAAGCGACCACCGGTCCAGACCAATCAGATTGATCGATTTACTAGGCTCAATCACTGGTACGCTATTCTCAGACGCGATCAAAGAGCTCGCTTGGGGGGAAAAAATACGCGATCTCCCGAGATGCGGATTCATGCGAATCCGAGCCGTGAACAGCGTTTGCGTCGACGGACACCGCGAAATCGGCCCTGATGGTCCCCGGATCCGCACGTTTAGGATCCGTCGCACCCATCAAAACTCGATTAACTTGAACGGCGTTCTCCCCTTCTAGAACCTGAATACACACAGGGCCAGAACACATGTACTCGACAAGCGCGTTGTAAAAAGGTTTGCCCGCATGTTCAGAATAAAACCCACCCGCCGTATCCGTTGTCAGACGAATCATTTTAGCCGCTACGATTTGGAGTCCGCTTTTTTCAAATCGAGAAAATATTTCGCCAATAATATTCTTGGATACCGCGTCAGGTTTGACGATCGATAGTGTTCGTTCAATTACCATCAAAAACTCCGCTACAAACGATAGAACGGCACATTACTGGACCGAGTGCTGTCGCGCGTTATGGCCTTAACAGCCCCTCTCAGTCGCAAATTTCAGCGCGGCATTATACGCGGTCGGCTTGCAATACCTGAATGATTTCGCTCACTCGTCTCGCCGCATAATCCACGTCTTCCTCGGTGGTAAATCGCCCCACGGTAAATCGCAAAGAGCTCGCTGCTAATTGTTCGTCCACTCCGATCGATCTTAAGACGTAGGATGGTTCCACTGTTGCCGAAGTGCACGCAGAACCAGACGAGACGGCAATGTCGTCTAAGGCCATCAATAGCGTTTCGCCGTCCACGCCGTCAAATCCAACATTAAGGATACCCGGGATACGCTTTACCGCATCTCCATTGAGTGACGTACCCGGCACCTGTTTCAAGTGGGACCAGAGTCGTTCACGGAGCGTGGTGATGCGCTCCGATTCTACGAACATTTCTTCCCGACATATCCGAGCGGCCTCGCCGAGCCCAACTATCTGATGTGTCGCCAATGTGCCCGATCGCATACCCCGTTCGTGGCCACCGCCATGAATGCAGGGATCAATAGGGACGGGCGGTTCGCGCCGAACATACAGCGCGCCAATGCCCTTGGGGCCGTATATTTTATGCGCCGATATGCTCACAAGATCGAGACATTGCGTTTTGACATCTAAACTGATTTTTCCGGCACTCTGAGCAGCGTCGGTGTGCATCAGAACGCCTTGTTCGCGACAGATTTGGCCAATAGCACCGACCTCATTGACCACTCCAATCTCGTTGTTCGCGTGCATAACCGAGACGAGCAGCGTGTCTTCACGGATTGCAGCTGCAACAGCTTCCGGTCTAACTAAGCCACTGCGGTTCGGTTCCAGATAGGTGACTTCGAATCCTTTAGATTCCATGTATTGAAACGTATCCATTACCGCTTTGTGTTCGTACGCAGACGTGATCATGTGGCGCCTAGTGGCATTTTCGGCAACACCTTTAATCGCAAGGTTGTCCGACTCTGTGGCACCCGAGGTCCAGACAATTTCACGAGGATCAGCATTGATTAGACGCGCTAGTTGCGTTCTGGATTCTTCCACCAGCTCTTCTGCTTCCCAGCCGAATGCATGACTATGCGAGGCCGGATTACCGAAGTAACCATCAAACATCAGGCATCGGCTCATCTGATGCGCGACCCTCGGATCGACAGGCGTCGTCGCCGCATAGTCAAGATATACCGGCCGTTGTCGCGCCGAGACATTAGTAGTTAATGACATTAGATCAATCGGGCTTCAATAAGGTTCAGGTCCTCTAATCGGCGTGCGATCGACATGATGTCGCCCCGCTCGATGAGTGACGCTAGCGTAATCCTTGAAAGAAATAGATCAATCTGCATCGAAAGATCAGACCATAGTTCATGTGTTAAACACGTCTGTCCATCTTGGCAGTCACTTGAACCACCGCATCGCGTCGCGTCAAATCCTTCACCGACCGCGGTCAAAATATCGGAAACATTAATTGTTTCGGCGTCGCCAACCAGTTCATAACCACCACCCGGTCCGCGGATACTGCGTACTAAACCCGATCTCTTTAGCCTACCAAAGAGTTGTTCAAGGTATGACTGGGAAATATCTTGACGCATAGCGATGCCAGCCAGAGGCACAGGTCCGACGTCGTGATGGATCGCAAGGTCTAGCAGCGCCGTGACGGCGTATCGACCTTTCGTGGTCAGCCGCATGACAAATTAGGTTTGCCCAAAGTCGCGCGAGTATGCAATACCCGACCAAATTGGTCTACTTTGACCGTAACTGCTCGATCAACTATTGAGAGCGTCTTCCCACGAACGCAATTTCGCCCATCGGGTTTCCGATCGTTCCCGATATCTTCTCGCCGTCGATCGAACCTTTGTAAACCATCTCGAAGTCTCCCATCGGCATCGACACCATCATGCGAAAGGAAAACGTTTGACCCGTCACCTCAATATCTTCCACACCTCGTTTGCCTCGTCGACTCTCGTACGTTCCATCGTAGCCATCCGCAGATTTCCATATCGTGAGGATCGGGTTGGAGATGCCCATTGGCGTCTCAATGGTGAGGGTCCACGTACCCGATAAATCCGCTTCCGGCTCGGGAGTACTTGTCTCCGCAATACTCAATATGCTCACCAACAACACAGGCCCGAGAAACATGCTTTTACAAATCGCGTTAATCATTCAATTCTCTCCGAACACTATAAATTTCAATAATCGTCAGCAGCGCTCTTTTTGATTGATCGTTCAACATGCGTAAGAACACCCCTTAGCATCGCGACCTCTGTTTCGTCCATTTGAATTCGACTAAACAAACGTCTTAGTCGAGTCATCGCCTGTTTAGGTACTCTAGGGTCATAGAACCCTACCTTCTCTAGGGTCCGTTGCAAATGGTCCATAAACCCACCGATATCGGCAGCCGTCGCCGGTTCTCGGTCCCAATCTAGGACATCGGTCCCGTTATTCGAAGTCTTGTAGAGCTCGTACGTCACCACTTGCACTGCCATCGCAAGATTTAGAGAGGGGTACACGGGCGAAGCTGGAATCTGGAGGTGCAACTGGCACATCGCCAGTTCAGCGTTGGTAAGTCCGCTTGATTCGCGACCAAACAGAATCGCGACGGGTTTGCCGCCTGCTGCCCCGTCCGCTAGGTTCCTCGCTAGTGTTTCGGGACTGACGAGCGGCCACGGTACTCGCCGTGTTCGCGTGCTGGTGCCTACAACCAAACTACAAGGACCAATCGCTTCGCTTAAATCATCAGCGACAATAGCTGCATCAAGCACGTCTGTGGCTCCGGCTGCACGCCAGTCAGCCTGAGGATCGGGGAAACGTGATGGTCGGACGAGTATTAACGAGGTCAAGCCCATGGTCTTCATGGCCCGCGCCGTCGCCCCGATATTTCCAGGGTGACTCGGTTCAACCAGCACAATATGAATCTCGTTGTTGCAGCGATCAGGCATTAAAGAAACTCAATTTCGATCTCTGCTAGCATACCGCGCCCAAAGGGGTGGCGAGGACCCAACCGTGCAGCCAATGGTCAACATCGCTTTGCGGGCTGCCCGCCTTGCTGGGAAGATTATTTGCCGAGCCGTTGATCGCGTTGATGAACTATTGGTCGAAGAGAAAGGTCGTAACGATCTGGTCTCCGATGTCGATCGCAACGCGGAAGCGATCATCATCGAGACAATCCACAAAGCCTATCCGGACCATAGCATCCTCGCCGAAGAATCGGGAATTCGCGAAGCCGACGGAGAATTTCGATGGATCATCGATCCGTTAGATGGCACGACGAATTTCCTTCACGGGATACCTCATCATTGCACATCGATCGCGATCACCCAGGGAAACGCAGTGCTTCACGGAGTCACCGTGGATCACCTTCGCAATGAAGAATTTACGGCGTCACGTGGTGAGGGTGCTTATTTAAACGGTCGACGAATCCGCGTAACGGGCACGTCGTCATTAAGTACATCAATGATGGCTAGCGGAATACCTTGGCACGCCTTACAAAAACATGGGCCAGCGCATGAGGCCATGTACAGAGAATTTATCGGAATCACTCGCGGCGTCCGGCAAATGGGATCAGCCGCGCTCGACCTGGCTTATGTCGCCGCCGGCAGGATCGATGGTTACTTTGAAATAGGCCTCAAGGAATGGGACACGGCCGCAGGCAGCGTGCTCGTACGCGAGGCAGGAGGCTTCGTCGGAGACATTGCCGGAGGCGACCGTTTCTTGGAAACCGGCAATATTGTGGCCGCAAACCCTAGAATCTTCAAAAAAATGCTAAGGAGTATTCGGGCAGCCGTTAAGGCCTCAAATGATGGTGATCTCGCCTTAGGCTAAATCGTTCTAGGGCACGTTGTCGGCAGATTCTTTCTCAGGCACGGCGAGATCCTGACGGCTAAGCTGCAGCGTCAACAAAACAGTTGCCGCAACATAGATTGATGAATAGGTCCCGATTACCACGCCGATGGTCAGAGCGCGTGCAAAACCAGCAATTTGTTCACCTCCCGCCACCAGCAAAGCAACCAGTACAAGCAGGGTGGTCAACGACGTCACCAACGTCCGGCCTAGGGTCTGATTTAGAGAATAATTAATAATCTCCGCTGACGTACCTCGGCGAGTGCTCCGAAAATTTTCGCGGATTCGATCGGACACAACGATCGTATCATTCAGCGAATACCCGATTACCGCTAACAGTGCAGCAAGCTCAGGCAGGTTAAACGTCCATTGAAAGGCCGCAAAGGCACCAATCGTAATGATCACGTCATGTATTAACGCAGCTACCGCCCCAAGCGCGAACTTTCCGGTGAACCGGAACATGATATACACCATGATCATGCCTAACGCTGCGAGCAGCGCCAGACCGGCGTCTTCGGTCAGTTCCTCACCGACTGCCGGCCCAACAAATTCCGATCGTCTTAGCTCCACCTTTCCGATCCGGGCTCCTAGTGCTGCGCTTATCTGATCGCCAAGGATAGTCTGACTACCTGTACCAGCGGCAACACTGTTGGGAGGCACGCGAATCAATATGTCCGTTTGGGAACCAAATTTTTGAACGACGGCATTGGTATAGCCTGCATCGCTTAAGATATTACGCACGGTCGACGGTTCTACCGATTCACCGAATCCAACTTCGATCAAAGCGCCACCGGTAAAATCTAAGCCCCGGTTTACTCCCTGGAGCGCGAGGGCAGCGATAGATCCGGCCAAAATCAGGCCGGAGAAAATCGCCGCCAGATAACGTTTGCCCATGAAGTCGATGGTCATCAGATCCAAACCTTCTGCACTTGGCGACGTCCGTATATAAGATGCACGATGCCGCGCGAGACAAAGATGGCGGTGAACATTGACGTCAAAATTCCGATGGAAAGAGTTACCGCGAAACCAGCGACCGGACCACTTCCAATACCGAGTAAAATGAGTGCGACCAACAGCGTCGTGATATTAGCATCCAATATCGTTAGAAATGCCCGTCCATAACCTGCTTGTATCGCAATGCTCGGCACGGATTTAACGAGCTCCTCGCGTATACGCGAAAAAATAAGGACGTTCGCGTCCACCGCCATGCCAACGGTCAAAACGATTCCGGCGATACCCGGTAGCGTCAGCGTTGCTCCCAGCAACGACATGACGGCAACAAGAACCATTAAGTTCATCGTAAGAGCAATATTCGCGACCAATCCAAAAACCTTGTAGTAAAAGAGCATGAACAACAACACCAGGACGAACCCGATCACCACCGCTCGCACACCTCGATCGATATTTTCTTGACCTAGAGAGGCCCCCACCGTTCGTTCCTCGACGATATACATTGGCGCTGCTAAAGCGCCGGCTCGGAGCAGTAACGCAAGATCGCGAGCCTCCGACATGGATAAACCGGTAATCCGAAAGCGAAACCCAAGCGCCGCTTGAATGGTTGCCACGCTAATTAATCGACGTTCCTCACGGATACTGCGCTTTTCAACGACTTCGCCATTAATCACCTCACGGGTAATCACCGGTTTTTGTTCGATGAAGATAATTGCCATCGAGTGTCCAATGTTTGGCCCAGTAGCGCGATTCATGCGCTCACCACCTTCGCTATCAAGTTCGATGTTTACCTGCGGAAGACCGGTCTCTGAATCGAGGCCCTGGCTCGCATTGATAACACTGTCCCCAGTAACGATATTTGCACGCTGCAGTCTTCGGGTGCGGCCTTCGTAGGGCATTACTTCTAATGACGATGGTCGATCCTCGGGTTTGGCAACCAAACGAAACTCCAACGTCGCAAATTTATCCAGTAGACGCTTGGCCTCCGAGCTGTCTTGTACGCCCGGTAAGTCAATGACAATTCTTGATCGGCCAAGACGTTGTACCAGGGGCTCAGCGACACCGAGTTCGTTGATCCGACTGCGAAGCCCCGTGAGATTCTGTTCGATTGCCACATCCTCAATCGTCGCCATCTTTTCGTCGCCAATGCCAATCTCCACCACTGGACTGCCCTCCGACTCGGAGGCAATAATCGAATCGTAGCCGTTCGTGCTCCGCAAACTTCGCAATGCCTGATCACGAGTCGTTTCTGTCGCAAAAGGGATACGTACCGCCTTACCTCGGACCATGTTTCCCGACGCGCGATACCGAATGTTTTCCTGCCGAAGGTAGTTAGTCGCCTTTTCGGCCTCATCATCGAGGGCTTTCGCCATCGCCGATTCCATATCGACTTCCAAGACAAAGTGGATCCCTCCTGACAAATCGAGGCCCAACGTCATCGGTCGCGCACCAAGATTCTGAAGCCAAGCCGGCGTTGTCTGCGCTAAATTGAGCGCGATCACAAACTGACGATCCCGTCCCGAAGGATTCAGTCGGTCATCCAATATGGACTGTGCCCGCAACTGGTCCACGTCGGACCGTAAGCGAATTAGCCCTCCTTTGCCGGTCGTGTTTGACGCCTTAACGCGGATACCTTCGTCGGCAAGAATCTCGGCTGCTTGCGTCATGAACCGCACGCCGATTCTCAAATCACTGTTATCGGCCTGTATCTGTAGCGCGTAGTCCGGTGGATAGATATTTGGGGCCGCATATACGCAAGCCAAGATGAGAACGAACAGGGCGACAAAGTGCCGCCACACCGGATAGTGATGAGGATTTTTGGTGTCATTTTTGTTGCCGAAAAGGTTCTGGCCAAATACGCCGTTATCTGCCATCTATCGACTTCAGTGTTCCCTTCGGTAGGGTTGCGCCCACCGAACCCTTTTGCATGCGAATCTCGACGTCGCGGGCGATCTCCAGCATCACAAAATCGTCTTCTACCTTTGTGACCTGACCTACGATCCCGCCGCCCGCGACGACCTCGTCGCCCTTGGACAGGCCGCCAATTAACGCCGAGTGTGCCTTCCGACGCTTACTTTGTGGGCGCCACAACAAAAAATAAAAGATAAGAACAAAGCCGACGAGCAGGAGAATATCGATTGGAAAACCACCCCCAACCCCAGCCGCATACGCAGTAGACTCAAACGGGTTCATCAGCAATATTCCAACCTTCGGTGAGGGCCAAAATGAGGGCACGCAATTTACCGTTTTCGATAGCACCACGCAAACGACTCATCAGGTCGTGGTAATAGTGGAGATTGTGGATTGTCATCAGAGTCGACCCGAGGATTTCATGACACCGGTCTAAGTGATGCAAATACGCCCTGGAAAAGCGCGTACACGTATAACACGCGCAGGTAGAATCAACGGGTTCGGAATCATCTCGGTAACGCGCATTTCGAATTCGTACGACCCCTGAATCCGTGAAAAGGTGTCCATTGCGGGCGTTTCGCGTAGGAATAACGCAATCGAACATATCCACACCTAGACTTACGCCATATACCAGATCCGCCGGGGTACCCACGCCCATCAAGTAGCGCGGAGATTCCACAGGCATATTCGGTAATATTCCTTCCAACACGCGGTGCATTTCCGTCTTCGGTTCACCGACCGAGAGTCCACCAATGGCGTATCCAGAAAAGTTCATATCCTCAAGCATTGCAACACTTCGGTGACGAAGTTCGCCGTACATGCCACCCTGGACAATCCCGAACACGAGTCCAGAACCCGAGTAACTCGCTAGAGACCGCTCCGCCCAGCGCATTGATCGAAGCATGGACTGCTCCGCTTCTCCCCTAGTGGCTGGATACGTAGTGCACTCGTCAAACACCATCACAACGTCGGAGCCAAGGTTAGTCTGCACAGCCATTGCAAGCTCCGGGGTTAGTGTTAACTGATCACCGTTGATCGGCGATCGAAATTTGACACCATCCTCAGAAATCTTCCGCATTTCTCGTAAAGAGAACACCTGGTATCCGCCCGAATCAGTAAGAATAGGTCCCTCCCAATCCATGAACCCGTGCAACCCGCCGAGGCGAGCAATGATCTCATCGCCAGGCCTCAACATCAGGTGAAATGTATTTCCGAGTAACATCTGCGTGCCGACAAGAGAGAGCATGTCGGGCGTCATACCCTTGACGGAGCCGTACGTCCCACAAGGCATAAATACCGGGGTTTCGACTGAACCGCTCGTTGTGGTTAGCCTCCCACGGCGCGCCGACCCATCGACACCAAGCACCTCAAACATCAGCGCGTTCGCAGAACATTGCGTCGCCGTAGCTGTAGAAGCGGTATCCGCGTTCGATCGCTGCTGAATATGCTTGCCGCATCCGAGAATTCCCGATAAATGCCGATACCAACATGAGCAATGTCGATCGAGGCAGGTGAAAGTTGGTAATTAAAGCGTCCACGCTGCCAAATCGAAATCCCGGTCGAATGAAAAGACGCGTTTCCCCGCAATCGTTACCGGTACGAGCCGCAGATTCCAATGCTCGGACCACCGTCGTACCAACGGCGATTACACGGCCTCGACATTGATCGATAACCCGACGCGACACGGGCGATATGCGATACCGTTCTGCATGCAGGAGATGTTGATTCATCGCATCGACACGAACCGGTTGAAACGTGCCAGCTCCTACGTGAAGCGTCACAGGTACAATTTCCGTACCGCGCTCGCGAATCGCATGTAAGAGGGCGTCGTCAAAGTGAAGGCCTGCGGTCGGCGCTGCGACGGCCCCTGGTACCGAACGATAGACCGTCTGATAGCGTTCTTCGTCATCAGGATCATCAGCTCGGCCGATGTACGGCGGCAACGGCACATGCCCATATCGTTCGAGGAAAACGAACACGTCGATCGGGAATCGGATCCGGTACAGTTCATCTCCGCGACTCAGAACCTCTAGGGTTTGATCTTCAATATGAACGACGCGCCCGGCCTTTAACGGCTTGCTCGCGCGCGCATGACAGAGAGCTACCTTTGGTTCGTCGACCCGCTCCACCAGGACTTCAACGGCGCCACCGGTATCTTTAAACCCACCGAGACGCGCCTTGATTACTTTCGTATTGTTGATGACCAGAACGTCCGTCGGCCCGATGAACTTAACGATGTCGCGAAAGAACAAGTCCCTTTGCTTCTCAATGCCAACGACCATCAGGCGGCTACCGGTTCGCTTTGGAGCCGGCCTTTGGGCAATTAGTGACGGTGGAAGGTCATAGTCAAAATCTGCCAAATTGTCCTGCGCGTCAATCAAAAAGAATTCAACTATCGGTTATGTCCAACGCGAACCATAGCCTCGTATCAGCGGTCGGAGCAATGCGTACAACTTGGACATCTACTAGCCGTTATGAGTAACGTAGAAAAATTCATCGCGAGAAATATCAGGATGACGAATCGAATGGAAAACAAAGTCGCCGTCGTGACGGGCGGCAACAGCGGTATCGGCGAAGACACCGCAACCCTATTTGCCGAAGAAGGAGCCCACGTAATCCTCATGGCACGTCGAGAGTCAGAAGGCCGTGAAGTCGAAGCTCGCATTAATGCGTCCGGTGGCGATGCCAAATTCATTTCCTGCGACGTCGGTGACGTCGAATCTGTATCAAGCGCTATCAAACTTGCGGCAGAGACTCACGGGAGGATCGACGTGCTCTTCAACAACGCTGGAGGCGGGGGAGGAGGCAATTTTCCTAACGAATCCGACGACGAATGGAATCGTGTCATCAACGTCAACCTTACCGGTACGTTTTATGTTAGCCGATCCGTGTGGCCTCACTTGGTTGCTG
>DCBA01000044.1 GCA_002313255.1 Gammaproteobacteria bacterium UBA1119 | reverse complement strand
CCAAAAGGGAGGATTGGCTCAGCTACGCCGTTGCAGTTACGAAAGTGTGGTATGCGTACACGTCGTGGGTTTCGATGTGGTGAAATCCAGCACCGTGCAGCTGAGTACCTATCAGGGCAACGGGCACACGTCGGCCAAGAGGAGGACTCTTGCCGTTTTCTTCGTCAGCCCAATCGACGATCGCTATTATGCCGTCCGGCTTCAACACGCGTTTACACTCCGCCAGAAGGGGTTCTGGTGTATCCAGCTCATGGTGAACTTGGGTCATCACAATAAAATCAGCAACGTCATCATGCAGATCGACATGGTTTGGTGACATCAGCAGCGCATTGAGATTATCAATGCCGCGTTGTTTAGCTTCGTCTCGCAATAAGCGGACCATACCGTCGAGTATGTCGCAGCCAAAGACTTTGGCGTGTGGGAATTTTTCAGCAAAGGGTAGGGTGAGGAAACCAACGCCAGCCCCGATATCGATCAACGTGCAATCGGGCTCAGGTTGAAGGATTTCCCAGATTCGCGCGGGATTAAAATATTCGAGGCGTTCAGGGTTGCGTAATCGTTCGACGCGTGCCGGATCAAAACCCAAAGTATCTGCCATGACCGAATCTTACCTTGGTGATCGAGTTAAATTGGATTATTTGTCGGTTGCAGTATGATTCGCGCATTGCAAAAGACGAGAGGCTGTTGGGTGCGCCGACTATTATTTTTGTGTCTATCTTGTTGCCTTATGGGCACGGGATCATTAACCGCGGAAGAAGCCGGCGAGCGGAGGGCCGCGCCATGGTTGCAACCCCAAGTTCTGAAAGCGTCTATGGACATCAAGATGACGGTGACGCAGCAGGGTATTTTCCGGGAAGCGGTCGGCGGCTTTCTCGATAATCTAACCGGCGAGTACATTTCAATGATGAAGCAGCAGAAAGACGATATCCCACGCCGGATTAAGCAGGCCCGGAGTCGACACGCTCGTACAATGGATAAGAAACTGCGCACCGCACTCGACGACCAACAATACGATCGCTATCTTTTGTACCGCGCACTGTTACTGACTTCGACAGACGACATGGTCGATCCGCCGGGTAGAGCCGGAACTCAAGACGCATTTGCACCAAATTGCAGGAAGGAGGCGTTCAGGATATGGCGACCCCCGACGTGGTGCCCCACGTACAACTCTTCCTGAGGAATTCCATGAGGTCGGCTAAACGTTTCCATGGTTCTGGCACTCACGATGTTGCATTTTGCATCACCGGTTTGCGTCTCGCGCCCTCGCTCAAGCAAGCAAACTTTGATGCTGCGCTGGGCTAGATCGAGAGCGAGAGTCAATCCGACTGGACCGACGCCAACGATAACGACGTGCGTGCTGATCTGGATAGCGAATCAGCGTCCCGAGTTGGACCAATGGTTAACCGGCAGGTCGTTAATTCGAGTCAATGCATCCAACTCAGCGTCAACATTGTCGCAGGCTTGATCACCCCGAAATGGCGACGTCAGAGAATCGGATCGGCGGCATGAATGCGTGCCGATTCATGTCCCAGCGTCGGGTCTTGCCGATAAGTTCGATCTTATTCAGCATTTCGTAGAAATTGCCGGCAACCGTAATGTTACGCACGGGCTGAATGCGCTCGCCGTCTCGGCATAAGAAGCCGGACGCTCCAAAGCTGAAATCTCCGGCCACGGCATTGGCACCTGAGTGAGTGCCGGTAAGATCAGTCAGTTCCAGGTATTCGCCTGTCGTGACTGCGTCATCGTCCGCATCGCCTGCGCCGATTTCGAGTTGATGTAGCTGCACCTCGAGCGTCGATCGCGGTGAGCGCGCGCCGTTGCCGGTCGTTTGGACTCCGAAGTGAGCCGCCGTCGCGCTGTTATGGATAAACGTTTCTAGATTACCGCCGGCAATAAGTGCGGTACGCGCCGTCGGGCTACCTTCGTCGTCGAACAGTGCGTACCCGAAACCGTCGTCCATCAGTGGGGAATCAAAAAGGTCGAGTCTTGGGTCGCCGATGGCCTCGCCGATTTTGTCACGCATCGGATTGATTCCGTCTTTCGCAGCCTTACCGGAGAACATCATAGAGAACGTCGAGAACATCGTTGGCTGACATTGCGTATCGAAGATTACGTCGTAGTGTCCTGAGGGAATGGCTTCTCCGTACAGTAGGGCAAGGCAGTTGGCGTGCGCCGTATCCACGATGTGGTCAATGTCGAGCTCGTCAAAGCGTCGGGCACCCTGTCCCCAGCCTTCCATAACGTTTTTGTCACCTTCCTCGACAAGAGCCGCTGCCTGCGAAAAACAGGCCCGAACTCGGGAAACTGCGTTTAGCCCAGCGGTAGAAAAGATACGTTGCGCAGCGGTTACGTCCGATACGCCGTTGTAGGGAACATTCGTAACCTTGTCTCGTGCAGCTAGTTCTCGCTCGAGTCGGAGCACAGCATCGATCTTCTCTTCCACCGTCACATCGTCGGTCGGTGCCAGCAAAGCATCGTCAGTGGCTAACGTGATCTCCGTATCGGGAATCTGCTCATTCGTGTCCGTACGGGCATAACTCGCGTTCACCAGTGCCTGGTCCACCATCAACCGTAGCGCGGCGGTATCAGCAGCTTCGCTGTACGCGACGCCGGCTTTATCGTCCTTGATCACACGGATCCCGAAGACCTGGCTCGAGCTGACCTTGTGTTCTTCGAGCTCACCGTCGCGCGCTTTTAGCGACAACGAGGAGCCCTCTGCGATCATGAGATCGCCGGTCGCACCGGCCTCGGTCACCCATTGCAAAACACGTTCGGCAACTTCCATCAGGCGTTACCCCCAACCAGGATGTCGTCGACTTTGAGCGAGGGTTGTCCAACCGTCGTTGGTACAGCCCCGGATACAGACCCGCACATGCCGCAAGCGAGCGCAAAGTCTCTGCCCACCATGGAGATTTCTTTGAGCACAGCAGGACCCGTACTAATTAGCGTGGCAGCCTTCACGGGGTACTGCACCTTGCCCTTTTCGACGTAGTAACCCTCGGTGACTGCAAAGTTGAACTCGCCCGTGCCCGGCTGTACGGATCCACCGCCCATGTGCGATGCATAGATTCCTCGATCGATCGAAGCGATCATGTCGTCGAGCTCGGCCTCACCGGGCTCAATGAAGGTATTTCGCA
The DNA here is from genome assembly GCA_002313255.1 of Gammaproteobacteria bacterium UBA1119. Taxonomy (GTDB): domain Bacteria; phylum Pseudomonadota; class Gammaproteobacteria; order Pseudomonadales; family Azotimanducaceae; genus UBA11889. Next base: position 3,561 of record DCBA01000044.1, on the reverse strand, counting down.
TCCGCGACGCAGGGGCAAATTTATACGACTGGCGCCTTCCGGAGCCGGTTCGAACATAACCGGTCTGCTCGGCACCGATTCGATCGGCGAGGAAGCTCGTTAGTTGCCCGTCCTTGATGAGCTGCGTACGCTGCGTTGGCATACCTTCGTCATCGATGTTGATCGAGCCCCACTCTTTCGCCATCGTGCCATCATCCACGGCGTTGACGACGGGGTTTGCGATTAGCTCGCCCATCTTGTCGTGGAAGACCGAGGCTTTTTTTGCAACAGACGTCGTCTCCAAAAGATGACCGCATGCCTCGTGAAAGATGACGCCGCCGAAGCCCGGGCCGATCACGACAGGCATCCGACCCGAAGGACACGCCTTTGCGGATAGATTGACCAAAGCTTGACGTGCCGCTTCACCGCCTGTCTTCTCGGCATCAATGGCCTCCTGAATCTCCCAACCTACTAATCCACCATCGTTGAACCCACCAGTTGCTTGCTCGGATCCGTTGGAAGCAATAGCGCTTAGGCTGGCACGAATGTAATTCCGGATATCGGACGCGTGCAGGCCTTCACTGGTGAAGATCTCGACAGACTGCTCTCGTTGCAAGCAGCCACCACGAGTCTGAGAAATCATATTGCTGGCCGCGCGGGCTGTACGATCCGCTTTCAGAAGGAACTCTACTTTGCTTTCAACCTCAGATCCCTTGGTGAGGGTTCGTTCGGCGAGGTGAATATCGCCTGGTACGGAGAAGTCGAAACTGGCACTGCTCGTTTCTGGATCCCTCAAATCCTTCGCGCTCAGCTCAGTAACAATTCGGCAGAGCTCGTCATTTTCGGTTCTGTTTGTGTAGCCGTATAACACCTTTGTGCCGTACACGATTCGAACACCGATACCGAAGTCGATGCCAGATTGCACCGCCTGCACCTCGCTGCTGAGTGTGCTGATGCTGTTTACCTGATTCCTCTCGATGAAGAGCTCGGCGAAATCAGCGCCCAAGGAGAGCGCGTGATCGATGACGGACCGTGCAATGGGAGTGTCGAGCATAGGTTTGCCTGAAAGTGTCCTGACCGAGTAGCTTACACCAGCCCTCGTGAACCGCGGACAGGTTTCGCGAGGGCAAACTCTGCCGTGTTATTAAGTAGGGAAGGGATGCACTCGAGACCGCTTATTAGAGTGGTAAACAGCTACGCCGACACAGAGATCACATCACTGACTGACTAGAGAGAGGCGAGGGATTAAGAGTGGTTATTACCGAAGAAGTCGCGTTTTGGTCGACGACACGTCAGGTGGAGGCGATACGAAAGGGGGAGATCTCTTGCCGCGAATTGTTGGAGTTGTTGATTGCAAGAATCGAAAAAATCAATCCTGATCTGAATGCCGTTATTACCTTCGATCTTGAGGGCGCCCGACGTCTTGCCGACGAAGCCGATGCAAAGCTGAAGGATGGTGAGCCGACGGGACCGCTTCACGGTATTCCTGTCACTATCAAGGATGCACTTGAAACCAAGGGATTACGAACAACCGGTGGCGCATCCGAGCTACACAACAATATTCCCTCGAAAGATGCCGCCGTTGTGGCGGCCATCAAAGAAGCGGGCGCGATCGTCTTCGGTAAGACCAACCTGCCGCAATGGTCAGGCGACTTTCAAGCGTTCAACGAGATGTTTGGGACAACCGTAAATCCATGGGACAGTGAACGGGTGCCCGGGGGAAGCTCGGGAGGTGCCGCGGCAGCCGTTGCTGCGGGCCTATCGTCGTTTGAAATCGGTACAGACATTGGTGGCTCAATCAGGTTCCCCGCTTCTTTCTGCGGCGTCTTCGGGCATAAGCCAAGTTGGGGGGTGGTTCCGTCGACTGGATACCTAGATCACGAGGCAGGTGGAACGATCGAGGCCGACGTTAATGTCCACGGCCCCATCGCTCGATCCGCGGACGACCTGGAAATGCTGCTTAAGTTACTGGTTAGAAAAGACGGTCCGTTGGTCGCGGCTTTGGCTCCACCACCCGACGACGTGACTAATCTCAAGGTCGCGGCATGGCTAGACGATGCTTTTTGTCCAGTCGATAAAAAAGTTCTTGCCGTTATGGATAAAGCCGTAACGAGCTTGGAGGAGTCAGGTGTTACGGTGGACAGGGAGGCCCGGCCAGACGTTGATCCTGAAGAGGCCTCCTCGCTCGGGTTGTGGTTGGTTTCTGCGGCGGTGGTTCAGTCTTTACCGCCAGAAACCCTTGAAGGATTGGAGGTCGAGAGCGCATCAGCGAAAACGTCTCATCGAGATTGGTTGGTCAGATGCGCAGAACGAGAGATCGTGCGGGATAAATGGGCAGAGTTTTTCGATTCCTTTGACGCCGTGATTATGCCGATCAGTTTTGTACCTCCGTTTCCACATAACCAGGACGGAAATTTTGGAACCCGTACGTTGATTTGTAACGGCGAAGAAAGGCCATACGCGGACTTATTACGTTGGACGATCCTCACTGGAATGGCGTACCTTCCGGCGACGACGCCACCGATAGGGTTTGATGACGACGGCCTCCCGATCAGTTTTCAGGTCGTAGGCCCCTACGGGGGTGATTACACGACGATCCGGCTGGCGGGTTATATAGCGGAGCTACGCGGGGGCTACCAGGCTCCGCCGTGACGTCCTTCATCAGTCAAAACAAAACACGATAGTTATTTCAGCGAGGAGAGCACATGGATGAAGACGAGAAATACCTCTTTGATCTACGCGGTTACCTAGTCGTCAAGAACGCACTGACCGTGCAACAAATAGAGGATTTGTCTGACAGGCTTGAGCAACGACGGGATCTTGAGGAAGACGGAAACAATACTCGCCGAATAACCAGGGCGGGTTCGGATCGGACTCGGTTTGATGACCCTAACGATCCCGCGTGGTCCGCAAGATCGCTTCTAGAGTGGGGTGGAACGTATATTGACCTCATCGATCTGCCGACGATTGCCCCGTATCTGGAAGCGCTACTCGGGGTTAACTATCGGCTCGATCATGACTATCTGAACATCAACGATGCCGAAAGCGCCCACAAACTGTACTTGCATGGGGGTGGTCAGGGAGCAGGTGGTCCAAAAGATTTAGTCGGAGCAACCGACGGTGGACAATGCTATTACCGCTACAGCAACGGCCGTTTTTTTAATGGATTGGTTGCGGTTGGATTCGAACTGGATGATGTGAAAGCGGGCGACGGTGGTTTCGCTTGCGTTCCGGGGAGCCACAAGGCGAACATCGGCCTCCCAGATAATTGGCGAATAAGCGAACATCAAGACGATATCCCTGGATGTGTTGACCGCGTCGCGGCTTCGGCCGGAGATGCGATCATCTTCACTGAAGCGTGTGCCCATGGGACGGTTCCATGGCAAGGCGACAACGAACGCCGAACCATTTTCTACAAGTACTGTCCACACGCGGTCGCGTGGAGTCCTTGCTACTACAACTCCGATAACTATGACGACCTTACCGAAATTCAACGCGCTATATTGATGCCACCTAGTGCATGGGGGCCGTACAGTCACACCGAAGCTATATGGCAACGGGCTCAAGCGGAACAACTAGAAC
>DCBA01000025.1:11324-12139 GCA_002313255.1 Gammaproteobacteria bacterium UBA1119 | reverse complement strand
CGATCGATAAGATCAAAATTGCCAAACATAAATGGGATCTCGAAGGCATGGGCGGCGCCGAACAAACCGGCAAGATCCAACGTCATGACGCTTCGAAGCTCGTCCCAGTCAAACCGATACGTGAATACGGAATCCCCCTGTGTGTCGTGAAGTCTCTCGGCCAAGCGGTCGACAGCCCTCAATTTCCACGCATCCGTCCCATATGCCGCATCGCGGTTGTAGCTCGCAGTATCACGAATCCGGTATGGAATCCCAAAGAATCGGTCGGTTACGTTGGGCGACATCGCGAGGAAGAGTTTTACTTCGTCGCGGTTGGTGCCAAGGATCACCGGCGTGACGTTGTAGTTTGATGCGTCCGTAAAGATTTCGTCGGCCTGCGCTTCTGCCGGCAATACATATCCGTCTCCGAATATGTACGGCGTACCACCCATCATGCCACCGCCCTGAGCGGATAATAGTTGCGCCGGACTCGCCCTGTGGAGTACTCCAGCGACATCAGCATCGGTCATGGAAAGTTGCAGGACCTTGGCTTGTTGACGATCTATGGCTCGGCCATCAGCAACCAGAAGCCGGTTAACAAGCTCGCGCGAACTGGAATTACTCCCGGATTCTTTATCGTCACGAAAATTCTCGGCGACGCTAAATGGATTGATCGTCAGACCACCGCTTTGCACAATGGCCTTGTGATAGAGCCCAATCGCACGCGGGGAAACCATCATGGTGAGTACGTTAAAACCACCCGCGGACTCACCAAAGATGGTGACGTTATCGGGATCCCCATTGAATTGCGCGATGTTTTCCCGGACCCACTCAAG
>DCBA01000025.1:0-10941 GCA_002313255.1 Gammaproteobacteria bacterium UBA1119 | reverse complement strand
GATAATCGGAGCCCGGGATGAGTGAGCCAGCCGAATGGTCCTAAACGGTAGTTGATGCTAACCACAACGACGTCATGTGCCGCTGCAAGATTGGCGCCGTGATAAAGGGGCGTCGCTGCTTCTCCAATGTGATTCGCTCCACCATGAATCCAAAACATCACCGGCCGTTCAGCGTGTGAACGGGGCGGCTGCCAGACGTTCAGATATAAGCAATCCTCAGTGCCGGTTATGGCGGACGTTCCACCCCCCAATCCGCGTTGCGGGCAGGCCGATCCAAATTCCAATGCCTCGCGAACGCCTTCCCATGGTCGTGGAGGGCGTGGCGCTTTCCATCGCAATTCGCCAACGGGTGGCGTGGCGAAGGGTATTCCGCGCCAGGCAAGGGTTCCGTTCGGCTCTTGGTAGCCGACGATCTGCCCGGCATTAATCTGGCGATGCGTTGCCTTGGACAAAGCGAAGGGTGGCGATCCTTCCGTTATTCGTGACACGTACCAATAACCGGCGCCACCTATCGCAACGACGAGCACCAAGAGCACAAGCAGAATAGTTTTAATCAAGTCACGCCCCTCAGATGTCCCTTCGATGGATTAGGATACGGGTCATGACAATGAAAACAAAATCAGTTATCTCGGTTCGCACACTGCTTACATTCGCGTTCATATTCTTGGTCAGCTGCGACGTTACGAGTCAACCAGACAGCCGCGGCCCATCATCGCAGCCTGCGACCGAACTCGGCATCTACGCGCCACACCAACACCAATTTTATGATGGACGATTCATCATTAGCGCCAATGGTATCCATCAAGTTGGTAGCCTTAACGACACGCCGCCCTGGGACCATATGGGGGACGATGCTGCGAACGTAAACGCGGTTGATGGAAATATCGAAATTGACGTCAATGAGATCGACAACACCGGTAGTTTCATCGCACGGCTTGATTTACCCGAAGGCAAGTTTGTTGTATCGCTCGATCGGATCCATGAATTTTCCTCGTGCCAAGATGGTGGTATCGCCGCTTTCCTATACGAACACGGGGATGCTGGTTGCGGCGATTCGAATTGGCCCAAGAGTCTGCTCTACGTCGCTGGGTGGGGATACGGTAGTGCAACATTAAACGGCGAATCGCTCTATCGGGATTACGAGATCCATTTTATGGTCACTCAAGGAATGCGGCACCGGGAGACCCTGGCGGTCACGTTAACCCCCGAATCGGGAAACGCGGGTAGCGTTAATCCCGCGACCCAGCAACTCGACTTCTATATACGCAGTCCAGCTCGATCGTCGCTGAATCATCCCGATCGAGAGATCTTTGACCATTTTTTTGCAATGGAAGTGACCTGGCATTGAAGGCTGAAGTTCGCTAAGGGTTACAGGGAATTTCCTATTCTTAGGACTTTACGAGCATTCTCACTCAAAAATTTAGGCCATACCTCGTTGTTAAATGGGACGTCGTGCATATCGGTCATAATCCTTTCTAACGAAAGTCCCATCGGGAAATAACCCGCATAGATCACTTTATCCGCGCCGCGTGTATTGGCGTAATCAATAATTGCCTTAGGGTAATACTTCGGAGCAAATGCAGACGTCGAGTAATAGAGGTTTGGCCACTTGAGCATGAGCTTGACAGCAAGATCTTCCCAGGGCTCGCAGCCATGGCGAGTGACGAATACGAGTTCGGGAAAGTCGTACATGACGTTATCGATACGCTCGACAGCCTGCGGCCACATGGGAAACCTAGGTCCTGGTACTCCGGCGCACGAAAAAATAGGCACATCGAGCTCCACACATTTGGCATAGATCGGATACATGCGTCGGTCGTCGATGGCGACCTGAGGGTTGAAACCGGCATTGAACGCACCGAAAGAACGTACACCGAACTCTTCGTACTGGCGGACCATGCTCCGAACTCCTTCCATGCCCTGATTCGGGTCGACGCTGCCCTGCCCAATAAAACGATCCGCATGGTTATCGAGGGCTTTACGGCTTATATCTCCTCCAACACCAATGAGACCGACGTCGATACCGAACCGATCCATTTCGTGCAACGTGACCGAGATTGGGTCCTTGTTTCCGTACAATTCCTTCGGGACATTTTTGAACATGTACTCCACCGGGAAATCCATATCGGTGGATCCGTCTTTCAGTTGTGCCCTAATAAAGTCGTATTGTGAAAAATCATTAGCCGGAAAGCCGATCATGGTATCGACGATTCCTACCCCCTCGGGCATTACCACAGCTAGTGACCGCTAACCGGCAGCATAGAGTGCATTACGAAAGAGCGCGCAGGTCGCGTCGCGTGGAATTTCATCTCGTGACAACGGTGTATTTACTTCCTCGGGAGTTGGCCCGTACTTTTCAGCTTGCGGCCGAAGCTTGTCGAGATCGAATTGGTATAGTTTCGCCGCGTTCTCACCGAAAACCATGCGGCGTTCGCGCTCCGGTACGTCTTCAAATGTAAGTCTTAGCGATTCGAGGTTATACGGGAAGGTTCCTTCGAAGTGCGGATAATCGTTTCCCCAAAGGATCCGATCGGGCCCTAGTTTGTCAATGCCATCCAAATCCGCCTTGCTCGGAAAGCTGGCCCCGTACCAACAATTGCGTCGCGCATATTCGCTTGGTAGATCCTTTAATACCCAGTCGCCGTCGTAATGCATCTCGCCGATCGCGCCGTGCTTTATCCCCTGGTGAATTCCATCAAGCTGCGCAAGCATCGGACTCACCCACGCGCAGCCGGATTCAGTAAGGATGTATTTGAGCCGGTTAAAACGCTCGAACACACCGCTCATCAAAAGATGTCGAAAGCCGGCTTGGCAGTAAAACGTTACTTCTGACATCCATAAAGCTTCCCCGACCAAGTCGTCGCCGTACGCCGGCGAGCCTTGGCCGGAGTGCTGATTGATCACAAGGTCATGGTCTTGAATGGCCGCAAAAACTCTATCCCATGCTTTTTCGTATAGAGACGGGAGCCAATCACAGTCTGGGGGAATTAGTGGAAGTAGGACCCCACCTCGCAACCCCGATTTAGCGATGAACTCGATATCTTTTATCGCCTCGTCTAGATCATTCGGCAAGATCAACCCGATGCCAGCGCGACGGCCCGGATCTTCGGCACAGAAATCGACCAGCCAACGGTTGTGCGCACGAATGCCGGCTAAACACATAGGGTACTGTTCGGGGCGAGGTGGCTGTGCGATCACGATGCTCTTGCTGTAGAACGGAGGCACGGTGTTCGGGAAAACCACCTCCCCCACAACACCTTGACTATTTTGGTCGTTCGTTCGGATGTCGTAATCCCAGTTCCGCATTTTCTTCTTGCCGTAATGTTCCTGCGACGGGTTTTTATAGCCGCCGCGCCATTCGTCAAATGCATCTCGGGCTTTCGGATCGAGATATTCTCGATACTGAGCGTGGCTTCCACCCGCATGAGTATCCGCCGTAATCAAGGTATAGGCACTGTTGCTCATATCGTACCTCGGTCGTTCTTGCGTGAGCATAGTCAATGAAATTGTTCTGGTCGAGCACCGCGTATCCTCAAGTTAACAGCAAGATCGTTGTCTTCGCGGAGACAATATTAAAATCAAATAGAAAGTGGTCCGACGTGCTTTTCTTCCGCGGTTTAAAGAGTATATTTCGCTCCCTCAATCAACTTCCGATACTTGCGGTTCCCATATCTTTGCTTGGGAATTGAACGGATGCCTTACATGAACGATCAAGCACGCCTCGCTCTATCTGAGCCAGAAACCTTTCTGGATCAAAAAGCAGTCCATCAAATTTTCACGGAGTTACGACGTGAAGATCCCGTGGCCTGGTGCCCGGAGCCCGACGGCGGGAAAGGGTTTTGGTCGATTACAAAGTACGACGATATCCAGTCCATTTCGAAGAATCCGAAGATCTTTAGCTCCGACCGGCTCCTCGGTGGCATCACCTTGGAATCGGCCGACATGCGGCGACGTCGACAGACTCTCGAAAAAGCGTCTGAAGACGAAGCAGGGGGTACCGGTTCGATCATCACCTCGGGTAGCAGCATGATCATGATGGATCCGCCAGCGCATACCCAACATCGTCGCATGGTGGCGCCCGGTTTCACGCCAGGTCGATTGAACGCGCTGATTCCCGAAATCCGAACACGATGTGTCGAGATACTCGAACGAATTGCCGGTCTTGGCGAGTGCGAATTTGTGTCGGCCGTAGCGGCGGAATTACCGATTCAGATGCTTGCTGATCTGTTAGGAGTGGAACAAGAGGATCGAAAAAAGCTATTCGAGTGGTCCAACGTCTTGATCGGTGGAGACGACCCGGACATGCGTATTGATCGCGACGAGGTCATGGCTGTCTTCGGAGAGCTGTTTCAATATGCCGTGACACTTCGCGCATCGCGCCAAGAAAACCCAAGCGACGATTTACTTTCCATGCTGGCGAATACTGAGGTGGACGGCAAGGCTATGGAACTTGCCGATTACGTCTCCGCGTTCATCTTGCTCGTTGTTGCCGGTAATGAAACGACACGAAATTCCATCAGCGGCGGTGTCTTGGCGTTGAGTCAATATCCGGACGAGCGACAAAAACTTATCGACGACCCATCCCTCATTCCCAACGCGGTGGACGAGATCATCCGCTGGGTTGCGCCCGTTGTGTATATGGGTCGTACCGCGCTCGAAGATACGAAAGTTGGCGAAAAGGTCATAAAAAAAGGTGATCGCTTAGCGCTTTGGTACATGTCGGGCAATCGGGATGAAGACAAGTGGGACGATCCTTTTTCTTTCAGTGTCACGCGCGATGGACCAAGACATTTAAGTTTTGGATATGGGCAGCATCTATGTATCGGCTGGCGTCTGGCAGAAATTCAACTCACGGTCTGCTTGGAAGAGTTACTCAAACGCTTCCCCGATGTCACGGTATTGGGTGAGGTGGATCGTATGCGATCTAATTTCCTCAACAGCATTAAACGCATGCAGGTTCGGTATTCGGGGTAGCGCGTTACGCTAACCTATGTCAGAAGTCTGGCCGTAAAGGTCACCTATAGCCGGTATAACCTCTTGGCCTCTGCCTTAAGTTCGTCTTTGAAGTCCGGGTGAGAGACTTCCAGTAATGCTGCTGCTCTCTCCTTCAACGTCTTTCCCCGCAACTCCGCGATACCATGTTCCGTAACGACGTAGTCGACGTAGGTCCGAGGCACAGTCACCGCGGCCCCAGCACCGAGGGTAGGCACGATTCGGGATACCCTCGTGCCGGTTGCAGTTGGTACCGAGCTAGACGGCGTAACACTGATCGATTTTCCGCCTTCTGAATATGCGCCTGCGATCATAAACACGGTTTGTCCTCCCACCCCCGAATACGGCCGATGGTCGAGTGCTTCGGCAGATACTTGTCCAGTTAGATCGACAACCAGCGCGTTGTTTACAGCAACAAAATTCTCCTGCTGAATCAGGTGCCGCAGGTCGTCGGTGTAGCCAAAGTCGTAGAGCTCGAAGTGAGGATTCATGTGGATTTGGTCCAGCTCTTCCTGATCAAGCGCCACACAAGCCGAACCGACGACTTTGTGTCGGTTGAGTGACTTTCTCGTGCCGGTAACGACACCCTGTTTAACAAGAGCTGCGACGCCACCGGTGATAAGCTCCGTTTGAATCCCCAGGTCGTTGCGAAACCCCAAGTAGTTGGCCAGCGCACCGGAAACTGTACCAACACCCATTTGCAACGTATCGCCATCGTTGACGAGTTCAGCCGCGACCAGCGTATTGATTACCTCGACATGAGCGACCTCTTCCGCTGAGGGTTCCGGTGCTTCCATGTTCGCGCCTGCTGAAGGCTCGGCTTCAACAAATAGATCGATTTCGTCGACGTGAATGTAGTTATCGCCAAAGGTACGAATGAAGTCCGGCCGCACCTCGGCAATAATACGTTTGGCCCGGCGAGCCACCGCTTTAGAAAGCCACACACCGTGTCCGAAGCTGCAGAACCCCTGCTCATCCGGTGGTGAAACTGGAACCAAGAAAACGTCGGGGTTTTGGTGAAAACCAGCCGGAATTTCGTAGCTTTGCCACATGCCGACAGGTAAATATTCCATTTCCCCTGCATGGCAAGCTGCCCTATTTGGCGGCGTCGCGTAGTTGTCATGTAGTTCAACTGCACCGACCATGCCTTCGTCCGTCCAGGAGAAGAATGCCGCGGGATGATCGACCCGGATACCGCTGAGGTCGCCCCTCTGAATACGCTTTTTCAGACCCGCACACAAGCTGTAAGGCGTCGTCGAATAGGGGGCAACATGGACGACGTCGCCAGGCCGTATGGTGGCGACCGCATCTTCTATACTGCTCATTTTCTTGTCGATCCGAGACAAATGGCCCCCTCGTCGCTATACCTATCGTACGTTCGCGGCTTCAGCCCGAGGCGACGCGTTCAGTTCGTCGATGGGGAAGTTCGTAATCCAATTTGTATATTCGTTTTACGTTTTCCCCAAGTACTTTGTCTCGCGTTGTTGAACTCAATCGTTCCGCGTAACTGGTGAGATCATCCACCCAAGTATGCGGGTGATCCGGATGCGGATAATCCGTCGCCCACATGAAATTGTCAGCGCCAACGTGGTCCACAATGAATGGCGCTGCCGTTTCGTCGGGGTCTCCCGAAATAAAGCATTGACGTTGGAAATACTCCCTGACGGAGGGCCGTTTGCCCGCCATGTTCATCGAAGTCGTGTAGGCATCCAGTCGATCGAGCAAAGGACCAATCCAACCCGAGCCCGCTTCCAATACGCCCAATCTTAGTGATGGAAAACGATCAAGGGTCCCGAGCGCGAAAAACGAGATTAAGGCTTGCTGCACAATCGAGCGAAGCCAAATCATGCCTGCCATACCGACCCCTTCGGCTGGCCAGTCGAAAATACCGGCGGCGGTACCGTACGGATGGAAAGTTGGGTGGATAGCCAACGGCACGTCCAACTCAACGCATTTTTCGAACAATACGTCATGATCGGAATGGCCATGAATCACTTTGTTGTGGTTAAACGGGTTAACCCAGCAACCGTGACAGCCATCTTTGACTGCCCGCTCGAGCTCCTCAGCAGATCCGCTTGGATCCAACAGGGTGAGCATGGCGATGGGCACTAATCGACCACCAGAATCCCGGCAGAAGTCGGCGATCCAGCGGTTATAGGCCCTGGCATAGGCTAAGCTGATCGACGGATCGGTCTCTTCGACTTCCCATAAAAGTCCAATCGTCGGATACAGGAGGCTACATTCAAGATTTTCCTGATCCATAAGTGATATCCGATCCGACGCGTTACAAGCTCCGAGCGGCATGCTATCCGCGTACCTGCGTTCTGGACTCGGCATCAAACTTTCTTCGCCCATGGCTCCCATAATTCCAAGACTGCCCTTACTCGTGAACTTGGAAGGCGCTCCATTGATCTCCAGATACTCAAGGCCGTTGTCGTCGACTTTGATGCGGAGTGCACGTTCCTTAAATTTGTTTTCAAGGTATGTTTCCCACAAATCGGGTGGTTCTAATACGTGTCCGTCGGCATCGATCGTGCCGTCGTACGGGAATCGCTTGATTTCGTATGGCATGGACTGATCCCCTTTTGGTTTGTATTAACCATATCTTAGTTTTGAAGGAGAGGACGATCTTTTTACGGCGTCCTTACCAACGTCCTGGTCCATCAATGGATGCGGACAGGAAAACTAAATCATTGTCTAACATATATCCTCTAAATTATTGTTTTATAACACTTAATAAGATGAACATATCGAATAGTACACGTTCGTAGGGACGGCTTTTATCATGAACCTATGAACCACGTACTGACAGCTATCACGCTAACCCTCATTCTTGTCGGCTGCTCCGAAAACAACGAGAGCAACGTCCTCACCTCTACGTTAGCTGCCCCCAAGCACTACCAAGTTGAGTTTGAGAATGACTATGTAAGAGTGATCAGGGTGCGCTACGGGCCAGGAGAAGTGTCCAGAATGCACTCCCACGAACCTTTTGTTGGTGTCGCATTGACGGGCGGCCAGAGCATTTTTACCGGATTGGATGGTATTTCTGAGACCCGTCCCGAAAGTTATCCGGGAGACATCATCGACGGTGACTTAAATCCTCATTCCGTCATGAGCATTTCAAAGTTGGATCAAGAAAGCGTATTCGTTGAAATCAAGGGTCGATATCGCGCAAAAGATCAAAGCGTCCCTAACGCAGTGGATGCGGATCCCGTTAACGCAAGAATTGAGCTCGAGCGTCCCGACGTACGGATCGTACGCATTAAGAGTCCGGCAGGTCACGAAACGCCCATCCACTCTCACAAAGCGGGCGTTTCCGTAGCGCTAACCGCCATGCACGTATCCGTGACTTCCGCGTCAGGAGACGTCACCGAAATGTCTAGGCCTGCCGGCGATGCGGTTTGGGCTGAAGAAAGGGGTGCTCACCGGGGTAAGAACTTAAGCGACAGACCTCTCGAAGTAATCTTCTTTGAGCTTCTTTAAATCTACGACGGTTACCATCGCAACATCATCCATGCCGATTTTCTAGCCAGCCGACGATAAGGTCAGCGACGTGCGTCCTGCCACCATCGGGGCCTGCAGGTAATGGTCGCCGCGTACCATCGCTTCTGCGCCGCCAATCAATCTTCATGGGCGAACCTCCTAATCTCTACTGCCCTGTTCGAATTCTCTCGGGCTTAAGCGTCATCAGACAGAATGTGTCAGGTGCGGATTGCCACGAAGAAAGTACGGCTCGTTGTTGATCGTTATCCAGGTCCCAGTACCGATCGGCAAGTCGCGTGGCGAGTTCAATGCCGCCGTTATCACAGAGATCAATCGGACCGTCAAAGGCCACCCATGCTTCAGGCTCCCCGACCGCGTTAGTGACAAGTACCGAGGCTATCGGATCACGCTTGATGCGGTCGATCTTGGGCGTTTCTCTTCCCGCGAACATATGCACATTTGTCCCGGTCCACTCAAACCAAACCGGAACGCCTATCGGTACACCACGGTCACTGTTGGTGATCAAAATCGCAAGGCGTGGTTCCGCGAGAAATTCTTCGCGTTGCACGTTGTTCCTGAAGGGATTGGTCATGAATGCTCGCCCCATGGTCACTGGATTAACTATGCTAGCAGCAACGATGGGTATCTCGGGGTCTCAGGTCCCGACCTAGAAATCAACCGAGGATCACTCTCAACGTCCGATGGCAACAAGGTCTTCGTGAAAGATTACGAGCGAACCAATTGACTAACCCTCAACCGGTGAATTTAGAACAGCACTTGTCCAAAACGCGCTAAGGACAGAAACATGCCTATCAAAAGTAAAACCAGACCGATCCTAAAAAGACGCTTTTTGTAGGCCTTGGCGTAAAACGACAGCCCCATCAAACCAATGCCGAGCGATAAGAAAGCAGTTCCGAGCTCCGAAAAGGTCCCATAAAGAACGAGATAAAGGGACAGAACGCCGTAAACTATCCCCCCGCTCCACAGGATAACTTTTCCCCAATTACTCACATGTTCAGCGCCAGTAAAACGCTCATCTCGTGACCTATTTGGTACTCGGATCAATCGGCGTAATCGTATCCACGGCACGCTCTATGCATTCACCGGCTAGCAGGCATAGGTCGTCCCGCCAGAGATCTGCATAAATCTGGATACCTGTGGCTAATCCTTCAGAGACGCCGGTGGGCAGGGCCAATCCGGGGATTCCCAATGCGTTGCCTGGCACGATAAACCGTAACGTATCAATCACTAGCTCGGCACCCGTGACCGGAACCAAATCGGCGTTACAAGGAAACGGTAGATTGGTCCAGGTCGGACCTAAAATGACGGGGTATTCCGTCAAAAACTCCGACCAAATCGCTCGTAATCGTTGCCGCTCACCTAACATCGCGTTGAGCGACCCACTTCCAGGATTAAAGTATTTCTCCACTTCGATTAGTTGTTGATGTAGTTCCGGTGAAATCACGTTACTCATTTCCTCAAGACCATCAGCCATACCTTCTAGCAAGATGTTTCCCCAAACATCTAACACCCGCTCAGTTTCTGGCGGTTCTACCGGCGTTACTTCCCAACCTTGGTTGGAGAGAATCTCTCCAGACCTCTCGATTGCTGCAATCGTCGCCGGTGGTAATTCGCACCCCGGTATCGAGGTGACGATGCCCGCTCTTAACGGGCTGGGCACGGGGCCTGTTAACGGTACGTCCACGGTCCTTGGGTCCTTTGCGTGGCGACCTGCGATAATGGATAAACCAAGCCGCAAATCCGCAACTGTTCGAGCCATGGGTCCGTCCGACACAAATTCCATGCTGGCAGCTCCCAAACCTCCGACTTCGGACTCGACCACAAAGGGCACGCGCCCGGCGGTTGGTTTTAGAGAAGCAATACCACAACAGTAGGCAGGGTTTCTTAACGACCCACCGATATCGTTGCCGAGACCCATCGGTGACATGCCTGTCGCAATGGCTGCAGCTTCACCGCCACTGGAACCGCCAGGCGTGCGGTTCTTGTCCCATGGGTTATACGTTCTTCCACGAAGAGGATTCTCTGTATCGATACGTAGTCCGACCTCGGGGAGGTTCGTACGCGCGATGGGTATGGCGCCCGCACTATTCATGCGGTCCACAATCGGTGAGTTGGTGCCCGGGATCGCATCAGCGAGCGACGGCAGTCCCTGGGTTGTCGGCGTCCCAACTAAGTCGATGTTCTCTTTGATCGTATACGGCACGCCATGCAGCGGGCGCAAACGTTCGACAGCGTCGGCCGTGTCTGCAGCGTCCGCTTGCTTCAATGCGCTTTCCTCTAGCGTCAATGTGATGGCATTCACGTCATCGTTAACTTCGGCAATTCGCGCTAAGTGGGCCTCAACAACGTCGCGACTGGAAACCTCGCCTCGGTATATAAGCCCAGCGAGTTCTGTGGCTGACCGCCGACATAATTCGTTCAATTCGTTTCCCTCGTTTAATCTAC
>DCBA01000111.1:20263-21177 GCA_002313255.1 Gammaproteobacteria bacterium UBA1119 | reverse complement strand
TCAAACACGCCACCAACGTGGCCCCATGGATGAAACATCAGATTCTTACCCACGAGACCCGATCGGTTGGCAAGACCGTTGGGGAAATTACGAGATGTTGAATTTAGTAATAGTCTAGGCGTGCCAACGCCGTTACACGCCATGATCACCACTTCCGCACGTTGGTGATGTTCAACGCCATCGGCGTCAAAATAGATAGCTCCGGTCGCCATATCGTGCTCATCCACAGTGATTTCGCGAACTCGGCAATCGGTTTTTAGGGCAACACCTTGACGCAGCGCCATGGGCCAATAGGTAATATCGGCACTGCTTTTTGCGCCCTTCGCGCAGCCTGCGTTGCACGGCCCGAGGTTGACGCATTGCTCACGGCCTTCATACGGCTTTGTGATAATCGCAGTATCGGAAGGCCACCAGTGCCAACCCAGTTTATTGAATCCACGGCCCATGGTCTCGCCCGACAGCCCAAGTGGCACAGGCGGAAGAGGGGGTTCGTGGTACGGGTAGGCAGGATCACCAGCAAGACCTGACACACCAATGTTGCGATCGTTTTCGGCAAAGAACGGTTCTAACGTTTGATAATCGATGGGCCAGTCATCGGCAACGCCATCTAGGGTGCGCACCCGAAAGTCTGAAGGATGCATTCTCGGGAAATGCGCCGAGTAAAGGATCGTGCTCCCACCAACCGCATTGAAGTTGGCTACCGCAATAGGCGATTCGTCATCGTTAATTGGGTAGTCGGCGGCTCGATCGCGAAAGTTCGGACTGATGGCGAAGTCCGTGCCCTGAAGGACTTCCCAATCTCGTTTGGTGCTGGCGTATTCAGAGGGGTCCATCCATCCGCCTTGCTCAAGGCAAAGAATCTGCATCTTCGTCTCGGCTAGACTCCAAGCCACCGCCGCACCCGACGCGCCGGC
>DCBA01000111.1:6402-19863 GCA_002313255.1 Gammaproteobacteria bacterium UBA1119 | reverse complement strand
AGATTACCTAGACGACCTCGACGAAAAGTGCAGACCTTCGATCGAGCCAACTGATCGTTACTGCCTCTCTCGAGTGGCGAATTAATTACTTCGCAGAACGCGTCCTGGCTGCGCTCCCGTCAGCTCATCGTCGCGTAAGACAAAGTCTCCGTTGCACAACGTCGCTTTGTATCCCGCCGCGCGCTGGATAAATCGAGGTGCTCCGAACGGAAAATCGTTAACGATTTCTGGCATCCGCTCCTCCAACCGCGAAATATCGAAAACGTTCACGTCCGCGCGTTTGCCAACCGCGAGTACTCCACGGTCTTCTAACCCAAGGACGTCGGCCGGGACCGCGCTGATACGACGCACTGCCTCCTCGAGACTGTAAACGCCACTGTCCCGATGCCAGTGCGACAAGATAAACGTCGACCATCCAGAGTCGATCATTTGGCTAACGTGTGCACCGGCATCGCCGAGTCCTGGCATGGCCCATTCAGTGGTAATCAGTTCTTCCAGCGAGTCGAGGTTGACGTTAAATCCACGCATATGGAAAAGGGCTTTTCCGTTGGTTTCATCGGTAATCCGAAGCCAGGTTTCCACGGGGTGCTCGTCCGCTGCTTGGGCCATCGCATATAGGCTGTTGTCGAGCGCTTGGGTGTAGCAGGGACGTTCACCATCTCCCATCCAGAACCACCGCTTGGTCCCTTCAAGGACCGGCTGACCCTGCTCCTTAACTTCAGCGATCAAGCGTTGTCGATAATCGGCATCTCGAATGGCGTTCAAACGCCCGTCGAAATCAAACTCGCGAAGTTCCATCCATGCAGGCGTCTCGAAAAAATTGTTGGTCGCCAATCCTCCGACGCCGCCACCGCTCCGAGGAACCGTCACGGACGTGACGTTGAGCCCCTCGGCGCGCATCGCCATCACTTTTTCGTTCAATCTTTCGGTACCGATCTCGACTGCGGAACTGAACAAAGCGCCGCGCGATGACCGTGCTTCGTCGGCGATGAGCTCCATTTCCTCATCAAACTCACGGAAATCAGAAACCGTTTGCATAAATCCGCCGTACGCACCCACGGCTTTTGCAACTGCTCTTAACTCATCGCGATGCGCGAACGTTCCTGGGATCGACCGACCATCGGGTAACCGATGGCCAGGTAAACGATTCGTCGAAAATCCGACCGCTCCTTCCTTGACGGACTGTCCGGCGAGTTCAGCAATTTGTCGAATTTCATCATCGGTTGCGGGTTCTTCGACTGCGCGTTCTCCCATGACGTAAAAACGGGTAGCGCAGTGGCCCACCAGACCACAAATGTTAATCGACGGTCGCAGGGCTTCGAGCGCGTCGAGATAGCCGCCGTATGATTCCCAGTTCCAGGGCAAGCCGTGCAGTATCGCGTCCTTTGGAATGTCTTCAACCGTCTCCATCATACTCGCGAGAAATTCCCGATCGGCTTCCTTACACGGTGCAAACGTAACCCCACAATTCCCCAATAATGCTGTCGTCACACCGTGCCAAGAGACAGACGTCACTTGCGGATCCCAACCGATCTGGGCATCGAGGTGGGTATGAAGATCGATAAAACCCGGAGAGACATTGAGGCCGTCGGCCAGGATCTCTTCCCTGCCTTGTTCGCTTACCACCCCAATTTCGCTGATCTGATCACCGTCGATCGCAATATCCGCCTGGTAAGGGGCCTTACCGGTCCCATCAACCACGTTCCCACCTCGAATCACTACGTCGTGTGCCATGAATCACGCCTTTGTATGAAACTTAAGTACTGAGAATAGGGGAAGCTCAGCTTGATTGCATGGACTGCAACTCAGGTGCCGAAAATCCATACAGCGAGCGGAAGTACTACTGATCTGTTGCTGTTCCAGTCATGGATTGAATAGTTTTCTCGCTGCGGCGATTGAGCCACGCCTGATCTGAATCCGCGGGCCCGTAGTGGCGTTCCATTTCCGACCGCGGATCGCCCGCGAATAGGTGCCCAGCCCCCTTGCACATTTGAAACCCAAGGATGTCCTGGAGCTCACGAGAAAACTCAAGCATGCGAGACGGGTGGATTGCGAGCATCAGATTCTCTTGTTGGCGCATCGAGCCATTGCAATAATTAATGGTCAAACCGTAGCGTTCCTCGTTACTTTGATTTTCGCCTGCACCGTGAAAACACGTACCAGACACAAAGGCGATGCTGCCGGCCTTCATTTCAACGGGGACAGAATCGTAGGATTTTCCGAATTCCGGGTCATCGTCAAAATTATTGCTTCCCGGAACCACCCGAGTCGCTCCGTTCGCTTCGGTAAAATCAGTGACCGCCCACATGGTGTTGCAAACCAGGTTCGGATGGGGGCGGGGAAACGCATAGACACCGTCATCGACGTGCAGTGGTTGAGCCTTCTCGCCCGGCCCGATAATGGCGGTACCCATGGTCGAGAGGAGAAATCCCTCACCCAAAACGTGGGGCAGCACATTCATGATCGTGGCTTGGACGGCAACTTGTTGCCAAATATCGCCATCATTGAGCACATCAAACCAACGGCGTGTCACGAACCCGACGAAGGGCGCCGGCGGAATATCTCCGCCCGGACGAATCCTGTCAAGGTGCTCAAATTCGTCCATGAGTCGTCGGGCGAAATCCGCGTCAAACGCATCCTTAACGATGGAGTAACCGCGGTCAGCAATCTCCGCAACGTGGTGCTTTGTTTCCGCTTCAGTGAGGGCGCGCATGACCGTATTCCCTGTTAACACTTCGTGCAGGTCGGTTATACCGCCTACGCCGGAGTACGTCACCCGGAAACGCTGACTTCACTGACACGCGGTCTTTGGGTTCACGGTCCCCATCCAATCTCGCTCATCTCAACTCGAAAGCATTCGTTCTCGTCGGTTAGCCCGCATAAATGCAAGGCTCAAAATACCCGCCATCAACAGCAGCATCCCCACGCGATTCTGAACCGTCCACGCCAACACGTCCGCAGAATCTGCGCCAACAATCACGTATGGATTGAAAAACGGCGACCCACGCAGCTGGACATTGCCGAAACCTGTTAAGGCGCCATTAATCCCGAGCAAAATAACCGTGAAGACCCCGCCACCAATCTGACTTCGAAACAACGTAGCGAGAGAAAGCGAAAGCACCAAATAAAAACACGCCGCCTGAAACGCGCCGTAGAGTGCACCCAAAGGAAACCCGGTAATTAACGTGACCGTCACAAGAGCAAGCGTGGCTTCCATCACGAGCAACATCGTTACCGCAGCTATGAGTTTAATTCGCCACAAGCGCTCGCTCCCTCCGGGTACGGTGTATGCCAGTTCCAAACTGCGGTCCTCAATTTCCCCAGCGATAACACGGATGCCAAGAAAAATACCAAGAAGCGACATCGGTACGCCGAGTACCAAGCCTTGGACCGCCTCAGGCGACACGTTGAAAAAGCTAAATAATTCGAGTTGTAGAAACACCAGCCACGCCAGCGGTAATAGGGGTAAGAGCCAATACCGTCGACCCGCCATCATGACGAGTACCAACCGCAGCAAATAGAAATCGGGCCGGATCATCGTGCGAAGGCCGGATCTAACGAGGCAACATTCCCTTGATCAGGACTTGGAATTTCATCGCGATTTCGTGCCGACGCGACAAGCCACATGTAGCCGTCTTCTAGTGAGGGTTCGAGTAGGGTAGCGCGGGGGTCGGGAGGACTTTCGGCTAGGACTTTGTGGCGTACCAAAGTCCCCTGGGCGGACAAATTTTCTTCTACATGAATGACGTCCTCCGGCAATGCCAACGTCTCGTCCGTGGGCACACTGATTTCCCATACGTATCCCTGGGCGCCCTTTGCCAATGCCGTCGGTTCACCATCAAACACCAAATGTCCCTCGGCAATGACCAACACGCGGTCGCAGGCAGCAGCAACATCCTCCACCACGTGCGTGGAAAAGAGCACGATCCGGTCCTGCGCAAGCCGGCCCAACAACGACCGAAAGCGAATGCGTTCACGAGGATCCAGCCCCACGGTTGGTTCGTCGACGACGATCACCGGAGGTAATCGGAGTAGCGTTCGAGCCACCGCGACACGTTGCCGCATGCCACCAGATAACGACCCGATCGGGGCATCAACCTTTTCGCCGAGACCCACTTCGTGAAGAAGCTCCGATACACGTTGTTGCCGAAGATCACGGGGCACGTCGTAAAGCGCTGCGTAATAGGATAGGTACTCTTGCGCCGTGCTACTCGTCGGCAAACCCGCATCCTGTGGTAAATACCCCACCCAATGCGCCAGATACCGTTGAATGGCATGGTACGGTGCTTTGCCTAAATGAATGGTTCCCCCGGTCGGGTCGAGCACGCCTGCGAGCTGGCGTAACAGGGTCGACTTGCCGGCTCCATTGGGTCCGAGCACGCCAACCATGCCGCGTTCGACGGTAAAGCTTATGCTTGAAATAGCCTGCATCGGATTCGCTGGTTCTCCAAAGGAGCCCAGCCATGCGGCCAATCGTTCCCACGCCCTGCGCCGCCGAATCTCCGATCCGACCTGGTTGAATTCTGTCGCCTTCCGTCGGCAATAACCAACCATGGACACACATAGAGCCGCGACGATTAGCAACAACACCCGACCCGAAAAGGTTCCACCGGTGAGTGCATTGAATTCGGAGCGTTCAATACCGAAGAACTCATACCATCCAAATAGACCCAGGCCGATCCACGGAAGCAGTTTGGCGATCCCGTTTTCGACGCCACCTGGAAGGACTATGCCGCGCGCGTCGGTGCGTCCGCGCGCACGCCGGATATCCAAGACGCAACGGGACAGCAGCGTCGCTGCGATCATCGTAAACGCCAATCGCCAAAAGACGCTCTCCAACTGAATGGCTAAATACACGGGGCCACTGGCAGCGAGTAGTAAGGGTACCAGCCTCTCCCTCGCCTCAACGGGCAAGAACGGTTGACCACCCAACTCCAAAACCTTTTTCACGTAGTGTTTCGGTGCATCTAGGCTTCGGCGTAACGCGCCCGGCAGGCCGTAACTCTTGGTTAAGTATCGAACCTCCAACTTGGGAGGACCTTCCGCGAATTCCGGTTGGATCGAGTCTCGTGGCCGAAACGCTATTACCACCGCGGCAAGTAGAGAACCGCCGACCAAGAGAGCCACCACGACCTGCCAAAGCAACGACGTGAGCGTCTCCGTCAAAACAAAGCCTGATATGACCGATGCGGTTGCCCCGATCCAGCCAAGCGCTAGCCAAGGCCCAATCCGACCGAATAAAAGATCGAGGCGACGGAGTAACGTGAAACCCACCGGCACGATCAGCAATGTCAATAAACTCGAGGTGATGAGACCACCAATGACGATAGTGGCAAACGGCGGCCAAATCTCGAACTCCCGTCCAGTGGCGATCGCTAGCGGCCACAGGCCAGCCACCGTGGTTGCCATGGTCAATAACACCGGTCGAGTACGTTCTCGAACAGCAGCATATGCAGCTGCACCTGGGCTCCATCCAGCCCCCAAGACTAATTGTTGCATCCGATCGACAAGCAGAATAGCTGGATTAACGGTGAGGCCGA
Source organism: Gammaproteobacteria bacterium UBA1119 (assembly GCA_002313255.1). Lineage (GTDB taxonomy): Bacteria > Pseudomonadota > Gammaproteobacteria > Pseudomonadales > Azotimanducaceae > UBA11889. The sequence goes on along the minus strand of DCBA01000111.1, from coordinate 14,323 downwards.
TCAGAGCCACCGCACCTACCATCGCCATGGGTCCTAGTGCCACTCCCGCAAATACCATGGCCCAGGTTGCGCCGAGTAAGGTGATCGGCAACGACAGGAGCACTAGCACGGGCAGCGTGAGTGACTCAAACGTCATCGCCAACACCAAGAACAATAAAAGGATCACCGGCAGGATAACCTGTTGAAGCTGGTTGCTAGTTTCATCTTGCTGCGCCGTTTCGATGGTAAAGCCTTCGGGTCTCGGTACAGCCCGCATCGCCGCGACCACTTGTTCCTCGATGGCTAAACGCGTGGGTCCTGTATCTTGGACGCTATTCTCAAAGTTGTAATTGACGGTCGTTTCGCGCCGGCCATTGTGGTGCAAGATCATCCGTGGCGCCGGCATTCGGCGCAGCGACGCAAGGGCCCGGATGGGTACCGCGCCGACGTCGGTCTGCACGCGCAATCGCTCCAAATCGCGTATTCCCATGCCCGCCTCCCGGGCATTGAGTCGCTCGACAACGACTGGGAGTTCTCGCCCGTTAGGCAACAGAAAACCGGTTTGCATCGTCACGCCCTCGCGTCCGGCAAGGCGCAGCGCGGGTACGAGATTACTCACCGAGAGTCCCATCGATTCAATCACCTCCTCGCGTGGTTCGATCCAAAATTCATCCATCCCGGGCCGATAGTTTTCCCAGGCGTTGGCGACAGGTCCCATGGATTCAAGTTGGGAACGCACACTCCGGGACAGCGTCGTTAACTCACGGCTGTCCGGGCCCGACAAGACGACCTCGGCGGGTCCGCCGCTAAACATCTCCACGCCGCCGCCGCCACCGCCGCCGCGGCCCTTACCTCCATCACCCATCCCGCCTTCGCCCGGCCGCAATACGTACATCCGTCGGTCGTTTCGATCAATTCGACGAACCGTCGAGCGCACGTCCTGGGCTCTAAATCCAGGTGGCCGTAATTTTTCCTCGACTAAGTGCACGGTCAACGTTCCTTCATCTTCGCGGATAAGGGCCTCGACCATTTCGACACCATCAAGCTTCATGACCGCGCTTTCTAATTTCGCCATCCCTTCACTGACGGTATTGATCGATGCTGATCCGCGTGCAAATTGAACAGACATTTCAACCGTATCGGCTTCGCTAACGTTTGAAGACCCTGAACTCGTCGCTAGCCAAGGGAGCGCAACCACCGTGGTAATGAGTACTGCCGCCAGTGTTCCTGCAATCCACGACGGCGGTCGACGCAAAGCACTGGTCACAACGCGCTCGAAAAAAATTCGTATCGAATCCGGCGGGGTCGTGCCAGCACGTAGCGTTCGCCGTTCGCGACGAATAGACAAATCTCGGACCGCCGCCGGCGCCGACAAACGTTGGGCAAGTAATGGGACTAACCCAATGGCAACGACCAGTGATGCCAACAGTGGTAAGAGAATCGACATCGACACCACGAGAATCATCGAACGCATTTGTTCGCTATCGAAATCAACCAACTGGAATGGCAAAAACACCACCGCCGTCGTGAGGCTTGCCGCGGTCATTGCGCGAACGGTGCGTCGCAATCCTTCACGCACGGCCTCGGTTATTTCGGTGCCGCGTTCGAGGCGCCGTTGGACCGCTTCGAATACCACTACACTGTTATCGATCACCAGCCCGATGGCGATCGCGAGGCCCATCAACGTGATGATGTTGATGGATTGGCCGCTGAGAAAGAGGAGGCCGAGGGCGGCGAGAAGGCTCATCGGTACTGCAATGCCGACCACGGCGACCGCACGCCATTGTCGTAGGAAGAGATACAGCACCACGAGTGCGATTAAAAACCCTGTGCCAGCGAGTTTCCCCAGGCGATCAATTTGCTCTTCAATTTGTTCGGCCGCGTCAAAACCGATCACCAAATCGATGCCGAGTGGTGCAACCTCGGCGCGTACTTCACCAAGACGTTCCCTGAGGGAAGCACCAAGACGTACCAAGTTGGCACCTTGTTCCTGAAAAAGCACCAGTCCCACGGCGGGCTTTCCATTGACTCGAAAACGCGACTCTTCGCGTGCGGTCCCGAAGGCCAGGTCACTGACGTGGCGTAAACGAGCAGCTCGATTGGGCTGAATTTTCGCATTCGCTAATGAATCGATGCTTGGCGGCCGGCCGTCCAGCATCACGACCTGACGGCCACCCTCGGTTTCGAGTCCACCGACAAACTCTTGGCGACCTACATTACGGCGCACCGCGTTAGTTACTGCATCTGTAGTTATGCCAAGCGCTATCGCGCGGTACGGATCGACGGTCACGGTCACCTGCCGTCCCGCGCCGCCGTTGGGTTGGGCCTGACTCACACCCGCCACCGATGCAAAACGGGGTGCAATTTGTTGTTCGACAAGATCGTAAAGCGTGTTGATGTCGCCGTCGGCTTGACCCAATACATGAATGGTCATTACGAAACTAGAAAATATTTCGGTGCCTGACGAGTTGACATTGATATAGGTACCGGGTGGTTGTGCGCGCTGCAGATCGGCGGCCAAACGCCTGAGCTCAAGCTCGCGGACTTTGACGTCACTTCCTGCTTCGAAACGAACTCGAAGCTGACCGCTGGAGCCATTGATCATTCCCCACGATTCCGAGACCTTAGGTAAGGTCGCTACCTTTGCTTCGAGCGGCATCAAGAGATCCCGTTCAACGATTTCCGGCTCACTGCCTGATCGCCCAAAAGCGATCGTCACCTGGTCACCTTCGAGTGCTGGAAACAGTTCAACGGGCATACGTTGCCAGGCGATCAAGCCAAGCAAGACCACGCCAACAAAAAACATGGTCACCGCAACGGGTCGCTCGTTGGGCAGGTCGATAATGCTCATAACGGTTGATCTAGAAGGTCTGGGCCTGTCGAACCGTCGGAACCGGTAAACCCAAGAGCGTTCATCGGGCCGGACCTACGGCGTAGTTTTCAAGGCGACGACCCGGATGCAAGCGATCAAGCAACAGGTAAAGACTCGGTAGAACGAAGAGGGACCCTAAGGTCGACGCAGTGATCCCGCCGATAATGGTAATGGCCATAGGAATACGCAATTCCGCACCTTCCCCGGCGCCAAACGCTAACGGCAAGAGAACCAAGACCGTCGTTAACGTGGTCATAATGATCGGGCGTAGCCGTATGCCAGCAGCTTCAGCCAACGCATCGGTGCGCGATCTACCTTCCCCCATCAAGCGACGCGCAGTGGCTAGGAGCAATACCGCATCGTTAACGGCGACGCCGGCCAGTACGATCAGTCCCAGCATTGCCATGACGCCTACCGGTTGACCTGTGGGTACGAGCGCTACCGCAACCCCGATCAATCCAAGCGGTATTGCGGCAAGCACTGTTAGTGGATGAATTAACGATTCGAACGATCCCGCAAGAACCATAAAGACAAGGACCAATGCCAACAATGCGGCCAATTGCAACTCGGCAAACGTTCGCGCGCGCTCAGCTTCTTCACCACGCAGTCGTATCTGTAGACCCGCTGGAAGCGATATGTCCGCCAGCGCATCGTTAACGGCGCGAACGGCATTGGGATGATTCGAGCCGTCGGCAATTTGCGCAGTGACTAGGGCTGTCCGGCGTTGGTCTTGTCGAAAAATCTCACGAGCCCCTTCGACTTCGACAAAACGTGCAACTTCGCTTATCGCAACCTTACGTCCGCTGCTGGTCTGAAAAATAATGCTACCAATGTCGTCACGGGAAGTCGTTCCGAGGCGCAGCGTCACTGGGAGTTCTTCATCGCCGGTCGAAAGCATCGTGACGTCGCGGCCATCCAGGCTTGCCTGAAGTACACGCGAGATGGTGGCAAGATCAACCCCCAGGCCGTCGGCCATCGCCCGATCAAGTTCGATACGCAATTCCGGTGGACCACCTTCGAACGACGACCGAACATTCCACAACTCGCTAAGATCCGCGAGCTTAGTTTTGACAATATCAGCATAGCGCCTCAAATCCACCAGCGCCTGTCCAGAGATTTCCACCGCCACCGGAGGCCCACTGGTACCGAGGGCACTGGCAACAGCCGATGACCCAACTTCCCAATCAATGTCAGTTGACTCGAGTTGTTCGAGGATGGGTTCCAGTTGAGCTGCGAATTGTCGGCCCGTTGGCCCCGATTCCGCCACACGCACCGTGAGTCGCGCGGTATGTTCTTCGGTCATTTCAGTGCGCACCATGCGGCTATCTTCAGGAAGACGCCCCACCTCAGACAATATCGCCGCGACACTATCTTCCCCAAATTGATTGATCAGCGACTCAACGCCTTCAACTACGCGCGCCGTGGACTCGACACGTTGGCCAGGTGGTCCAACAATACGAATCGAGAACTGTCGAGGATCGGCTGACGGTAACAGTTCGGTACCGAGCCCGAGTAGCTGCCAGCAACTAACCCCCGCCATGACGATACCTGAGAAAACGACAGTCACTGGGCGGTCAAGTAAACGCCGTGCGAAGTGCCGAAATTTAGTCTGGATTTGAAGACCCGAATCGATGCGCTCCGCGGCGATGGTTTCTGGCATGAACCATCGCGCCAGCGCGGGAATCAAGAACATCGCGACTGCCAACGACGCGAGCAATGAAGCAACCACCGTGAACGCGATGCCTTCGATGAGGCGCGCGGCCAGGCCCTCCACGAAAAGCACCGGTAAAAACACCACGCAGGTCGTCAATGTCGAAGCCGTAATCGCGCCCGCCACTTGTCCGGTTCCGGTGGCGGCAGCCTCTGCCCTCGTCTCACCCTCCGTCAATCGTCGGTAGATGCTCTCCACCACAACAATTGCATTGTCCACGAGCATGCCTGCGCCAAGCGCTAAACCACCGAGCGTAATGACATTGAGGCTCTGTGATCCAAACCGCATCAAAAAGAGGGCGGCAAGGATCGACACAGGCACCGCAGCAGAGACAACGAGGGTCGCGCCGATGGATCGTAAAAAGAGAGCAAGCACGACAATTGCAAGTAGGATGCCCACGCCCGCCGCCGTTTGTAGATCGGCTAGCGCAGCGACCACGAGCGACGCGTCATCGCTGACCTCGGTCAATGTGACGTTGGGTAAGTCTTGCGCCAAACCGGCCACGGCAGCGCGTACGGTGCGTGAAACTTCCACCGTATTTGCACCGGCCTCCTTATACACGGCGAGTCCCACACCTTCGATGGAATTCACGCGGACCAGATGATCGATTTCGCGATCAACCAGTGCCACCGTCCCAATATCCGACACCCGAACGGCTTGGCGGGTTCCGTCCGAACGTGATACGTACGCAACAATCACGCGACGAACGTCGTCGGGTGTTCGAAATCGCGAGACGCTCCGAACGAGGAGAACCTCAGCACCTTCTTCCAACGTGCCCGCGGAGATGTCTACGTTCTCCTCGATCAGACGACCCTCGATCGCCGCAAGTGTGATGCCGAAGGCTTCCATGCGATATCGGTCTAGCAGGACACGGACTTCCTTTTCACGTCCGCCAGTAATTCGAACTTCCGCGACCCCTGGGAGTTGTTCGAGTCCCGGCGCCACTTGGCGTCGTGCCAATCGGCGTAACTCAGAAAGGTCCGGTTGTCCGCTTGGCGCACTCAGGCCGAACCTAAGCACGGGTGCTTGACGCGGATCAAACCGACGCACCAACACCTCGTCGACAGCAGGATCCGATGCCATGGGACCGACCGCCTTTTGCACGTCCACCACGCCCAGATCGAGATTGGTGTCCCAATCGAAAACCACCGTCGCCACCAACTTCCCGGTTCGACCGACCTGGGAAATCTCTCGAATGCCGCGAACCGTAAACAAGCGTTGCTCGAGTTGTTCCCCGTAGATGCGTTCCATTTCGGTCGGTGGGCGATCGCCGCTACGAATAGAAATCGCTACGGTTGGACTGTGTAAATCGGGGAGCAGGTCGACTGGAAGTTGCTGGTATGCCAGCCATCCAACGAGCGCGATTGCAAACGCCATGACCGTGACCGCGACGGGGCGCTGCGTTGCCAGCCGCGCCGCGGATTCAGCCGAATTCAAGAGCCCGTTACTCGAACACGCGCCTCATCGGTAAGCGTTTCAAGACCGCGTACGACGACGCGCTCTCCGGGGATGACACCATCGATCACTTCAATCCAATCGTCGTTACGGAGTCCCAACGAAACTTCCTGGCGACGTGCGCGTTGACCATCGATGACAAAAACCACGTCACGACCGGCTCGTTCCGTAACTGCATCGCGGGGAACGACGGCCACGTCTTCGTGGCGATCGGTGACGATGGTCGCCTGAATAAACATGCCGGGTCGTAGTAGCCTGGCGGTATTATCGACCTCAACTTCAGCGCGGAATGAATGGGTCGTGGCATCCATCGCTGGCGACAATCTCAGCACTTTGCCCATCATCACGGTTTTTTCGAATGCGTAGTGTTCTATGCGAACGGGTTGGCCTGGTCGCACACGAGCGAGCTCCGGACCGACCAGATCGATATCCGCGATCAGATTATCAATAGGCGCAATTCGCGCGACCTCGAATCCTTGCATCACTTTCTGACCATCAGCGACCGGTCGGTTATTGGCGTCTCTCGCGAGCTGCAAAACAACTCCCGCGATGGGCGTCGTAATCCGTGTCTTCTCCAACGTCCACTTACTGGTTTCAAAATTGTGCAGTGCGTCTTCGTAGGTCGCGCGGGCAAGGAAAAGGGCTTCCTCGGCAATCAATCGCCGTTCAAAGAGCTGTTGTCGACGATTCAATTCCTCTTCAGATGCTTCAAGATGTCGCTGTGTCGCTTCAAGACGCGCAGCCAATCGAGCGTCTTCACCAGTGATCTCCGCCACCAACGCGCCTTTTGCGACATTGGTTCCTTCCGTAATTCGTTCGCCCGATTCGAGCCGAACTAGACGTAAAAATCCGGGTGTTTCAACCGTGAGTACCACGCTCTCTCGCGGTCGAAGAGTCCCCGTCGTCACAATGCTGTCTTCGACGTCATCGGTCACGACGTCGCCAACCTCAACCGGAATGCGAAATTCGACTGGGGGAGGCGCCGTGGTCTCGCCACACGCGCTTGCTAATAGAATGGGCAAAGTGGTGAGGACAGCTTTGACTCCGAACTTCATCGGTCAATCCTAGCGCTCAAGCGGGGGTTGGCGGACTCTACCTCATTCACTGGTATCCAGCGAATGGCGTCGGCGATCACGGATTCACCCTCGGTCGCATCGCTGATGCTTAAACGGACCGTCCCCGCGGTAAGGTCAAACGTCCCCAAATCATTCCAGCCTCGTTCAGCGGCCGAGGCGTCGAATTCGAGTGGCCACGCCCGTTGACCCGCCGACAACGTCAAATCGTAACGGCCGAGCGCTGAGGCGACAACAGGAAAGGCGCGAAGTCTACGAATTCGTTCATTGTCCTTTTTTCTCTTGCGCGCTTTGCCGCCAACAAAAGGGGAGTGATAGGAGAGTTGCCACATCCCGGCTTGGGGCAAAGTTGCGGAAAAGATGGCGCGACGACTGCCGCTACCCGCCGCGATTCTGGCATAGGTCCGTCGGTATTTGCCCCAGCTCCGTGGCTCATTACTGTCACGCGTCCACATACCGAACCCTCCACCCGCGCCGAAGATATCCGGCAGGACTGGTAATCCCTGATCCATTTCTAAGGTCGCCGAACTCGGGCCCATCGAGAGTGTGACGCTGGTAGCACCGTCGTCGTTCGACGCCACCTGGAACTGAAAATTACTCAGTTGATCGGCGTCGTCGTACTCGATTGCAAAACCCGGATCTAAATCATCAACAACGATTCCTACGTCTATAGGCAAAGTCGCCCACTCGCTCGGTTTTACGCCAAGAAACGGGTCCGCAAGCGATCGTTGTTCAAAATCAATGTCCGGGATATCCAGGCGCAATGCTTTTCGATTCAACGCTAAATAAGGCTCGAGCCATATTTCGAGAGGCGGGGCACGACTTAACAAA
>DCBA01000111.1:0-6108 GCA_002313255.1 Gammaproteobacteria bacterium UBA1119 | reverse complement strand
GAGCCATATTTCGAGAGGCGGGTCACGACTTAACAAACCGACTTCGACCGATTGATAACCGGCAAGCCGGAACGGTTCGGTCTTGTTCCATGTGGGGGCCCAATCCCGAGACCTTTTTTGCCTGTTACCGCTCATGTAGCGCACGCGGAATAAGCCCGGTGCGGACTCGTCGTTGCGAACGTGAAACCGAACTTGGTACTGAGCATTGGCATTGTCACTTTCGGCCAGTCGCTCCGCTATCACGTTCGACACAAGAAATCCCGGTAAGGCGGCCTCGTTCAACCAATCGCCGAGAAGGGGTTCGATATCGACACCGACGTCCTTCGATGTCTGCACGAACTGAACCGCATCAAAGTGACCACCGCGGTATCGATCAACCAACGCTGCCAATAATTTCGCGATCCGTTGTCGACCCAACCCGTCGTAAAGTACGTCGGCAACCGCACCGCCCTTTAACGCCATCACATTCAGAACCTGTGCTGGATCATCGGTGGGGTCAAGCTCAGCAAGGGACGAGGCAAGGGCCCGATCCCACACGGCGGGACGTTGCACGGTATTCGCAATGATCGAATCGATAATTTCACCGCTCTCTCCTTGAATCATGTCGGACATCGTCCCCATCATGGTGACGCCCATCTGGCTATCGAATTCGTGCGCCGAAAAATAACCGCGTTTACCAGTAATTAGCCTGTTGAAAAGCTCATCGAGAACGTAATTGAGTGCAATCGCACCACGACCTGTCGCACTTGTTTGGTATGCAACAAAATTACGCGAGGCACCCAAAAAAACGTTTCCGCCGGTAAAGTCGTTATCGAAAAAACGTTCAATCACGTCACGTTTAAAACCCGCGATACCGCCTTCGGCATCTTCCAGTTCTCGGAGTTCTTCAGGATCGTCAAAGAATCGTCCGAACCGTGCGGTCGGGAAGCTCGTTTCCTTCACCAGCACCATGCCCGGTAACGCCTGTACCGAATCCAATCGCCAGCCGCCACCGAAACCACGTAACAGGTGGGGCGTTTCCACCAACGAAAATCCGTCGTAGGGATAGGGCAGGCCATGACGCGCCGACTCAGCTAATAGCTCTTCGATTCGTTCGCGAATCGAATCTTGGGCGTCGGCAAACAGGCCCAGGTTGTCGAGGTGCTTCGGACTTAAGAGGATTTCGAAGGTGACACCATCGATGTCCATTGCACGGCGTTCGAACGATGACGCCAACAACGCCACCGCAGGCACGGGGGATGGCGGTCGAAATGCGAACCGAACGCGACCGCTCGGCGAGTCTGGCTCGGATAACGTGATGCGCCGGCCCGGACCTGCGACCAACCAACCGGCGGGCACCTCGACGATGACATCAACGCTAAAATAATCAGGAGGATGCGTGCGGGCGTCGCCGTTCGGAATGTCAGTGCCCGGACTCGGAAGCCAACGAATACCGGGCATGAGGGCAACATAGTTTTGATCAAAAAGCCCGGGCATGAAACCTAACATTTGGAATGCCTCGGCCTCGTTCGGCGTGAGGGATGGGACGTCGATGGCGGAATCGAGGTAGCCAAAGGTCTCATTGGGCAATCCTGAGGCGACGATGCGTAGTGTACTTGTGGTGTTTGCCGCGACAGCCGCGTTAACTTCGAGAAGCCCTTGATCGTGATGCCACTCGACCGCGGTATTGTCCACCATGACCTGCTCGACAACCAAGCCAGGATTGAGGGTCCAGAGTAGCGATGTCAGTGCCTCGCCCGAAGGCGTCGTAATCGAAAGCGTTACGTCAAGATCCAATTTTCGACCTGGGTCAATCTGCACCTCGCCCCGAACTGCTAGCACGTCAGCGCGGGGATCAAGACTCCGCTCCTCGTGCGCCATCCGCCATTCGTCAAAGAAGACCAATTCATCCCGTGCTTGCGTGGCTTGAATCGCAAGCGCTAGTCCGCCCGCCAATACCAGACTGACGCCGCCGCCGCCAATCAAGAGTTTGCGGGCGTTGTCCGCGCGGGGGTGAACGATCCCCGCCAGCGCAATCAAGCCTGCCGCGATGAGACAGGACCAGAACGCCCGTTGACCGGCGCCGTCAGGCAGCAGCGCCGGCATGAGATCGGATGGCAGGGAAGGGACCGGAAGTAATGGAGCTAGCGAGGGAGCCAAAAATCCTGGACTCATGAACATCGCCCACACCTGGCCAATAAGTATAACGGCGGCGATCAAGGTGACGATCAATCGGTTCCTCACGATTAAGGTGAGAAATGCAATCAGCGCACACCAAAGCGCAAGGGACACCATTGCCGTAATCAAGAATGAGACCACGGAGTAAGGCTCGATGGTTCCTCCAGGAATGCCTAGGTTAATGGCGACGAAACCATACGTTTGCAGTGCCAAAAAGATAACCACCATCGGCAACCAAGTCATGAAGACCAGGGCTAAACAACGACCGAGCACGAGTTCAATGTTCGTGATCGGTCGGGTATCGAGGACCTCGACCATGCGATCGCGGACGTCGCGATGACGAATATCGAAAACCAGAAAAATCAGGCTAACAAGAAAGAGAATAACGGCGATAAATCCAGCGCTCGCTACCGCATAACGCGGATTCATCGCCCCGAGACTCGCCGACAAGCCCGACCCCATCGCGTGGATGAAAAAAGTCTGTCCAGCGACAACAGAGACGAAAACAACCGAGAGAATGGTGAACGGCCAGTATCGAGCCAACCGACGCGTTGAGCGCATCTCCGCGCTAGCAATCGCTTTAATCATCGCGATGCTCACGAAACTGCCTCCTTGATTTTAAGTTCCTCTAATTCCATCACAGACGGTTCATCGATCAATTCACCGTCTTGGCGTGCCACAGATGCACGACCGCGCGCGGACATAAAGGCCATGTAGCTTTCTTCCAACGTGGTCTCATCAACTCGGGTTGCGCCTGGCGGCAACCCGTCCTCCGAAGCAATGGCACGCAGCGTGACTTGATCGCCCGTCGAAATACGCGACACCACCTCATGGTTTTGTTCGGTCTTATCGGCCATCTCCGGCGACGTGATTAGTTCAAATACCGCACCCACCGAGCTTCGAAACAATTCAGCAGGCGAGCCACTGAATACGGTTCGACCTGTATCCAAGATCGAGATCTCGCGGCACGCGGCACCAAGGTCGGCCACAATGTGCGTCGACAATAAGATGGTTCGGTCCCGGCCTATTTCTTCCATGAGTTTCCGAAACCGTATCCGCTCTTCAGGATCCAAGCCCACAGTCGGTTCATCGACCACTAAGACCCGTGGCTCATGAACGAGCGCCTGAGCGACCCCCAATCGACGAACCATCCCGCCTGAAAGTTGCTTGACCTTGCGATAGGCCGCATCGGCGAGGCCGACTTGTTCAATGACCTGTTCGACGCGTGCGCGACGGGCTTTTCGACCAAAGAGCCCCGACAGCTGAGCCAACGTATCGACCACTTCGATCACTCGGTGTGAGCGCCAACCCCCAAAATCCTGTGGTAAATAGCCGATCAGCCGTCGCACCTCACGGTGTTGCCTTGTGACGTCGTAACCACATAGTTCAACGTATCCTTCGGTTGGTCGGATCAACGTGCAGAGGATCCGCATTAAGGTGCTCTTGCCTGCGCCATTAGGCCCCAGCAGACCGTACACGCCGGTCCCGCAGGTGAGGTTGACACCGTCGAGTGCTACGTGCCCGCCCTTATAGACGTGGCGCAAGTCACGGACTTCAATGCTTGGACTTGTTGCGTCGAGTTGCGTTGTTGCTCGATTCACCGAAATCGCCTATTCACATTACTTTTACCGTAACGGAAACCACCCAATTACGGTTGGACTTAAGATATAGAATGTAACCTATACGTTACATTTAAGGCAAGAACAACGGCAGAGCGATGCGAACTAGGGTCCGCCGCTTCATTCCGGTTACGGGGTAGGGATATTTACGTTCTCGGCCGCCGCTAACGCTTCTTCACGGTCTTTCTTGGCGCGCGAAATGATGTATTGCCGAATTCGCTCAACGTCTTCATCGGAATATAAATCCGCGTAACTGGCCATTCCCCGGTCCTGATAGAGACCCCCTCGAACGATAGCTTGAAAAAGCTCGTGCGATTCTGGATTGAGCATTCGTAAGTCAGGCAGTCCGCCGCCCGAGTGAACGCCAAACCCATGACAAAACCCGCAAACGTCGTGGTACATGACGTCGCCACGGTCAATGTCGTCGGCTGATCCAGTTAATGCCGGCGGTTCCGGGATCGTTAAATCGCGCAACGGGGGAACCGGAATGGTCCCGTTTGCTCCCAATTTAAAGACCACCAGCTGACCCGTACTGCCGTACTTGTAGGACGCACTATCGATCGCGTTGTTCCCGGAACCCGTCAGAATTGCCAGGTATTGCTCACCATCTAACGCGTACGTCATGGGAGGTGCGACGATCGACGCATACAGGTTGTGGCTCCATAGCTCGGTGCCACTACCGACGTCGTAGGCTGCTAGAAAGCCACTCGCGTTACCTTGAAAAACGAGCTCACCCGCCGTCGCCAGCGCACCACCATTCCACGGGTGCTCCAACTCTACCGACCACGCCGTCTCTCCCGATAGCGGATCAAATGCGATGAAGTAACCCTTCGATTCGGGCGGCTCCTCGAACGCCTCCACCATTTGGTTGTACCGACCAAACTCGACCGCCGTATTCCACGCGCCTGGGCGGTGTTTGTAGATTCCGGTTTCAAGATATTCCTCTGGCATCGCGTACAGAAACGGCATCTCTTGAATGGGGAAAAACATGAGTCCGCGATCGGCGTTCCACGCCATCGCCTGCCAATTATGTGCGCCTTGCGGGCCGGGCAAGATCCATTGCGGATTCTGAGCGTAAACCGTATCCGGATTTTCGACGGGGCGACCCGTCGTCAAATCAACATGACTCGCCCAGGTCACGGCGCCGTACGCATGTGCGCGTAGCAGTTGACCGTCTTGGCGATCGATCACGTAGAAGAAGCCATTCTTGGGCGCTTGCATCAATACTTTGCGATCAACACCGTCGACGGTGAGATCGGCCAGCATCATGTCTTGCACCGCCGTATAGTCCCAATTATCTCCGGGCGTCGTCTGGTAATACCACTTCATGGCACCGGTATCGGCGTCGAGAGCAACGATCGACGAAAGAAACAAATTGTCGCCCCCACCAGGGGATCGAATAGCGCGGGTCCACGGCGTACCGTTACCGACACCAAGATAGATTGAATGAAAATATGGATCGTAAACGATTGAATTCCATACAGTTCCTCCACCTCCTATCTTCCACCACTCACCGCCTTTCCAGGTTTCGGCCGCCAACGCCATTTCCGGATGCTCGAACGGTAATGAAGGATCACCCGGCACCGTAAAGAAGCGCCAGACTTGATCGCCCGTGGTCGCGTCATAAGCGGTGACGTAGCCGCGCACGCCATATTCCGCACCGCCATTACCAATGTAGACTTTACCGGCCGCGACCCGCGGCGCGCCCGTGATGGTGTAATTCCGTGAACGATCAAAGATGGTGTCGACCTCCCAAACGAGATCGCCTGATGCCGCATCGAGAGCGACAAGTCGACCATCGAGAGTGGCGAGATAAACCCTTCCCAAGTAAACGGCGAGGCCTCGGCTAATGATCCCGCAACAGGCGTCGCGAGCCGTTTTACCAGGAACCTTGGGATCGTATTTCCAAATTTCGTCGCCGCTCCTAGCATCAAGCGCGTACGCCACGTTCCACGTACTGGTGAAATACATGACGCCATCAACGACTAAAGGTGTCGCTTCCACCGCATGCACTGTATGGAGGTCCTTCGTCCAGGCGATCCCGAGTGTGCTAACCGAGTCCTGATTAATCTCGGTCAAGTTGGAAAATCGTTGTTCTTCGAACCCCTGACCATAGGCCAGCCACGCGCCGGGTTCGTCGACACTCGAGCTTCGGATTCGTTCATCATCGACCGATCCAACGGGGAGCGTTGGTCCAATCGGCGGATCTAGTGCTTGGTCAGGCACGCCTACGTCCCGGTACATCCATACGGCAACGCCAATCGCGACTACCCCAACCAACGCGACAACGGCAATCGTGGAACGCCCTATCTGATCCATCGGCATTGAACTT
>DCBA01000086.1:49355-50604 GCA_002313255.1 Gammaproteobacteria bacterium UBA1119 | reverse complement strand
GACCGTCTCCACGCCATTTCGCTAATAGCTGATTGAAGGCGTTGAGTCCGGGCGCATAAGACTCCGCTCCTATCCCGCGACCTGCCGCAACATCGCCTTCATTGTTGTAATACCCAGGCGTACACGCCTCAAAAAACGCCGTATTGCTGAGCGCCAATCGCCGAATCGTTCCAACCCACTCTGCCTCGGCTTCCGAGGTGGGATGAACATATCGGGCGTCGCGAGACATGACTTCGTTGACGATGTACGCGACGTGTTGTGCTTGATCATCAAGAACGGCTGTAAGGTTGACCGAGAAAGCGTTTTGGGAAAATCCAACCTGGAAGCAATTGGGGAACCCGTGACTCGAGAAACCGTGCAACGTTCGTAATCCATCGGTCCAATAATCCGAAAGAGCCACTCCATTCTGACCATAAATCTCGTAGCCGGAGCGTCGGGTATACGCCGTACCCACCTCAAAACCTGTAGCAAAAATAATGCAATCGACGTCATAGGAAGTCCCATTCGCGATTACGGCGTCGTCGACGATCCGGTCCACGCCTTGGGACTCACTGGTATCGACAAGAGTGACATTCTCTCGTTCGAAGGTGGGTAGGTATTCGTCGTTGAATGTCGGGCGTTTGCAGAACTGGCGATACCAAGGTTTCAACGCTTCAGCAGTTTCAGGATCCTCAACGTATTTATTGACGCGCGCACGAATGCCATTCATTTTCTTGAAATCAGCTAGTTCGGCGAGCGCTGCCGCTTCTTCCATCGAGATTTGCTCGTCATCGCGTTGAGGCATCAAGCTCGCAAGGGTACGAAAGATATCGGTCCATCCGTCGCTAACCAAGTCTTCTTCGACGGGCCGGCCGATTACCATGTCATTGAAATTCTCTCGACGCGCTCGCTGCCAACCGGGCTTTAACGACTCTGCCCACTCGGGATCCGTCGGCTTATTGCCACGTACGTCAACGGACGACGGTGTTCTTTGAAACACATAAAGGTGTTTGGCATGGGCTCCGACGTAAGGAGCCGCTTGGATGGTGGTAGCCCCGGTACCAATCATGGCGACAACTTTGTCGTCCAACTTCGTCAAGTTCCCGTTGTGATCACCTCCGGTGTAATCGTAATCCCAACGGCTGGTATGAAACGTGTGACCCTCAAAGTCCTCAATCCCTGGGATTGCAGGTAGCTTGGGTCGATTTAATGGGCCCGTTGCCATTACGACAAATCGCGCCTTCATAGCGTCATCTCGATCAGTCGACAC
>DCBA01000086.1:48751-48931 GCA_002313255.1 Gammaproteobacteria bacterium UBA1119 | reverse complement strand
CGAGTGCTCAAAAATTTCAGGCGCGTATGAGTATTTCTCCTTCGGCATGTAGTCGAGCTCTTCTAGTAGGGGTAGATAACAATATGACTCGATGTCACATTGGGCACCCGGATAGCGGTTCCAGTACCAAGTCCCGCCGAAATCGCCACCGGCTTCAACGATCCGTATATCCTCGATACC
>DCBA01000086.1:34270-48363 GCA_002313255.1 Gammaproteobacteria bacterium UBA1119 | reverse complement strand
GTCCACCTCGTCCTCAAACGGTTCTCGCGAGAAACCTGTTTCGACGTAGGGATCGTCAACAACATGTGCAAACGTGCCCGTAACCTCGACGTACTGTTCATTCGCGTCCGGTCGCAGACGTTTGTCGCGCTCCTCCCGATATTTCTCACGAAGAGCGTCGGGATCAAATCCCAGATTGGAATACTTACGCGGTAGTACCGTGCTCATTGTCGTTTAGCTCCCCACCATTAGACCTACGATGTGCTTCGGATAAATATCTCTCGCGAGTTGTCTTTATTCAACCTCATTTCCACAGCCTGCTTCGGGCCGATTCCTCGTCGGAGATCGGACGGCACAACCAACCGCTGTTTTCTACCCTGTGTTGAGGAGCATAACGACTCTTTCACGCGTTCGGCCAACCGTCTTAGTTACAAGACAACATCATCGTTTTCGCTTTGCCCTTGCACCCTGCTATTTTTCTTATATACATCAATAGGTTATAATCTTGCGGGCGTTCAAATAATTCCGTATTCGACCAGGCCTAGCCTGGGCTTCCTCTCACATCCACGGTCACCAGTGAAACCCTAGGTACGCGATCATGAATTGTCTCTTTGGTTGTTTCATTTTCGCAGAAAAAAATTCTCTTCGGCGGATTGGATTAGTTTCGAACAACCCTATCTGTGTACAACTGTTGGTTCGATCGTGATTACTAGAATTTCTTGCCTGATCTGCCTGGCTTTGACCGTCGACATGATGGGAGACCCGGTTGCCTATGATTACACTTATGTCGAAGGTCACTACCTCCACGGCGATAAAGAAGGTTTGCGAGGTCGTGCATCTGTAGCTCTACCCGCGTCGCTCTACCTCTACGGAGAAGCCGAAGCAATAGATGTCGTCAATCAATACCAAGAGCTGAAGCTATCCGACTATCAATTCGGCGTTGGTTTCCATATCACCGCCGATCGTTTATTGAGTAAATCTTCGTATCTCAGTGCCCTTAGAGTTGTCCCGCTCAAAGGCGTCGATATATTCGTCGAGGCCGGTCCCCGCAATTGGGATTTCGAGTCGAACAACAAAAGTCGTGGCGGTAACGACATAGCCGCGAAAATCGGTTGGCGTTTCGGCAACCCCTACAGTTGGCAATGCGTGGTAGGCGCAGAAATCCAAAGACACGCAAAAATGTCAGGATCTATCGACCAAGACGCACTTAAGCACCTTGCCACATCCGAAGCCAACATCGATGTCGACGACTACATCAAGTTCTCCGGCTCAACCGAAGCCATTTACGGTTTCAAATTCTTGTGGAATCTCCGTAAGGCTTCTCTAGTCGTTGGCGTTGAGGGCAGTTCTTGGGATACGCACGGAGTAACCGTCGGTCTTCGCCTAGTGCCGTAGCACCGGGAATTCGTCGGCCTTGGGTCTTCGTTCTGCAGCCCTTGATTCAGCCTACGTCGTCTATTTTTCGTTGTAGGCGGCGCATCCCATGCAGCCAACGTTCCAGATCATTGGTTTTGCGTTCCATCCACGTTTGGGCGATTTCATCCGTCAAAATAAGAAATCGCTCATCGCGAATCGATTGAACTACCATGTCGGCAACTTCTTCCGGCTCCTTCACAGGGCCCGCTGCAGCACGTGCAAACGGGGAATCTCCACCCCCAAGCATGGGTGTATTCACTCCGAGTGGTGCTAACAAAGACGTTCTAATACCACGATCGTGGTACGTGATCGACAACCACTCGGCCAGACCGACTACCGCATGTTTAGTTGTGGCATAGGTAAGGTTTCCTTGAGACGTAAGGATGCCCGCCATCGATGCCGTGTGAACGAGATAACCATCGCCCCGCGCCAACATCGAAGGCAGCACCGCACGAACAGCGTATACGTGACCCATGACGTTGATTTGCCATTGTTGCTGCCATGTGTCCACGGGTGTGGAAATCGGATCACCCCCGGTTGCCACCGCTGCATTGCTAAAGAACAAGTCAATTGCCCCGAGCTCTGTTTCACACGTTTTGACGAGAGCACCCACGTCTTCTTCCTTCCCCACATCGCAAGAGACTGCGATAGCGCCAATGTCATCGGCAACTGCGCGCGCGCCTTCCACGTTTACGTCAGCAACCGCGACTTTCGCCCCTTCCATGCAAAAAGCGCGGGCACATGCCGCACCAATCCCACTCGCGCCTCCCGTAACCACTACCACGCGTCCGTGCAATTCCATAATTTTTTCCTACTGAGCGAAAGATCTAACTTAGCCGATATCGCGTGGTTTGCCGATGCCCGCCAAGTCGTACGTGTGGCGAAATCTTCTGAATCAGGATGCCGACTTTCGAATAATATGATGGCGACGAAGTCCGATGGTGAGTGATTGCAGATGCACGAGGAAGATCTCCTTTTTTCAGGTCTTAAGGTATTGGATGTCGGTTCGTGGATAGCGGGGCCTGTTTCGGCAACCATTCTGGCCGACTTTGGCGCTGACGTGATCAAAGTCGAAATTCCGGGTTCGGGGGACGCTTATCGTGGACTCGCTATAGCACCGGGAACACCCGATGCCGAAATTAATTACACCTGGGTTCAAGACGCTCGTAACAAGCGGTCGATCACACTAAATCTAAAGACCGAGATGGGAAAGACGATTCTTCGCCAGCTAGCCCAAGACTGCGATGTCTACGTCACTAATCACCCGTTGCATATGCGGCGCGACCTGGGCCTTACCTACGACGACATTAAAACCATCAACCCGACGGTAATTTATGCCTCGCTCACCGCCTACGGAGAAAACGGGCCCGAACGGGATCGCGAGGGATTTGATCTCGTCGCGTATTGGGCTCGCAGCGGCTTGATGGATCTAGTGCGATCGCCAGGGTCACCTCCGGCGCAGTCGCTTCCGGGGATGGGCGATCATCCAACGGCCGTAGCTCTTTACGCTGCAATAGTGACAGCGCTTTTAAGACGCGAACGAACTGGCAAGGGAAGCATGGTTCATACCTCGTTAATTGCCAACGGAGTGTGGTCTGCGTCATGCATTGCATCAGCCGTATTCGCCAAGGGTGACTTCTCAAACTACCCAAGCGTAGCCGCACGACACTTTACCCGCGAGCTCTATGAAACTTCGGATAATCGCTTTTTACAGTTCACGATGGTCCGGTCCGATGAAGAGATCGAGGCCTTTTTCCGCGTCCTCGAGGCGACGTATCTCATAGAGGATCCACGGTTCAATTCGAGACGAGCCCGCATTGAGTCTGGCGGAGCACTAGCCCAGGAGTTGCGTCCGCTGCTACGAAGCCATAACGCCGACCACTGGATCTCAGTTTTCAACCGAGCATCCGTCCCAATATCAATCGTGGGGACCCTCGCAGATCTGGCCGAAGATCCGCAGCTGAAAATAAACAACATTATTAAACAGCCCGAAGAAGACGTCGGTACGCAATGGGTGATCAATCACCCATTAAATATTGATGGATTACCCGTGCGAGGCATTAAAAAAGCTCCCGGCATCGGAGAACACACCAAAGAGATCCTCCACGACCTAGGCTACCCGGATGACGAAATCGAGAAGTTACATGCCGAGGGGGCTATTTAGACAGCCATTCGGTTGAGCAGAATGCTTCGTTACGCCTGTGGCTTTCGCACTCGAAATATTGCCGTATGCTGAACGCGGGCAACCGCTCTGTCGGCAGCATCCCGGATTTCCGTGTCATTAACGATGTAATGGTGTCCTTTCCGCTCGTACGCGTCGCGGCAAATCCCCGCGACACAATAGGTTTGACCGACTTGCCCGCGGCACAGATGTTGTATGCGACTCTCCGTATGAATTGAAGGTCCGTAGTTGTACGAATGATGCAGCCAATGGATGGGTTGCTCCGCTATCCACGCCGGGTGAATGGAAGCGTCCGACCCGAAAAAACAATCCAAGCTCTCCTGTTGTTTATCCCGCGCATAAGCTTCCGCATCGGCGACCGACAAATGTACTTCACGGGTCCGTAATTCCTGACCCACTGGCGCATCCCTAAGGGTGAGGTCTGGGATGCAATTCGGCATCGACTCAGGCGGCCGTCGATTAGGGATCCCTACATCTCCTAACCATGGGGCTTCACCTCTTCCGACTCGACCGAAAAAACAGGACACCTCGTCGATATCTCGACGAACATCGAAAGATCCATCGTCACCAAGGATAACCACCAGATCATCGTTTGGATAAACGGGCTGGCGAAACCGAACCTGGGCCCAACCGAAATCTAGCCATTGGTTCCCCAGTGTCTCGACAAAGAACGACGCAGCCCAACCGTACGCAGTCGCTCCACCTACCAGCGCGCCTTGAAATCCATAATCCCTGGCTCCCGATGTTGAATGAATCGCGTTAGATTTCTCCGCATCCGGGTTTTTCATAAAAGCGTGGAGATGGCGGCGGTTAGGCATTGGCATCCGCCCGGTGAATTCGAAATCCGCTGATTGGAAAACGATACCCGCGAGACTCAACGAGGGTTCCTCGCGCGTGCAATTGCGGGCATTCGTACAAGTCGTCCACCGATTGCACCAACGCGAAGGTGAGATGATGATTTTCCGCTTCCGCAAACCACTCTTTGGCACTACGCGAACTAAAAGCGTTCACCATAAGCTCTGAATATTCCGACCAATTCTGCATACGACCTTCGGCGGTTTGGAAGTGAACTTCCGCGAGACGGGGCTCCCCCGTCAACTTCGCCACACCTTCCATGGGCACGTTCATGACCGCACCGGGTGCACAGTAGAGGTGACCGTCGCGGGTTGGCACCATTCTGAGTGCGTGCTTGACCCTTCCTTCACGTCTAGCGACCTCACCGGTAGCGGCGTATCGCCCAACTTGGCTTTGAACGAAGCCAGTCAGTACGTCCGAAATCACGAAATCAATGAGGTAACCGTATCGCTCGCTCCGACTCTCCATATAAGCCGCAATGATCAGAGACGCAGCAGCAACACCACCAGTCATTTCCGCCGCCCAAGGCGGTAGACGCTGTGGGGGCTGATCGTATTCGCCCGTAACGCTCATAAATCCGCTCTTTGCCTGGAGCGAATCTTCATCCCAATTCCGCGGTCCGTCCATCCCAAAACCGCTAATCACGGCGACAACTGAAGGCCCCTCGACATCGGCTATTGATGCATCGCCAATCACGATGTCAGACGAACGAACAAGGCCTTCGAACGAGTCATCGACGATCCTTTTACCATGGTCCAAGAAGGCATCACCGCCGCCGTTAGAATCACCCCAGCGGTACTCGGTGCTTCGGTTACCGACGCGCGTAACATCCCAGCCCAAATCCACGAATTGTTTCGCGGCCGCGGCCACGGCAACAGAACCCGCTACTTCCAATACCCGGCGCCCCGGAGATCGTCGCAATTTCTTGCGGCGGGACCAGGGCGGCTTCACTTCGATCGACTCAAAATGACCCCAGTTCCGCTCTCGTTGATCAACTCGACTAAGCAGCCCCCGCTCGATGGCAAGGGGTGGATCGGGGTCTGGTTTTATCCCGAAACGCAGTTGCTTTTGACCGACGACCCCGTCGTGGGCAAGGTTTTCGATAGCAGACGATTCATACCCGGCGATTTCTTTCAAGATTTCTTCGTTATGCTCCCCGATGGTGGTGGCCGTCCAGACCGAGTCAACGCCCCCACCCCATACCGGACCCGATGTCACCTGCGTCCCTGCAACCACAAAGCATCCCCTACTCCAACGGCCGTGGTCTCGGACTACGTCCGCGACATCGGCAGTCTCAATGTCGACGCTCGCGCTTGGGGCGGGCCGATTCGCGCGCTTTGAGCGCTCAGCTACCACCGTCCCAATATGGCTGACGCCCGTCTCGTACAACGAAACCTCGACGTGGCGAGGTCCCGGTCGTTCACGCCGTTCATCCAATGCCCCGAGCAAGGCTACCAAGAGATATAAACCACAGACATGATCCGCATACGTGATCGTTCCAGGTCTTCCAGGCGTATTGGAACCCGGCTCTCCAATCATGCTGTTCTGCCCAGACATGGCTTCCGCGCCTGGCCCGAATAACGGTCTGTCTTTCCACGGACCCGTCGTCCCAAACCCGGTTACCGAACAATAGATAACGTTATCGTTTACCTGACTGATCTGCTCAAAGTCAATTTTGAACTGACGCATGACCCTCGGGGTAAAGTTGTGTGCGACCACGTCCACGTTTGCCGCAATAGCACGGAAAACGTCAGGACCTCCCGCTTTCGAAAGATCTAAACCAACACTTTTTTTGTTTCGAAAATAGTGAATGTCTTGAAGAAGCGGGGCGCCTCGCGCATGGGACTGAATGCGAATCACTTCCGCACCCAAATCCGCTAGATGCCGAGTCGCAAACGGAAGTGCAGCCGCTTGTTCCATCGAAAGAACCCTTATTCCGGTAAGCGGTTTCACGATCCCCAATGAACCCAATTCACTTCGACGCGTGGGTCGTGTTGGAAACGGAAGATGTCCCCCAATCCATAAGCTCCGAGAGCTTGACCCGCAGAGCGAAACAAGCCCGTACTCAACATGTCACTTTCGTTCTCACGTTTTATCCAACCGATCAATCGCGAGGAGGATTGAAACAAACCATAGTCTTTTCACTTACCGTCCATTCCGGTGGATTAAGATCTAAAAATCGTTAACAGAGCTGGATATAGGGGTTCCGCGACATCAACGTAAAACATTACCACTCTGATCTAACCGGGAGTACTGTCGATGCCTCTTGATTACCCCAATCAATCTTTGACGCTTTTTTTATAATGACCCGAATCGCAAAACCTCAGGACACCCGATGAAATACCTACATACGATGGTACGCGTTACAGATATAGACGCTTCACTAGATTTTTATTGCAACAAACTCGGACTGGAGGAACTACGTCGTATCGACAATGAGGCCGGCCGGTTTACGCTTGTATTTCTCGCTGCGCCCGGCGATTCAGATGCACAGGTCGAATTAACCCATAACTGGGATCCGGAGCCTATGAACGGCGGTCGAAATTTTGGGCATCTCGCCTACAGTGTCGAAAACGTCTATGCAACGTGCCAACGGTTGATGGACGGTGGAATCACTATCAACCGCCCTCCCAGGGACGGTTACATGGCGTTCGTCCGTTCGCCCGACAATGTCTCGGTTGAAATTTTGCAGCACGGTCAACCGCTCGCTCAAGAGGAGCCATGGAAGTCAATGCCGAATACGGGCGAATGGTAAAGACAGTCTCGGAGCTGAGAGATGAGGCAATCAAATAACGTGGAATAGCCTCTCACACTCAGACCATTAGAAACGGGTTAGCTCTGTTATTCTGTCCGTCCAATTCATGTACCGCGGTCGTACCTTATGTCGCTGTCGTTAGGCGTCCACATCGGACAACAAAATCTATCTATGGACGAACTCCGCGCTCTGTGGCGCAGACTTGATGACGCAGGTGTCGATTGGATTTCTGTTTGGGACCACCTCTATGAGGCACCTTATCAGGGCGGTAACGGGTCACACTTTGAAGCACTATCGACCTTGGCCACTCTGGCTGCCGATACCCAACACGCCCGCATTGGCTGCCTCGTGTTTTGCATCGGCTATCGAAATCCGGCTTTGTTAGCCAAGGCAGCGACAACACTCGATCACATAAGTAATGGTCGTTTTGAGCTGGGTCTCGGAGCGGGTTGGCACATATGGGAAGCAGTGGCTCACGGATATCCATTCCCCGACATCGGGACCCGCTTGGATATGCTTGAAGAGGGGGTTGAGATCATCCGTCAAATGCTGACGCAAGAGAGAACGAGTTACTCGGGAAAACATTATCAAGTCGATGAAGTGAGTTGTTTGCCACGTCCCCAACAATCGAAACTTCCGCTATGGATTGGGGGCAGAGGGGAAAAACGCACTCTTGAACTTGTTGCCCGATACGCCGATGGGTGGAATGCGGCCTATGTCGGCCCCGAGGAGTTTAAGCACCTGAATGCAGTGCTTGAAGAGTGGTGCTCGACACACGGCAGAAATTCCTCAGAAATTAAGCGCGGAGTCAACGTCGCGTTTGCCATGGGCATCGATCAATCGAGCGTCGCATTACAACAAAAAGCATTGCACGATTCCTGGGGGAATGCTGCAGCTAACATAAGCGAAGGGGCGCTATTGTGTACTCCCGAGGCTGCATCCGAACAAATTATCGAATACTTCGAAAGCGGAGTGGACGAACTCAACATCGCCCTGCGCGCTCCATGGGATGACGAAGCTCTCGAGGTCTATCTTGAAGACGTCATCCCTACGGTCAGAAAAGCCACAGAATAACGTATGGATTTTGATCGAAGCCGGCTAACACTTGCGAAGTTACACGTCGTCGATTAACTCCGAAAAAGCGATAAGGCGTTGGGCTTCTTCGTAATGAAGTTTCTCAATCAACTGGCCATTCATAACGGCAACGCCCTTCCCAGCGGATAACGCATCGGTCCATATTCTTGTGATCTGTTTCGCGCGAAGCAGCGCTGACTCTTCTACTCCGAATATGCGGTTTGCGGTGTCAATCTGGGATGGGTGGATCAGACACTTTCCGTCGAACCCTAGGTTACGGCCCTGCTCGCATATCCGTTCGAATGTTCTTTTATTCTCAAGGTCGAGGTGTACACCGTCTAGAACGTCGCGGTACTCCGACCGTGCGGCGTTCACACATCTCGAAAGTGCATAAAGCACACTGTCACGATTGTCGCTGTGTCGAGCCCTTAAGTCGGCGACCAGATCACTCGTACCCATAACCAATACATCCACGGGTGATTCGGCAATCTTCTCCACGTTGGTAACTCCGCGAGGCGTTTCGATCATGACCCATATATCCTTTCTCGGACCATCGGAAGCGTCGAGATGCTCGCGAACCTCAACGACCTGCTCCGCTTGCTCCACCTTTGGAAAAAGAAGGCCGTCGGCGCCAGTCGTGACCAATGCTTCGATGTCATCGTGCCACCAGGACGTTTCGGACCCGTTGCAACGAACCACAAGTTCCCGATTTCCGTAACCGCCTTGCTCTAAGGCTTCTTGGACTAGTCCCCGGGCATGAACTTTTAAGTCAGCGGCCACTGCATCTTCTAGATCGAAAATAATGACGTCACATGCCAAGGAGCGTGCCTTTTCCATGGCTCGACGATTAATCCCTGGCATGAACAATGCAGAACGACGCGGTCTCACCAATAAAGTCTCCACACCTCAGCCATAGCCACGCAAACAGACCCCCGTCACGGGGCTCGCCGCCAATAGAATTGAAGATAATAAGCGACTTTCGACCGTGCGGGCGCGTCCGCTCCGCTGTCAACAAACCACCGCATCACGCCCCCAATACGTTAACCCAATCACGAGCGACTTCCAGAGTGTGATCAATGTTCGGCCGCGATTCGTATCACTCCATCAAGGTTCAAATCGAGGCAAACCTTCATCCAGCTGTACGCCAAACGTATTCAAAGCCATTGCAAGCATCGTGTATTGCCCCACCGTAAAAACGATGTCCATGACCTGTCGCGTATCGAAGAGCTCGTTGAGCTTTCCCCATATGTCGGCTGACAACATCTTATCGCTTATCAGCTCGTCGGCAGCGTCGCACAGTAGTTTTTCGAGTTCGCCCAGACCAACACCGTTGCTTCCTATAGCCCGGATTTCGCGATCCTCTAGGCCGGCCTCTCGAGCGATTACGACGTGTTGTCCCCACTCGTATTCCGAGCTGACGAGTTTTGCGGTCCGCAGGATCAAGACTTCTCGCTCCCTTACTTTGATCGTCGATTTACCTAGGACATGATTCGCAAAAACGAGCCAACGACGTAGCAGGTCTGGATGATGAATTAGCGTTCCGAATACATTGAAGACTCGACCACCAGCTACAAAGGGCTGCATTAGATCCCTCTGTGCTTGATCCCAATCAGATTCGGACAGCGGCGCGATCCGTGGTTTCGACAAGCGCATGTTTACCTCTCTCACAAAGAATTAATTTTGTTGTCCATTTTGCACGTCCTACGTCGGGTTCGTATTTACCGGGTTTCGTAGGCATCTGTCACAACGTACTATCCCGACAATACATTTTTAGCACAGGGTATCGCCATGGCCTTTCGCGCGATCGAAGAGACTCAATTCGGCGTCTCCATGTTCCCAACCGATTATTCAATTCAACCCGTGGAGCTCGCGAATGCGGTCGAGGCGCGGGGCCTCGACAGTTTGTTTTTCCCGGAACACACACATATCCCCGCAAGTCGAAAATCACCCTTCCCCGGAGGGGGTGACTTGCCAAAACAGTACTGGCACAGCCACGACCCATTCGTCGCCCTAGGAGCTGCTGCTGCCGTAACTGAGCGTATTCTTTTAGGAACTGGGATATGCCTAATCATCGAACGTGATCCGATTACCACGGCAAAGGAAATCGCCTCACTCGATATGATTTCGAACGGTCGAAGCGTTATCGGTATTGGAGCCGGTTGGAATCGCGAAGAGATGGAAAATCACGGCGCCAATTTTTCGAGTCGCTGGGCCATTGTCAGAGAAAAGGTACTCGCCATGCGAGAAATTTGGACGAAGGAGGACGCTGAATTTCACGGCGAGCACGTCGATTTCGACCCGATTTGGTCGTACCCCAAACCTATACAGAAAAACGGTCCACCGATTTGGATCGGGGCGAACTCAAAGTGGGTCTTCGATCGTATCGCCGATTACGCCGATGGCTGGATGCCCATTGGGGGGTTAGGATCTGGGAACATGGACCGTTTGCGCGACGCATTCGAAGCCCACGGCAGAAAAGTCGAGGACCTCGATTTAGCACTGTTCGGTAGCCCAATGGATGCGGATCAGGCGCGCGGCAGGATCGAACAGGGTTTCGACCATCTCATCTTTAATCTACCCTCGGAGACGGCGGATAAGGTTCTGCCTATCCTCGATCGTTGCGTGGAGGTCGTAAAAGCAATTCGCGGTTAATCGAAACAAAGTCGACTTACTTCCAAAGACCCGAGGACCGAATTGCACCAACTTTGAGCCATGGCGGCAAAAAACCTACTCATCGTATATCACTCCAAGACCGGGAAGACTGAACGTCTCGCCGACGCCGTCTACGAAGGTGCAAACGACGCCCTGTTCGAGACAGTTTCCGTAACCATGAAAACTGCGCAAGAAGCTGGCCCCAAAGATATTATCGAGTCCCACGGATTACTGCTTGGCACGCCCGAGAACTTCGGTTACATGTCCGGCGCCATGAAGGACTTCCTTGATCGAACTTTCTACGAGGTCGAAGGAAAAATCCAGCCACTTCCGTACGCAACATTCATCAGCGCGGGAAATGATGGGAGCGGTGCTTTGCGAGCCATCCGGAGAATCGCCAACGGCTACCCATTTCAAGAAGTCCAGGAGCCAGTGATCGTCGTTGGAGACCCGACACCCGACGATCTCGATCGATGCAAAGAGTTGGGTATGGCGCTTGGCGCAGGTATCGACGCGGATATTTATTAAGTCAGGCGCTGATGCTCAACGGGTACCTTGCACGAACATCTCGATTCAATTCGCGCCGGGCCCACGCATATCCTATTAGGCCGACCAGGACGTTGCTCACTGCGATTGCGACAAAAACGCCTCGATACGCCAAGAAAAAATCGAGAACTAGCGCAAGCGGTATCTGCACGACGACCATACGAAGTATTGAAATCACGAGAGACGGCATCGGTCGGCCTAACGCCACAAAGTAAGTGGTCGCCATCATCGTGACGCCGAAAAAGCCGAAAGTGATCGGCACGATCAACATGTAATCATAGGCAGCTCCGATGACGTCCGCATCGTCAACCACGGCGCCCACAATCGAGTTTCCGAACGCAGCCAGGACGGCGAAAGCGAACAATCCCCATGCCATTGAAAACCGATACGTAATTGAAAGCGCCGTCCGAATACGCTCATTTTTTCCAGCACCATAGTTCTGGCCTACGAATGGACCGATGCTGGATGAAAGAGCCATAAGTATCATGGTTGCCAAAGACTCAATTCGGGTCGCAACCCCAAACGCCGCAACAATGGCGTGCCCATGAACAGCTAAAAGCGCCATTAGAACGCTCATGGACACAGGGCCGATCAAGCTTGAGGCCATCGACGGAACGCCGATGCGCAAAACCTCGGCCCAAGAACGAAGCATCTGCTTGAGAGATCCCGGAGGTCCAAAGAGTCCGAATCGACGGAAAATAACGAGCGCGTACATAGAGGGTGCCACACGCGATAGGATGAATGCCCATGCCGAACCGTTCACCCCGAGACCATCCATATCGGCAAAACCAAATATTAATGCCGGCGCAATCAACACCTGAAGGACTGCGCCAGAAGTCATGATAATGCCAGGCGTTCGAGCATCTCCGAGCGCTCGCACCATCATCCCTCCGACCATGGGTATGGCAAATAACGGTAGCCCCACAAACCATATGCGCACATAAGAAACCGTGATTGGCAGAATCGCTTCGCCCGCCCCTTGCCATTCAAAGAGAACGGGCGCGTAGACATATCCCAAAGCTGAGATCACAACAATTAAAAGCAACACCAAAATCAATGTGTGCGCGCCGATGAGAATACATCGTTCTCGGTCACCGCCACCGAGGACGCGCGACATAATTGAAGTCGCACCTACCCCGAGTCCCATGGAGACGCTCGACACGGCCATTACTAGCGGAAACGTAAAGCTAACCGAGGCTAGTTCTGAGGTCCCTATCCAACCGATATAGATCGTATCGATCATCGACGCTCCGATCATCGACGAGATACCGAGGAACATCGGTGCGGTCAGGCGGCTTAGGTGTCGGGTGACCGAGCCCGAGGTGAGATCAAAGACGGCCACTACTGGGTTCCCTGCACGACGACCACGGACCCGCGAAATGCCAGTGGTTTGCTCGCCAATCATCATACCACCCCGATGAATCATGCTAAAAAACCGCACCGTGAAAGAAGCTCGGGGTATATTACCGACCGCAATTTTGGAACCTAGTTTTGACCGAACGCACGACCAACATCCTCCAGAGCATCAGCGCGATTTCCCCTGCCGAATGGAACCGTTGCGCAAACCCAGCCAGCGAGGAATACAACCCATTTCTAGATCACCGTTTCCTTCGGGCGTTAGAAGAGAGCGGTAGTGCTGTGGCTGAAACGGGATGGCAGCCGTTTCATCTTTGCCTCAAAGAATCGGCATCCGCAGTCGCTGTTGCGCCCATCTACCTCAAATCGCACTCAAGAGGAGAATACGTTTTTGATTCTGGGTGGGCCGATGCGTTCTACCGAGCAGGTGGAGAGTACTACCCTAAAATGCAAGTCAGCATTCCGTTTACTCCCGCCACTGGACGCCGACTACTCGTGAGCGACTTGCCAGAGCGAGACCAGATCGAAGAACAACTCCTGCATGCCCTCGTCCAAGTCGCACAACAGATCAAAGTCAGCTCGCTACACATGACCTTCCTACCCAAGACGCAATGGGACCGGGCCGGCAAGTTCGGGATGCTGCAACGGATGGATACGCAGTTCCATTGGCGCAACGACGGTTACGATACGTTCGAAACGTTCCTGGAACATCTGTCCTCGAAGAAACGCAAGAACATCCGTCGTGAACGGCGCGACGCCGTCGCTAACGACATTACCATCGAATGGATTACCGGAAGCGATCTTAAAGAAAGTCACTGGGATGCGTTTTACGACTTCTATATCGATACCGGCAATCGCAAGTGGGGGACCGCTTATCTCTCGCGTTCTTTCTTTAGCTTGATTTCAGAGCTCATGCCTGAACGTACGTTACTTATATTGTGCAAAAGAAATGGTCGCTATATTGCCGGGGCTATTAACTTTATCGGCGACAAAACGTTATTTGGCCGGAACTGGGGTTGCCGAGAAGACCACCGATTCCTCCACTTCGAAACCTGTTACTACCAAGCCATCGAGTTCGCAATAGCAAATCAACTCGAGTCAGTACAAGCAGGAGCTCAAGGCTCCCATAAAATCGCTCGCGGGTATCTGGCGCAGCCCACCTACTCAGCTCACTGGGTCCGCGATGCTGGATTTCGCGATGCCATCGCACAGTTCCTCCGAGATGAACGGAGATATGTCGAACAAGACATGGAATGGATTGAATCGCATACGCCCTTT
>DCBA01000086.1:8902-33881 GCA_002313255.1 Gammaproteobacteria bacterium UBA1119 | reverse complement strand
CGGGGAAATCTCCGTCATAAATCGCCAGCATCCTGCAGGCTCATCAACCTTCTTCGTAAACCACTTACACGGAAGTTACACGCTGACTGCGTTTTATAACTCGATCTTCGCGTCAGAACTGCTTCTATTCCTTTATGATAAGAGTGGTCCCTAGGTCCGGATTTCACATGTACCGCCACTCCATTAAAGCCGTACTCAACGACGACATCGGACTAGATAAACGCGTTCAAATAAATGGTTGGGTTCGCTCGCGACGGACATCGAAAAGCGGCTTTTCATTCCTTACCATTCACGATGGATCCTGTTTCAGCTCCTTACAAGTGGTCGCCGATCAATCGCTGCTTAATTATGAAGTGATTACTGAAATCGCAACTGGGACCGCATTGTGCGTCACCGGGGAAGTTGTGCAATCGCAGGGTCAAGAGCAGGACCGTGAACTTCGCGCCGAGCGTGTCGAAATCATCGGGGCCATCGAGGATCCCGAGTCGTATCCAATCGCGAAAAAACGGCACAGCTTCGAATATCTGCGATCGATGGCTCATTTAAGGCCAAGAACCAACACTTTCGGGGCGATCGCAAGGGTACGAAATGCCGTCGCTCAAGCTGTGCACGACTATTTCGCCACGAATGGGTTCGTCTGGATAAATACCCCTATTATTACCGCGATTGACTGCGAGGGCGCAGGCGAACTTTTCCGTGTCAGCACCTTGGATCTCGCGAACGGGAATGCAGGAAACTATGACCAGGACTTCTTCGGTCAAGAAACATTTCTGACAGTTTCTGGGCAACTGAATGTGGAGCCCTACTGTCTGTCACTGAGCAAGGTCTACACGTTCGGTCCGACTTTTCGAGCAGAAAATTCCAATACTTCGCGCCATCTGGCTGAATTCTGGATGATCGAGCCCGAGATCGCATTTGCCGATCTTCATGCCAACGCAGACCTTGCTGAAGACTTCCTAAAAACAATCTTTCTCCAGGTCCTCGAACGTGTCCCCGAGGACATGCGTTTTTTTGCCGAAAGAATCGATGGGAATGCCATTGAGCGCCTTGAAAAAGTTATATCAAGCGTCTTCGAACGTATGGAATATGGCGACGCAATCAAGATTCTTGAGCAGTCGGATGAGGCCTTTGAACATCCGGTGCGTTGGGGTCTCGATTTGCAGTCTGAACACGAGCGATTTCTCACAGAAATGCACGTGGGTGGGCCCGTCGTCGTGATGAATTACCCCAAACAAATCAAAGCCTTCTACATGCGCTCCAACGACGACGACAAAACTGTCGCGGCCATGGACGTTTTGGTTCCAGGCGTCGGAGAAATCATCGGTGGCAGTCAACGAGAGGAAAGACTCGACAAGCTCGATGAGCGCATGGACGCGGCCATGAAAGAGGAACTGTGGTGGTATCGGGACCTACGACGATACGGGTCCGTTCCCCACGCCGGTTTTGGTCTCGGCCTCGAACGTCTCGTTCTTTATATAACGGGCATGGAAAATATACGTGACGTGATCCCCTACCCCCGCGTACCGCACAGCGCCACATTCTGAACGCAGTCACACCAATAACCGCAGTTCTTACACAAACATGATCAAGTCGCTGAGGAAACTTGGTCGTTTCGTCGGCAGATACCGCGGACGCATTACGGGCGGTATTTGCCTATTTCTCGTAAGTAGGCTGCTCGAGGCAACTATCCCCCTGTCGCTAAAAGTCGGGGTCGATCGAATTGCCAACGGTAATCCCGACTTATTCATGCCCGTACTCAGCATCGTCGCTGTGGTGATCGCACGATTCATCGTCGTTTCGTGGGCGCGAATAGCGGTCCGACGAGCGGGACTTCTTGTCGCGTTCGATTTGCGCCGCGCGTTGTACGCTCATCTGCAGTCTTTGGGCTCCCGTTTTTTTAGCCAATACACGATAGGCGACATGATGACGCGCGCGGTTGCCGATATCGCGTTGGTACAGCGGCTAATCTCGAGCGGCACTATCCTGCTCGTGATCATGGTATTCGCGTCGCTGGTGGCATTCTCCTTCATGCTGTATCTCTCGCCTCTGCTGACGCTTTGTATCCTGCCGCCTATGCCGCTTATTTTCTTTTATGCCCAACGCGCGAAACGCGAGATGGGGGTCGCGTCCCGGGAGGTGCAAGAACAACTTTCCGAACTTGGTACCCACGTCCAGGAGAACTTCGCGGGAATCAGAACCATACAGGCCATGGTGCAAGAACAAAATGAAATCGCAGGCTTCCAGCGAACAAACCAAGCTTACGCCGATGCTTTCTATCGCCAAGCACGAATCAACTCGATGATGGATGCGATACTGCCATCGCTAACGGCCATTTCGACCATCGCCATACTCGGTTTCGGGACGCACCTCGTACTCACCGGCGACATCAGCATTGGCGATCTCACTGCCTTTTTGATGTTGGTCTCGATGGCGGTACAACCCTTTCGAGTCGCGGGCTCTTTGGTCATTCTGTTCCAAAGGGCAGCGGTTGCGAGCGATCGGCTGTTCGATGTTTTCGAACGGGATCCGGAAATTCTTGATGACCCCAAACCCGAAGTTTCCGAAATCATCCGCGGAAAAATAGAGCTTCGAAATCTCACCTTCGCTTACGGACCAAATTCAGTTCCGGTTTTGGATCGGCTTAATTTGACCATCGAGAGAGGAGAATCGATTTCTATCATGGGTCGGGTTGGGTCAGGCAAGACAACACTTCTAAAACAGATTGTGCGGATGCTCGATACACCGACCGGGTGCGTTTTCGTCGATGACGTTGATGTCTGTGACTTTCCGCTCGCACAATTACGTGCGCAAATCGCTTTGGTTCCGCAGGACCCGTTCTTGTTCGGCGAGCCGCTACGCGACAACCTCACGTACGACGATCCCGGCCGAGCTATCGATCAAATCTGGCAAGCCGCGGAATCCGCCGACTTTTCCGAATCGATAGATGCCATGCCGGAGAAAATGCGGACCCTGGTCGGGGAAAGAGGGGTGACGTTGTCGGGAGGGGAGAAACAGAGGGCGACACTCGCGCGTGGACTGATTCGGCACGCACCGCTACTCCTTCTTGACGATTGTTTCTCATCGGTTGATACCGAAACGGAGGAACATATTCTCGGCGAACTAAACCGTCTACGCCGTGGTCGAACGACATTACTCGTCTCCCACCGCGTTTCCACCGCGCGACATTCTGACCGGATCGTCATTCTCGACGACGGACGTATCGTCGAAATTGGCACGCATAACGAACTAATCAGAAAAGGCGGCATTTACGCTGAACTTGAGCGCATTCAGCGGGAAGGCGCCAGCGAATCCGACTTCGCAACGATCAGTAAGCATTGAATCGAGTGAGAACAACAAGTGGCTGACACACAGGTAGAAATTCGAGATTACTCGATGTTCGACGCCGAGTTGTCGGGAACTGCGATGAATCTGACGCTGCTGAGACGTTTAATCAAGTGGCTTCAACCCTACCGTCGTACATTCGCGTTTAGTGTCGTCCTCGTCCTAATCTCTTCGACGCTCGCAGTACTTCTCCCGGTCGTCATGTCGATCGTCATTATTGACCACATCATCCTGCAGGAGGTTGATGTTCAAACCCTCGACCTCGGAACAATCGAGACTACGGAGTGGCTTGCTCAGCAAAGCGGTCTGTCAATGATCGCCGCTGCTTGCCTGTTGTACGGCGGTTTGCAGCTAATGTGGGCGGTTACCGGTCATCTACACCGCATGACCCTCGTCAACTCGGTCATCAATGGGTTACGAGATCTCCGACAAGACCTCTTCGAGCACTTGGAAACTCGACCATCATCTTTTTTCGATCGGGTGGCCGTAGGACGCATCATGACCCGGGTGACCAATGACATTGAAGCCCTCTACGAGCTGCTCAGGGGGCTCGGGACACTCATCGGCGAGTTCGTCCCTTTTTTAGTTGCGTTGATTATCATGCTCGCAGTCGACATCAAGATGACGGGTATCTTCATGCTCGCCATCCCTATCATCGCACTTGCAACTTATTGGTTTCGTCAACAAACGGGCAGCTTATTCCGGCTAATTCGGCAGTCCGTGTCGACGATGAACCAGAATCTTCAAGAGAATCTGGCGGGTCTTCAGGTCGTGCAGTTGTCGCACCGAGAGAAGTACAACCACCGGCGCTACGATCGGATCAACTCTGAAAACCTCAAATTCGAATCGCGTTCGGTCAAACTAGAAACGCTCTATGGCGCCCTCAACGATTCTATGGTGTCGTTAGCGATCGGCTCGATCCTTTGGTTTGCAGGTGGCGACGTCATTAGAAACCAAATCTCCCTCGGTGGAATGATTTTATTCACCCGCTTTATCGACATGCTTTTCCACCCCATCGTTGTTTTAGGTCAACAATTCAACGTTTTGTTCAGGGCCATGGCGAGTGGCGAACGTATATTTCAAGCCTTGGACTGGGACGAAAAGGTTCACGAACCCCTAAACCCTGCGACCCTACCTAAACGCCTCAGCGGCACAGTGGAATTTCGGAATCTAGACTTTGAATACGATCGCGGCATCCCGATATTACAGAATCTCTCATTCACCATTCGAGCCGGTGAAAAATTAGCCATTGTCGGCCCGACCGGCTCGGGAAAAAGTACCATCGTGCGTCTGCTTGGACGCTTTTACGACATCGACGACCATAGCATTTTTCTCGACGGAATCGATCTCAATCAAATCCACAGCCACGACCTGCGTCAACGTATAGGTGTCGTTCTGCAAGATTTCCACATTTTTTCCGGAACCGTCTACGACAACATTGCACTTGGCGATCAACGCATTGAAATGGCTCGAGCCGTACAAGCGGCGCGCACGGTCAACGCAGATCGTTTTATTCGCGAACTACCGCTCGGGTACGAGACTCCCCTATCTGAGCGGGGGCAGAATTTATCGCAGGGACAACGACAACTATTGGCCTTCGCACGCGTTCTCGCAGCCGATCCTGAAATTCTGATCCTCGATGAAGCGACCGCGAGCATCGATACCGAAACCGAAGTTTTGATCCAGGAAGGACTTCGTGAACTCACCCGAGCACGCACGTCTATCTTGATCGCGCATCGATTACAAACGATTCAACAAGCCGACCGTATTTTGGTATTAGACGATGGCCAGGTGAGCGAATTAGGGACCCACGAAGAACTCGTTGCATCCGGGGGCCTCTATTCGACGCTGCACTCTCTGCAGTTTCAAGACACCGATGATCCGCCGGTTAATTAACCCAGCAATTCCAGCGCTCGATGGATCAGCGGCTCCATCGATAGTCGCGTCTGTTCCCAGGACGGATCAACCCGTTTGCCGCGCCGATGTAGGCTGAGATTGAACCCGGTGATGATCGCGAACTTGTACGCAGCTAGCGCCCGAAACCAATTGAGGTCCGGTAGCGGATCACCATATGCCTCCACATATAGTTCCATCAGAATGTCCGGTTCAAGGAATACCGGGCGGCCGCCCCCATCTCCACCCCAAGCTTTTCGATCACTAAACGTACAAATCCAGCCAACGTCGTTAAGCGTGGCGCCGATTCCTGTGAGTTCCCAATCAATAACAGCCAGGAGCTTTCCGTCAGCCGAACAAAATAAGTTAGACGTTTGAAAATCCCCATGAAATATTCCCACGGGCGCTTCTTCCGGCAACGTTTCAAGCAGTCGCTCCCGGCAATCCGGGACTCCGGCCAACAATTCCGGATCCGCAGCCCGTTCGTAAAAGCGGTCCCAACGCTCAACGTCGTCAACGAAGGGAACTGCATCGCCAAGATAGGGCGTCTCCGCAGGATCGATTTTGTGGATCTTGGCCAGGGCTGACATCACCTCTCGACCAAGTTCCAACGCCTGCTTCGCACTCAGTTTCTCAGCCCACTCACCTGGGCCAAGCCGCATCACATCTCCGTCCAGGCGCGGGACAACGAAATAAGGCCTCCCAAACCACTCGAGATCGCCGCCAGACCACCTAACGGTGCAGTGCGGGACATCCGTCCCATCAAGAGCATTGAGAACTTCAACCTGTCTGAGCACATCCGCGGTTCCACGCCAATTGACGTTGGGCGGCGGCAAACGAATAAACCAAGACTCGATCTCATCGGAGGTTCGAACACTGAATCCATAAGCGAAACCGGCGTGGCCGGGCATATGGTGCACGTCGAAAACTTCAACATCCGAGCTTTCATACTTTGCTGCACAGAAGGGGCCAAGACGACTCGCCAACTCGTCAAGGTCCACGTCTAAACCTCGGCCGGCCCGGGAAACTGATCACGAAGCACGCGTTTTAGGATCTTGCCACTCGGGTTGCGTGGGATCTCATCGACAAAGACCACTCCTTTGGGCATCTTGAACCCAGCGAGTTTTCCAGTACAAAACTCCAAAAC
Organism: Gammaproteobacteria bacterium UBA1119; assembly: GCA_002313255.1. GTDB lineage: Bacteria > Pseudomonadota > Gammaproteobacteria > Pseudomonadales > Azotimanducaceae > UBA11889. Next base: position 27,499 of record DCBA01000086.1, on the reverse strand, counting down.
GCCTGTTTGAGTCAGTTCCTTGTCGGTACGCACAATAATCGCGAACGGAGATTCGCCCCACGTTTCACTTGGTTGTCCAATGATCGCAGCCTCTGAGATATCGTCGTGCGTCTGCAGAAGGTTTTCGATTTCCGCCGGGTACACATTTTCTCCGCCAGAGATAATCATGTCTTTTATTCGATCCTGAATGTACACAAATCCCTCACTGTCCATGCGAGCCACATCTCCGGTGTGCAACCAACCATCGACGATCGTTTCGGCAGTGGCTTCGGGTCGATTCCAGTACTCACGCATGATGTGCTCACCCCTCACCAGCACCTCACCCGCTTCTTCGCTAGCGCACGGCGACCCATCGGGGCGAACGATGGCGATATCCGTGTGAAAAAAGGCCTTGCCGGTGGATCCAATCCGTTTGAGCGCGTTTTCAGCATCAATTAAGCACGCCGGCCCGCAGGATTCGGTTAATCCATACACTTGGTGAATCTCGATTCCCAAGTCCGCATATGCCTCGATCAAGGATTCCGGTACCGGAGCCGCACCCGATAGGCACCACCGCCATTGCGAAAAATCATAGCGTTCGAGATTTGGCACCTGAAGCATAAAATTTAACATCGCCGGCACGCACAGTCCGGTCGTCACTTTCTCCAAATCAACGAGTTCCCACGCCCGAACGGGGTCGAAACTTCGCATGACGACGCTCGTAGTACCGCGGTATACGTTCACGGTGAGAGGAGTGAGCGCACCGACATGGAACATCGGCAGCGGCGACAAGAATCGGTCGCTTTCTTGATAATAGGTTGTCCCGGCGATGGTTAATGCTCCCCATGCAGAGGTCTCATGCGTATGGACGACGCCCTTCGGTAACCCGGTCGTTCCGGAGGTGTACATGATGTACAACATGTCGTCACCGATGGCCGCAATTTCCGGTTCAGTGTCATCAGCGGTATCCCGGAATCCCATATACCCATCGGCGAAATATACGACGTCCTCAGCACCTTCGACCTGCAACCACTGGCGAATATCGGTGCGCTCGCCGCGGCTATGAAGCTCTGCAACCGTTTCGATGAACTCTTCGCTAAAGATAAGCCTGGTCGTACCACTGTCTTTTAGAATGAACTCCAATTCATCCGCAACCAACCGCCAGTTCAGCGGCACAACGACCGCTCCGATCTTGCCCAAGGCAAAGTAGGCTTCCATGAATTCAGCACTATTCATCAACAAGAGACCGACCCGCTCACCTTTCTCGATTCCGTCAAGAACGAAAGCGTTTGCGATTCGATTACAACGTTCATTAAGCGCCGCATACGTCAACCGCACGCCAGTATTCCCGTCAACATACGCTTCCCGATTCGGCGAGAGCAGTGACCGCTTCGCCAACCACAACCCAATGTTATTTTTCACGCGACCCCTTTAAATGTTGGACCTCCGTGTCATTCTATGACGATTTCTCGGTGACGAAACCTAATTCCAAATGTTGATTGCTTCGAGAACGTTCCTCAACGTCTCGCCAACAACTTCCGACCAACGTAGCTAGACAAATCTTGACAAACTGGACAGCCGAACCAAACTCTGTACAATTCGCGGCCCCTTTTGTTCAGTACGTGAATGACCGAAGACCTGTACAGAATAGGCGCGGTGTCTAAACTCACGGGCGTGAGCGTCGAATGTTTGCGCGCATGGGAAAGACGTTATGGTGTGAATCCGGCGGAAAAAGCTGGCAAGACGCGGTTCTACAGCGAAATCCAGATTCATCGGCTAACCCAAATCAAGCGTCTTATCGACCAAGGTCATCCCATCAGCCAACTCGTAAAACTGAGCGACGCGGATTTGGCCAATCGATTAGGTCAATATTCGTCAGCGCTAACTCCCTCCAACCGGCGACTCAAAGTAGCCCTCGCCGGGACTGCCTTACTTTTAGCCGAAGAGCAATTTAGTGATAGCAACCGCCTGGAGATCCTCCGTCGTTGGCCGAGTGCAGACGCATTTGCCTCCACTCCATTGCAACAGACCCCACCGCAACGACTTCCAAAACTTGACGTCGTCGTCCTCGAGATACCCAGTCTAGACAACTATCTTATTGATAAATATATAGAATCTACAGATGCGCGTATCGTGGTTGTGTACCATTTTTGTACCGATAACGATCTACAAATCGCAACGGAGCGTGGATTTGAGGTACTCCCGTGGCCGTCAACATGGCAACAAATCGAGGAGGCGTGCCTTCGCTCTGGACGGGAGTTCCGTACGACAAGTTCGACCCAACGTCGTTTCTCCGACGAGCAACTTTTCCACCTGGCAACCAGAACGAGCATCGAAGGCTGCACCTGCCCCCGCGACTTGGTTCAACTAATTACACAAATTAACGCATATGCAATTCACACCGAACGCTGCGGCACCGTTAATACTGCAGCTAATCACTTCGAAATTTCGCTCGAAGCCAACGAGGCGAGAGCCTGCCTCGAAAATGCACTCAGCGTCCTCGTGGAAGACGAAGATTCGGTTCAAAAAGCCAATTAATTTTCTGTACAAATACTATACAATAAGTCTTGACAATATTTTTGTACTGTACATAATGCATGACCAAAGAGTTTAGGCGTGCAACACAACTTCAATGCAGTCCTCCCTTTCAAGTGTCCTTCCCCCAGCAGCGAAGTTGTTTTCAGCGGCTCCGGCCGCTGACACGCCTTTTTACTTTTCCTTGCCGAGGGGCGTGTAGAGCGTCTTGGTCGCGGGATGGGTCCTTGCACCCGCAGGTCCCGCGCACCGCTTCTTCTGTATCTAAATCAGCCTGGATCAATGATCGTCTACTAGCGTAAGTACGCGGAATTCACGCGCTGCGCCGGGTTTCTCGAAACGAAGGGGTTCAGTTGGTCAATAGTTTGAGTGCTGAACGGGCCCGCGTAGATATACCTTCCTTGTACGCCTCGAGATCGAATTCCTGTTTCCCCATCGCCCCAACAAGATAACGCTTGTATACACCCTGGGTTATCGCTCCCAGACGCCAGTGAGAAAACGCACGGTAGTAATTGATCCGTTCGAGGCTTCGCCCCGTCGCCACTTCGTATCGTTCCTGGATTTCGCCGCGGTCCGGAAATCCTTCCAGCGCTGTCGGTGCATTTTCCGCTCCACGTTCGCCGGCCGATGGCCAGTTATTGAGCATGTACCCAACATCCGCGAGAGGGTCGCCAAGTGTGCAAAGTTCCCAGTCGAGTAACGCTGCCATTCGTCCTTCGGCGACGATCATATTGCCGGGACGATAGTCACCGTGAACGATAGCGGCCCCAACCTGAACCGGAAGGTCCTCGTGCAACAGTCTCAGACTCTCATCCATTTCAGGAATCTCATGAGTTTTGGTGGCTTCCCACTGCTTTGTCCACCGCTTAAGTTGACGTTCAATGTACGCTTCCTTACGACCAAGTTGTCCGAGACCAACATCGTCTGGGTTAATCAAATGCAGGTCGGAGAGAACTTCGATGGCGTGCAATCCAAACGAATGTCGCTCCGCTTCCGTCATCTTTTGTGCCGGCTGTTGGTTGTGCAAGACGACACCGCTTACAAAACCCATAAGGTAAAATGGCGCCCCGTTAACGTCCGTGTCTTCGCATAGCCCGTACGTTGGTGCCACCGGGACCGAGGAACCCGACAAGGCCGACACAATGCGGTGTTCCCGACCCATGTCGTGAGCACTCTCTAGAACGTGCCCCAGCGGCGGGCGTCGCAGGACGTATGCTGATCCCTGGGTATCCGTGAACCGGAAGGTCAGGTTCGAATGGCCTCCCGCGATGAGCTCAAAATCAAGCGGCGGCGCAATTTCCGGGATCCTGCCCTGAACCCAGTCCGTGACTTTTGATAGGTTGATTCCATCGATCATGTTTGCAGCACCTCGGCTTCCGCCATGCCCATGGTGATAACCGGTCGGGCACACCACGTCAACCCAGTTAGGGTACGCACATCGATCGCCAACGACATCGCAACGGTCGAATGTAGTGCTTACGAACATTTAGCTAATTCCGACGCGTTTTCATTGCCCAGAGCCAATTCGAGCCAAAGTCGCTAAAGTGAAATCCCACAACTTGCTTCGTAGTCTCGTGTTCGACCGACTGACCATTCCTGTCAAAGCCTTCCTACGCGGATTTCTTTTGATTCGTCTACCGCGTTTCCGTCAATACCTGTGGCGACCCGCAGCCTGCAGTTTAGTTATCGTCTCAGTATTCCTCTTCTTGGCATTCAACTACATCAAAACTGCTACTCACAGCATCATGCAACTCTTGCCTGATTGGCTTTCGTTCTCCGGAGCCATTCTCGTACCAATGGTTTACGTGATTGTGATTGTGTCAGGCAGTTGGTTGGTTGGATTCGTCGCGATAATTATCTCGAGCCCATTCTTGGGTAGCTTGTCATCACAAACAGAAGAGCATGAATATGGCGCAGCGATCATCGCAGACGAAAGTCTTATAAGGTCAGCTGTCTCCGCATACAAACGAGAACTGACTAAACTTCGATACCATCTCACGGTACTCCTCGCCGCCTTGATCATAGGTTTAATACTTAGCCCCATTGCACCTCTCATCTGGATGATAGTCGGCGCCTGGTTGACGGCCGTGCAGTTCGTCGATCACGCGTCAGAAAATCGGGGGCTTCCTTTTAGCCACACCCGCACGCTGTTGCGTCGAAACCCAGCCCCGACGATTGTGTTCGGGTCTCTCGCGGTTGGCCTGCTGGCATTACCTTTCTTTAACATTCTCGCTATTCCTGCGAGCGTCTGCGCCGGCACCATACTTTGGAATGTTCTGCACGAATTGCCGGCGAAACGCACGCCAACGGCGACGGCCCGCCAATAGTGGGTTACGTAGCCGGAGGGGCGCCTACTTGAGCTGTTCCCGCACCCGCCCCATCCGTTCGATGGTCGCTAGTGCCTCGTCCTGATCTCTCGATATATTTCGCATCAACACGTCCGTAAACCCGAGCTCTTTATAGTCATTCAGGCGTTCCGTAACCAAACCGACGTCCCCCACAATAAGTGCTTCCGGATCGAAGCCACGGTAATTTCCGAGATAAGGTTCCATCCGACGGCTTGCCTCGTCGGCTGATTTCCCCACAAAGACGTCCCGCCGCAATGCGACGGCTCCCTCGGCGGTACCCAGGCGCTCACATGCGTCGCGATAAACGTTAAGTTGATGTCGCGTTGCATCAAACACGCTTCCGGGATCACCCAACCAACCATCACCGAGCCGGGCCGCTCGTTCGATGGCTACGTCTGCCGTTGCACCTATCCATATATCAATGGGCTCCGGAGGTAACGGTGAAATCCTTGCATCCCTCAATTGCCAATGGCGGTCGTGATCGAGCGTTTCTCCAGACCACAGTCGACGCAAGAGGCTGACCGCATCTTCGAACATGCTTCGCCGGTCGCGATGCGGAACGCCCATCCCCCCACTCTGTTGTCGTTCACCACCTAGTGCACACTGCAGGATAAATCGACCTTGGGCGATGCACGCGAGCGTCGCCGTTTGCTCTGCCACAAGCACCGGGTTCCAGAGAGGCAACAGATACAATGCGCCACAATCGCGACGATCCCATTCTGCAAGTATTCGCCCAATCACGGGGCTGTTCTGATAGTAAGGCACGGCGGTGACGTGATGATCGCCAACAAACAGCGAATCCAGACCTGCATCCCTGGCCCGGGCGGCCCGCTCAACGATATTCCGCGCACCTTCGCGATGATCACGGGTTAGTTGCATCGTGGCGATGGAAATCCCTATGCGCACCTACACTCCTCCCTAGACCCCGATCGAACCGCTCTCAAAATACTGCTGGATTTCACTTTGATCTACCTGCCCAGTGTCGTGAGATCTCAAACGATCGTTCTCGAATATAAAGTCTCCGATAATACAATCGCCTGCAAGTACTTGAGGTAGCCACAGAGCGTCGTCCTCCCACATCTCGTCATACGGAATTTCGTCCAAACGACACCAAAAAGGATCGGCCTCGCTACTCGACACAGCGTCGCCCTCGAATGTTCTCGACGTGAAGACGTAGCCCGCCATAGAGAAACCGTTGCCAAAATCATGAAACCGTAGTGCCGCGGCGGGACTAAGAGACACCACCCCGATCCCCACTTCTTCACGTACCTCCCGCACCGCGCATTGATAAATCGATTCATCTTTTTCGAGGCGTCCGCCCGGTGCGTTGATTCGTCCTTCCCCGTGCCCACTAAGCTTGTGGATCAATAAAACCGAAGACTCTCTTAACAAATACACAAGCGTGCCCTGCTGCCGCGGACTCCAGTTCGACGGGAATGCAACTTTCTCACTCACCCATACAGTATAGGGGCTCCAGAGTCAGGCTTGACTTCGGTCAACAAGGTGCTTTCGACGCTTCTTACAACGTTGCCCACGACCAAGTTATTCAATGTTGAATCGACTTAAACAAAACACGTTCGGGCTGCTTTGAAGATCGAGTCCCATCTCGGTGACATCACGCGATCGTCAATGCCGCCAATACGACGTTGCTCGGCACCGGAGGCGTTGACGGCGCCATCCACCGGGCGGCGGGACCGGAATTGCTCCGTGAGTGTCGGCAGCTCGGCGGTTGCCTCACGGGAGAAGCCCGTATTACCAGCGCGTATCGTTCCCAGCTCGCTAGATCATTCGTACCGTCGGTCCCATATGGCACAACGGCAGCCCCCAAGAGCCTGAACTTCTGCGCGGCTGCTATGAGCATCGCCTTTCCTACCATTTCGACAGGCGCATACGGATTTCCGCCGAACCTCGCCGCAACCATTGCCGTGAAAACAGGGCAGAGTAATTCGCGCCTCGACCTAGTTCGTTTCGTCTGTTTCGACCGGGCAACAGCTGAGATTTACGACGAGCTCTTGTCGGGGTAACGCTTTTCGAGAGCGTCAAGGAGCTCGTCCACAAACGAGTCCGATAGTGGGTTCAGTTCGCCGACTAGTTCACTTAGGTGTTCATTGTCTTCGCGCCCTTGCCACACTTTTTGGTAATGGCCCGCTTTATAACCATGCGCCTGTCGAAATCGGTTTAAAACGTTTTTACCGATGTACTTCTCAAACAGTTCGTCAAGTGACATGGGTAACGCATTCAAGACATCGATAAAACTTGCAATGTCGAATTTCGGATCGACAAGTGCTCGGCTAGCAAGCGCCTCAACAGCTTGGCGAAAGTTGCCATCGCCCTTGCTCTCGGCACGCTGAACCATTTCGCGCGCTAGGTCAGCACCAACCAGGTCATCCCGAATGAGATCGGACAATCCGAAGTGCCAAATATCAACAATTTCGAGCTTGACCTGCTCGATATCTGCTACCTGGTTTTTCCACCACTTCCAACCGAAATGATCCAGTAATTCCGCGCATTCAACCCACACTGCCCGGTAATACTCGAATCCTTGATTAAGCCAATCGGGGTGTACCTCATCGTTGTGCTCGGCTTGCATCCTTGCCATCACGGATAAGCGACCAGCAAAGATCTCCTCAGAGTTCGTCAATCCGATTTCTCACTTACACAGCGCCTTTATTTGTTATTGTGCGTGAATGCCTGCACCAGCGACAGCTCTGGTCATGCACCCTTACGTGCGGGAAGAACTTCTGCACGACAGGCACATTGCAAGACTCGATACGCTCTGTTCCCTCGTATCTCGAACCCCGTTCACTTCCTTCGATAACGCACCGCAAAAAACACTAGCGAAAACAGAAATTTTGATTACCAGTTGGGGTTGCCCGAGCATCGATCGGGCCGTACTCAACCGACTACCAAAACTAAAGCTCATCGCGCACTTGGCCGGGAGCGTCAAGGGATTCGTGGATGAGTACGCGTGGCGCCGCGGTGTAATGGTTACCAACGCTGTCGCCGCAAATGCCGTACCCGTAGCAGAATACACACTCGCAGCGATCTTGTTCGCCAATAAACGCGTTTTCCAACTAAATCGGGTATATCGAGAGGTTCGTGAGAACAGATCTCCCTGGTCTCGAGAAGCACCCGACGTCGGCAACTACGGCAAAACCGTGGGTATAGTCGGGGCTTCTCATATTGGTCGACTGGTACTTCGATATCTGCAACAGCATGATTTTAAGCTCCTCTTGTACGACCCATACGTATCACCTTTGGATGCAAGAGATCTCGGCGCTGCAAAGGTTGGCCTCGCCGAGCTCGCTAGCCAAAGCGACGTGGTGTCACTACATGCCCCTTTGCTACCCGAGACTCGCAACATTTTTGGTGGACGAGAACTGGGGCTGATGAAGGATCACGCCACGCTCATAAATACCGCTCGAGGTGCGCTCGTTGATCACGCCGCCCTCACGCAAGAATTAGCTAACGGTCGAATCTTCGCCGTGCTTGATACCACCGATCCAGAGGTACCAACGCCGGACTCGCCCCTCTACGAGCTTCCAAACGTATTCTTAACACCACACATCGCTGGGTCATTGGGAAACGAAACCCAACGGCTAGCCGAGTGCATCCTCGAAGAAATCGGTCGTTTCGTAAAAAACGTACCGCTGCAGCATGCAGTAAAGCGCGAAGAGCTGGATCGACTCGCTTAGACAATCGGTTCAAACCCCTCGGGCCGGCGACCTCTTCTTTACCTATTCGGTGATCAGGTAAACTCCCTTTCATCAGCGCCCATTGGAGACGAGATGGATCTTTCTTTCGGTCCCGAATACGAGGCATTCCGTCAGGACGTTCGGAAATTCATCGAAACGAATCGCGAGAGCGCACCACGCGGTGAAGCGATGAAATCCGATCGCGTTCGAAGTTGGCAGAAGCTACTTATCGAGAAAGGTTATACGGCCCGAACAATACCGCAAGAATACGGCGGGCACGGCGGCGAACCCGACATTATCAAAGCTAGGATCATCGGCGAAGAATTCGCCCGTTCTCAAACCCCTGGTGGTTTAGGCGGCCAGGGTATTTCCATGCTGGTACCAACCTTGTTGGAACTAGGGACCGAGGAACAGAAAAAACGGTTCATTCCCCCCACGCTTGCCGGCGAAATGATCTGGTGCCAGGGGTATTCAGAGCCCAACGCGGGCAGCGACCTCGCGAGTTTAACCACGTCGGCAATCCTCGACGGCGACGAATGGGTCGTCAACGGCTCCAAGATCTGGACTTCGACCGCGCACCTGGCTGACTGGATTTTCTGTCTGGTCCGTACCGATCCCGAAGCCCCTAAACATCAAGGTATCAGCTTTCTGCTATTTCAAATGGATACGCCCGGAATCGAAATTCGCCCGCTCGTTGACATGACCATGGCACGCAATTTCAACGAAGTGTTTTTTAGCGATGTTCGGGTCCCGAAGGATCAAATTGTGGGAAAACGAGGCGAAGGCTGGTTCGTTGCAAACGCTATTCTAGGGCACGAGCGTGACTCGCTTGGTGACCCAAACACCACGCTCACTCGGTTAAATCGATTAATCGAGCTCGCGCGTCAGGAAACAATGGATGGCCAACGCTTGATCGACAATCCCGTCTTTCGTGATCGCATGATGAAAATCCAAGCACGCGTTATGTCACTGCGCTTCAACGACCAGCGCGTTCTTTCGTCACGAATCAACAATACTGACTCGCGACTCGCCCGAATGATCTCGAAGCTACAAGGAACCGAACTGCGTCACGATTTAGAGGGTCTCGCCATCGACATCATGGGGGAAATCGGTCTGATGTATGGTCGCAGTGACTACCTTACTGACAACGGTTCATGGCAACAACAGTACATGTACTTCCTGGGACTAATCATCGGCGGAGGAACATCTCAGATTCAAAAAAATATCATCAGCGAACGCGGTTTAGGTATGCCGAAAGAGCCCAAATTCGAACAGAAGGCCGAGGCTTAGTATGGAATTTGGACTCTCCGAGCAACAGACCGCTCTCCAAGACAACGTCAACCGATTCCTACAAGAAAAAGCCCCCCTCGAACGCGTCCGTCGGTACAGCGAAGAGCAACAAGAACGCGCTGACGACATCTGGGATGGGCTCGTAGAGCTTGGCCTTCCCGCGTTGCTCATACCTGAAAGGCATGGCGGCATCGAACTCGGCGCGCTAGACGCGGCAGCAGTTTGTGAATGTCTAGGTCGGCATGTCACGCCATCGCCATTCCTATCAACGGCGGTACTAGCACCCACGGCGATACTACTTGCCGGTAGCGAGGAGCAACAGAATCAATATTTACCCGAAATAGCGGCAGGTAACACGACGTTTGGTGCCGCTCTGTCAGAAGCGACGGGGGCCCGCCGCGACGCAGGCGTCGTGGCAACGAACTCGAAACTGAACGGTAAAGCGCTCTTTGTCATCGACATCTACTCCGACAACTACTTGGTAGCTGACACCAACAACCGACTATACGTCATCCCTTCCGACGCGCACGGTTTGACCATCAACACACTCCCGCAGATCGACCGTACACGGCCTATCGGTGAAATCATCTTTAATAACACGCCCGCGGACGCCCTCGTCGCCGACGATCAAGGCTCAGCACTGCGCTCCGTCATCGACATTGGCCGTATTATGATCGCCGCAGACACGCTGGGAGCATCCCAGGAAATGCTAGACCAGTCGGTCCAATATGCGATGGAACGCAGACAGTTTAATCGCGTCATTGCGTCGTTTCAGGCAGTGAAGCACATGTGCGCCGAGATGGCCGCGGAAATCGAACCCAGTCGTGCCCTCCTCTGGTATGCGGCCCACACGATCGATGAAGACTCCAAAGAGTCCCATTTGAACGCGTGTCACGCCAAGGCCCACCTTAGCGAAGTGGGTTCATTTGTCGGCAAGACCGCGACCATTGTCCACGGTGGGATGGGCTTCACAGATCTGTTAGGCCTTCACTACTGGTTTAAGCGAATCGGATACAACCGTCAGATCTTGGGTGGCCCCGAATCAGTCCGTGAAGAGGCAGCTCGTGCCCAGGGGCTTTGTTGATTTCGAAAAATATTTGCCTCCACGCGTTGCAATTCTCGGTGGGGGTTGAAATACGTCCCCGGCGACCGCACATTAAGCTATGACGCAAAGAACTTCTGGAAAGTCTATGCCGACCCTGCCTCTTCTGCCTTTAAAGAATCTGGTCATCTTTCCCACCCTCGTTGCACCGGTTGCCGTGGGGCGCGCGCGTTCTCTCGCGTCCGTCAAGGTATCGGCGAACGGAAGCCGCGAAGTCATTGTTGTCCTGCAACGTGATCCGGAAGCGGAAGAACCAACGCAAGAAGAACTTCACGAGATCGGTACCTTATGCACGGTGTCGCGCGTTGAGGAACGCAATGGCGGCGCCCAAGTCATCGTTCAAGGAAATCAGCGTGTGCGTATCGATAGCGTCGACGAAGTGGACGACTACCTTTCGGCTGTGTATACGCCCATCGACGACCTTTCGATCAACTTGGATGACGACGTAGAGCCAAGAATTGAAGCTTTACACCGCGAAGTACTTGAGCTCGCGAGAGATATAGCGAATTCGCTAAATCCTGATAAAGGGGATCAGATTTTTCAGCAATTTATCGGTCAGATCGACGAACCCATTAGTCAGATGTACAAGATTGCATCCGTAGCACAAAACCTTTCGACCGAAGAACGCCAAGAGTTACTCCAAATTAATTCTGAGAACGAGCTACTGACTCGCATCCACGAGGTCTTACAACACGAACATGCGGTGACTGAGATCCAAAAGGAAATTCAGAGTCAGGCGCGCGACGACGTCGAGAATCTGCAGAGGGAGCACGTACTCAGACATCAAAAACGCGCCATTGAGCAAGCGTTGGGCGAAGACGAAGGCGATGAGGATTTAGCCGAACTAAAAGAAGAGCTGCGACAGGCAAATCTACCCGAGTCCGTCCAGAAAGAGGTCGATCGAGAACTAAAGAGACTGTCGCGAATGTCACCCAACGCAGCAGATTTCCAAGTTTCACGTGGCTACCTGGAGCTCGTAGCGGAATTGCCGTGGAACGTAATTACCGAAGACAACCTCGAACTTCAATCTGCCAAGGAAGTCCTCGATGAAGACCACTTTGGTCTCGACGATGTTAAGGAGCGGATATTAGAGGCATTGGCGGTGTTGTTACTGAATCCCGAAACAAAGGCCTCCATCCTCTGTTTTGTCGGCCCACCCGGTGTCGGTAAGACTTCGCTCGGGCAGTCGATAGCGCGCGCAATGGGTCGAAAGTTCGAACGTATGAGTCTTGGGGGCTTGCACGATGAAGCGGAACTCCGAGGCCACCGACGCACCTACATCGGCGCCATGCCAGGTCGCATCTTGCAAGCCGTCCGACGGTGTGGCGTTCGCAATCCCGTGCTGATGCTGGACGAATTAGACAAGATGGGCCGCGATTATCGAGGTGATCCGGGTTCAGCCCTGATGGAGATACTCGATCCGGCACAAAACAAAGAATTCCGTGACAACTATTTAAATCTTCCCTTCGATCTTTCCAAGGTGTTTTTTATCACCACCGCGAATACGCTCGAGGGTATCCCCAGAGCCCTAATTGATCGCATGGAGGTGCTTGAGCTGACGGGATACAGTGAGCTCGAAAAAGTCGAGATCGCTCGCCGTTTCCTCATACCGAGACAACAAGAGAACGCGGGGCTTAAGCCCGAACAACTCGAACTGACCGACGAAGGGCTACGTCTCGCAATTCAACGCTATACCCGCGAAGCCGGCGTGCGCGAACTCGAACGTACCATCGGTCGACTCGCTAGGAAACGGGCCAAACATAGTCTGCTCAATGAGCCCCAGACCGAACCGATTAACGAGAGCTCTGTCACGGACATGTTGGGACCAGAGCGATTTAAATCGGACAAAAGTCGAGCTCGTTTAACTAATGGCGTCGCAACAGGGTTGGCATGGACCGAGGCAGGTGGTGATGTCCTCTACGTGGAGGCTTCACTGACGCACAAGGACGAAAAGGTGACGATTACGGGCCATATCGGCCAAGTAATGCAGGAATCCGTAAAGGCAGCTCGTTCGTGCATTTGGACAGAGGCCGATGCGCTCAATATCGATAGATCAAAGATCGAAGATTCCGGGATTCACGTTCACGTCCCCGCCGGAGCTGTCCCCAAAGACGGTCCCTCAGCCGGTATTACAATGGCAACCGCGCTGGCCTCGGCCTATAGCGAAAAGCAAGTACGAGACGACATCGCCATGACGGGCGAACTCACACTCTCGGGACTCGTACTTCCCGTCGGAGGGATTCGAGAGAAAATTCTTGCTGCGCATCGATCCGGCATACGTCACGTGATTCTTCCGAAAGAAAATGAGTCCGAATTGGAGAAACTGCCCGAAGCCATCCGCAGCGAAATGCAACTTTCATTGGTGGAGACCATTTCTGACGTAATGAAGCTGGCGATCCCCGAACTCTAGCATTCGCCGCGCGTTCTTCAATCCGATTTCTATTCCGCTGTAATAGCTGGATATCGCGTTTCATCACCATCAAAAAGGCGCGCAGCAAGCCTTCCGATCTCATCGGAGGATTTGGCGGCTTGGCCGCAACCTCCGACAGCTACAGCTGTTCGATCATTCAGCCAGTCAAGGTATGGGTAACCACTGACAGTATACGTAATCACACAACGCAGTTGCCGCATGGCGCAGTCACGAATACTCGGCATCAATGTTTCAATGGTTCTTCGAAGCGCATGTATATCGCTACTCACATCGCCCTTACCCCGAAACCATGAAATTTTGTCGGCTCGAGATTTCAACGGATGGTCAAATTCAGCTGTTCCAATTTTCAGGTATCGCTTACCGTCTGGGTAAAGCACAGGCGGAAGGATGTAAAACTCGGAAAGGGCTAATCCCTCCGCGTCTTCCGCAATGAACGACGGCATGGCAGACCCGACTTCTTGCTCCACCTCAACCAACAAGACAACACGACCCTGTACGTCCAGTTGCAAGCGCGCGCCCGTGAGCGCGAGATCTGTGAATCCGCCCGTGGCGATTAATACGCGTTGAACCCCGAAACTGTTACCTTCGATTGTCTCAATAGAAACGCCATGTCCAGCATCTCGCTCGATCCGCGCCACCTCTGTGTGCCTAACCCTCGCGCCCGCGCGTTCGGCGAGAAACAGCTGCGCTCTGACAAGTTCACGCGGATTTATCACGCCAGCATCCGTGTCTTGCGCTTCAATTTCGGTGTTGGCACCGAAGTCAATGCTGTCAAAGTCCTGGGGACGTACGGTTCTCGACACGGTTGAAAAATCGTCAGCTATATTTCTTACGCAATCAACGTAGCGAGAATCGGGAGGACCGAATGCGGCGAATCCAACCGCATCGTAAAAGGCAATCCCTGACTCATGCTCTAAGTCCAAATACCGATCCACTGACGCCCGTGCCATGCGAGCCCAATCTCTGTCTGCATCTAACGTACGGGTAATGCGACCGGCGTCGTAGTGGGATGCAAAAACCCCGTTGTGGTCCGCGTATGAAGAAGGTTCCCGGGGCGAAAATCCCACCACGTCGACGCCAGCACGTGCGAGATATTTCATAGCCGCGGAACCGATCATCCCGCAACCCACGACCGCTACCTGCGCCATGTGACCTGCAACTGAAAAATTCCACCCGAACAGACCACCATGATCTTCAGTAAATCATTCGTTTGGCTTAAAGCTCACGCACGACTCTGAACCCTAAGGAGTCGCTGGATTTCGTCCCGACATTGCGAAAACTCACCCGCGCGTCATCAGGTGCTGCAAACCAGTGGCCGCCACGCACGACGTGTCCCGGCGTATTGCAGACGCTAGTCCGGGCCTTCTCAGTCGAGGGCGCTCCTTCGTGATTTCCATGCCAACAATCAGCGACCCACTCATGCACGTTCCCCAACATGTCGTATAAGCCAAACGGGTTCGGTTTAAAGCTTCCGACGGGTGCGAGCCGAATTACACCATCGTTACAAGAAGCGATGGTGTCCTTCTGGAATTGGGAACGCATCGATTGATCGCCCACATTCTCGTATTCGCACAATCGATTGGCGTTGGATCCGAAATAATATGCAGTCGTCGTCCCAGCACGCGCCGCGTACTCCCACTCGGCCTCACTGGGTAATCGATAAGTGTACGACGTCTCCCGGCTCAACCAACTCAAATAACCGTCGACCTGACCCCAGCTCAAATTCGTCGCAGGAACTCTGTCTTCTCCCCCCAAGTCTTCGAACCGATTGTATTCACCTCGAGTTAATTCGTAGACGGCAATCGCAAACGGTTGCGTCACTGTGACGGCACGCGTAGGCGCTTCGTCCGGATAGCCATCTGCAGCACCCATGACAAAGTTTCCTTCACTCAAGATTTTCAACAACGGTCCATCACCACCTGCCTGCAACCTGTCTCGGAACTCACGCCCAGGCGTGATCTTGAATATTTTCATTGCGATATTATGGTTCAGCCCGGCCATGGTCATCGTCACGTTCCTTTCATAGGTTCGGTAACCAAGCGCTTTCGCACGAACCACTACGTTCCCCGTAGGCACCTGCATACGGTCAAAATACTTAAAATTTCGGAACCCACTACCCGCATCATAGCGGATGGTAACTACCGCCTTCGGCGGCGCGATCGACAAACTTAAACGTCCGTATTCCCTTTCTAGCCGAATTCGGCGCGTGTTCGCCTGTTGCCGAACGGCCATCCGCAATGCCTGGGTCGTATAGCCTGGATGAGACACTTCGACATCGTAACTTCCGATCGGCAACATCATCTGAGGTTCGTAAGGTTGTTGGATGCCGGTGAGTCGGACCGTGGCATTTGTGGGCACCTTGTCGATCGTTAGGGAACCCATCGGCACGCGAGAGAGTTCATAGGTGCGGGAAATATTCGCGTTTGGCGTCACCGTTATCGTTTCCGTAATCGGCTCGCGTCCGTAAATAAAAACGCGCACGTCATGGGTACCCGTTGGGAGATCCGATAGTTTGACGGGCGTTCGCTCGTTGACTTCTTCGCCATCGACTATCAACTGTGCCGACTTAGGGTTGGTGATAATTTCGAGGTTGCCAAACGCCGGCTCCAACGTGATATCGAGCGCTTTAGTTTTGCCGCGAAGGAGTTCGAGCCGCTCAACGTAGTTCGGATGAAAAGGGTGTTCCAACTTCAACACCGTTTTCCCCGGGCGCGCCTGATGGCGAAGCGGTGTGGTCCCAATAAAATCTGCGTCGAGGAATGCACTCGCGCCGTCAGGACTCGTGTTGATGCGTAATATCGCGGTGCCAAGCACCAGACGAGTCATGGGGCCCTCGGAACTCCAATCAATTAAGAGCGCCACAGCGAGCACCATCGGCAAATAAAGCCATTTTGATCTCGACATCGAGACGCTTCTCGTCGGACGTTGCGTGATTGCGCAGTTTACGGAGCGGTACGGGAATGTCGATGCCCAACATTCGCTTCGAAAAAACTAACTCAGCCGGCGATACATCCTCGTTGATCGACGTTCACTTTGATTTCTCGTAGACCAGCTCGTTACCGTTCTTCCCGCACACGCGGGTTAGGCCGGCGACACGAAAACAATAGGCGGCTTTTTGTCCCAGTGATCGCGGCCGCTTCATCACGTGCCCAAGATCTGCAGACGTGAACGTAACCGTTAAGTCTGTGGCCACGCGGCCGAATAAATCTTCCATCGAACCAACGGTCACCACCTCCACCACCTGAACGAGATGACGCCCTGTGGTTACCCATCCTCGCTTCCTACGCCCACGACGACCGTCATATTCCCGATATTCATCTTCTTCTATCAATACCACGTCGATATCGAAGTTTGGGTCATTCAGTATCTGCGGGATGTAAACGAGCTCTGCGAAAATATCAAACGGTGATCCATGTTTTGGCGAGACACGCCGAGTTTCGGCATCGTTTTGAACTTTTACGATAGTACGCGTCTGGGCAATCGGATGGACTAACTTTACCCGGTGTGTGGAGAGAAACACCGGCAATTTTTTCTTTAGCGCGCCGAACCCCCGCGTTTGGATTTCAATGATTTGATTACCATCGACGACATCCGCAACAAAGTCATCGATACTGACTTCCTCTTGGGAACCGGGACGCGCGTACAGCGCTTTTAACGCCTGATGTAGTGGGCCCTCATTCAGGGTTCCGATCACATCGGGTCACCGTATTTATTGGTGTTTCGCACTTTACCTCAGCGAGAACGGAGAGGCATACTCAAGCTCGCGAAGAACACACTTGAAGGAGAATCGCATGAGTAGTGCTGACGGCCAATGGGAAACAACCATGAACACACCGATGGGCCAACAGAAAGCAACGATAACCCTCGCTACCGATGGGGATACGTTGACTGGAACGATGGCGGGTCAACAGGGAACGCTCGAACTTAAGGACGGCGCGATCGATGGAGATACCGTGTCGTGGAAAGCGGATATCACCAACCCAATGCCAATCACGCTGGAATTTTCGGCGAAGGTTGACGGCGACAACCTTTCCGGTGACGTGAAACTCGGTTCCTTCGGAAACGCGACATTCACGGGCACGCGTATCGGCTAGGATGTCTTGGGAAGACGAGATAAAGGAACTCCGTCACCGCGAACAACTAGCATTGAGGATGGGCGGCCAGGACAAGGTCGCCCGCCAACATGAATTCGGTAAACTCACCGTTCGAGAACGTATCGCAGCGATCTGCGATCCGGACTCGTTTCACGAAATCGGCACACTTGCCGGGGTCGGCAAATACGATGCCGCTGGTAACCTCACTGAGTTTACGCCGTCCAACTTTGTCCTCGGGACTGCTGAACTCGACGGACGTCCTGTGGTGCTATCCGGCGATGACTTTACCGTCCGCGGAGGATCGGCGGACGGGTCCATTGTGGGGCGAAGCGGGCGCGAGCGGAGGGCTTAGCGTTAGATTTGAGACTCCCCCACGTCCGACTCGTGGACGGGATGGGGGGCGGCGGCTCGGTAAAAACCATCGAAATCGCAGGTCGAACTTACATCCCCGAACTACGAGGTTGGGAGACCGTAGTTCAGCACTTAGCCATCGCCCCTTCCGTATCGCTCGCTCTGGGATCCGTCGCGGGTATTGGAGCAGCGCGCGTCGCGACGTCGCACTATTGGTTATTGTCCGGGATACCGCACAGATGATGATTGCTGGACCAGCACTCGTAGACTGGGCGAACCTTGGCGACGTTACTAAGGAGGAACTTGGTCACGCGCGAATTCATACTCGGAACGGAGCGATCGACGACGAAGTCACCACAGAATCCGAAGCATTCGATCGAGCTAGGCGTTTCCTATCGTATTTACCCACAGCGACCGACGAGCTACCTCCACGGGTACAAAGCACGGACGATCCAGAACAAAGACACGCTGCGCTCATGGAATTAGTCGCCAAAGATCCGAGAAAGATCTACAAGATGCACGAATTGATCACCGCGGTCGTTGACGACGCATCCTTCTTCGAAATTGGCGAAAAGTGGGGCCGTTCGATTATCACGGGCACGGCACATTTGGATAGCATCCCGATCGCGCTATTCGCCGAAAATCCCGCGATTTACGGGGGCGCGTGGACCGCCGACGCATGCCGAAAACTCATTCGACTTCTTGATCTTGCATCGACCTTTCATCTACCCATCGTGCATCTGGAAGATTGCCCAGACTTTCTCATTGGCAA
>DCBA01000086.1:0-8526 GCA_002313255.1 Gammaproteobacteria bacterium UBA1119 | reverse complement strand
CTCGGTCAGAGCAATGTGCCCTTCTGTTGTGTCATTGTCCGTAAAGCATTCGGCGTTGCCGGCGGCGCAAATCACAAGCCCGGCGCGCACCATATTCGCGTCGCCTGGCCTTCGGGCGATTGGGGTTCCTTGCCCATTGAAGGAGGGATTGAGGTAGCCTACAAAGCGGAATTAGCCTCGGCAACCGACTATGACGCTCACCTCGCGAAGATACGGGACCGTCTCAACCGCTTCCGCTCCCCGTTTCGCAGCGCCGAGTACTTTGAGATCGAAGAGATCATCGACCCTCGAGATACTCGTCCGGTCCTTTGTCGGTGGGCACATCTCGCAAGAAAAGCGAGTCGCACTGAAAGTCCAACTTTTACTTACCGACCGTGACCGTCGACATAATCTTTAACTTTATCAATAAATTGCGTGCCGACCAGAGTGGTGAACTTCTGTTCTCCATCCACCTGCGACAACTATTCTGTTTCCGCTAGGCGTTTCTTTGCTCGGTCAATAAACTGGATCATCACATCCGGCGTCTGGGCGCCCGGTAATAGAAATGCGCCCCCCAACCGGTAGCAAGGAACTCCGGCAACGCCGACGTCAAAGGCACCGGCGATATCCCTCAGGGTCGCTTCAATACCTGCGTCGCCGTATAGAAACTCCCGCACGGCACCGCCATTCATACCAACCGTGGCGCCGCAATCGGCAAGGGTGTCGATAGCGCCGACGTCTGATCCGTCGCAAAAATAGGTATGGAACAACCTTTCTGCGAGCTCGTGCTGGCAACCCATTTCTCCCGCCATTGCCAGTAGCCGATGTGCTGACAGAGTATTGGGGACTCGATCTATCGAGGCATAATTAAAAGCAATGTCGACCTCGTCGGCTTCTATCCGAATACGTTCAGGCGTTCGAGTACCATCCGCGGATTCGCCATAACGAGCCCGCGAGAATTCCGAGCGGGCCACCCCACCCGCCGGGAGATTCGGATAAAGCTGATACGGTTTCCATTCAAGCTCGATCTCCCCCATGTCACTGTCTTCGAGCACCGAGTCCAGTCTCCGCTTACCGATGAAACACCAAGGACAAATCACGTCAGAAAATATTTCAATCTTCAAAAGGCTAGCCAAGTCGCATTTGAAGCTCGATCATAGGCCCAAGGGGGGATGCATCCATGTCCATTCAACTACGCCAAATTTGTCTTGTCGCAAGGGAACTTGATCCTGTGATCGATGATCTGACGGACGTTCTAGGCATCAATGCCTGCTTTATCGACCCGGGCGTCGGCGCATTTGGTCTTGAAAATACGCTGATGTGCGTCGGCCGTAATTTCCTCGAGGTCGTCGCGCCTGTCAAAGAAGGAACAGCCGGTGGTCGATACCTAGATCGGCGTGGGGGTGATGGTGGGTATATGGTCATCTGTCAGGCGGACAACAAAGTGACCCAGCAAGCGGTACGGCAAAGAGCACTCGACAATGGGATTCGAATCGCACATGAAAGTCATCGCGACACCTGGAATATATGCCAGATTCACCCGGGCGATATGCGAGCCGCCTTCTTTGAGATCGACTGGGACCAACAGGCCGACTTCAATGGCAACTGGCAACCATCCGGAGGCCTGCAGTGGGAGGACAAGGTCGACCAGTCCGTGACGGTGGATTACCACGGCGTTGAACTTCAGGGGCTTGATCCCGTCGAATTGGCGGACCTGTGGGGCAAGGTTTCTGGCCTACCCGTCGATCGAAACGGCAGCGAACTTTCGATCCGCTTAAACAACATCACACTGCGATTTGTCGAAGCGACCGACGGCCGGGGTCCAGGCCTTTCTGGATTGGACATCACCGTCGCTAATAGGGATCAAATCCTCGATCGGGCACGACGACGTGGTGCCTACGTGTCTGACGACGAGGTGCTACTCTGTGGTACTCGGTTCTACCTCCACCAAGCCTGACTCAGACTCGTGCATGAAGCGCCGCACCAGGGGCGCGGACGCCATAATGACAACACCTAGAGCGATACCAACATAAGCGAGCAAACGAAACGTATCTGTATAGACGGGTAACGATGAAACCGCGTCGATGGAGCCGTCAGGCATCACATCCACTGCCGCCATACCGGCAATCACGCCGGCTAAGTAATGGGCTCCGGCGGATGACAAAAACCAAACGCCCATCATCAGCCCCACGATTTTCGGCACCGAAAGTCGGGTCACCATGGACAATCCCACTGGCGATAAACAAAGCTCTCCGGTTGTGTGCAACAGGTAAGCGAGCACGAGCCAAATCACCGCCACTTGACCCGCCGCATTGGCGAAACCGGCCCCATAGACCAGAACGGCAAACCCCAACCCTGCTTGCAAAACGCCTAGTCCAAATTTCATCGGTGTCGATGGCTCCCAGCCCCGCCGACCCAAGAGTTCCCACCCAATAAAGAACAACGGTGCAAGCAATATAATGAACAGCGGGTTTAAAAATCCCATTTGCGAAGCTTGCATCTCGAAACCCAAAACGTTCTTAACGACATTGCGGTCGGTAAACAGCGTCAAGCTCGTACCCGCCTGTTCAAAGAATGTCCAAAATATAACGGAGACGAAGGTCAAGAAAACAACGACCATCAAACGCTGCCGCTCGATTCGAGAACAATTCAACACCGCATAACCGACAACGCCCAGCACGGCTCCAACCGAAGCAATACCAAGCAGTGCGCCAACGACTTCGCGGGACTGCATAAGTCCCCATGCAAATACGACGACGACGATGCCAGCCGAATAGATAATCGTTTCCCGTCGCACCCCCATGAAGCGACTGGTAAGCACCAGCGGACGGGCTGGAGCTCCGACACCACCAAGCCAGCGCTGGCCCCTTACGAACGTGACAAGACCAACAAGCATTCCAATTCCCGCCAATCCGAAACCATAGGACCAGCCATAATCCTCATGCTGCCCAAGCCAACCGCATAGGAGCATTGCCGACAATGCACCGAGGTTGATGCCCATGTAAAAGAGCGTAAATCCTTGATCCCGACGCCGTTCATTCTGCTGGTATAGCTCGCCGACGATGTTCGAGATCGATGGTTTGAGAAACCCGACCCCCACAATGATGAACGCGAGAGCTAAATACATCGCCGCCAGGGCCCATTCATCCCGTACAACCGCACCATCAACTACGTCAGCTGGTGCCCCCTCAAAGGCCATCAAGAAATGGCCACATACAAGCAGTCCTGCGCCATATATCACCGACTTGCGAAATCCCAGGTATCGATCTGCGATCAAGCCGCCCAACAGCGGCATGAGGTAAACCAAAGAACCATAAGAGGCATAGATCGTTGCCGCGACCCCATCTTCAAACAAGAAGTGCTGCGTGAGATAAAGAACCAACAAGGCACGCATGCCGTAGAAGCTGAAGCGTTCCCACATTTCCGCGAAAAAAAGGACGACCAGCCCACGCGGATGACCCAGGAAAGTCGTACTGTCCGTCTCCGCTTCCATGCAGTCGAGCCTACCATAGCGTACATTATCGACTCGTCCGTTAGCCGGGAGGACGCCATGCGAATTGTCATTGCCCAGATGAGTCACGAGACCAATACCTTCTCTCCTGTCATTACGGACTTGGCAAGATTTTCAGGTGACCGCGAGCTACCGCTTCAAGGCAACGACGCCATCAATATTTATCGAGATACAGCGAGTTGCATCGGCGGTTACCTCGCCGTTAGCGAAAAGCTCGACGTCGACATCCACCTTCCGATCGCAGCCGGCGCCGCACCTTCAGGACCCGTTGAGGACGATGCCTACGAGTACATCACAGCGGAAATACTGGGGGCGCTGGACGACTGTGACGCTTTGATGTTGGACCTACATGGAGCGATGGTCACCCGTACCCATGAAGACGGCGAGGGCGAGCTATTGCGGCGGATCCGTGCAATCGCGCCCGATCTCCCCATCGCCGTTTCTCTAGACATGCATGCCAATATTTTTCCAGATATCGTCAACTTAGCGACAGTCCTTACTGGCTACCACACCTATCCGCATGTCGACATGTTCGAGACCGCCGAGCGTGCCGCTCGTGTACTAATCGCCGCGGTCGAGCATCAGATACGTCCCGTCATGGCGTGGGGCAACAATCCCATGCTGCCGCACGTCATGCGTCAAGGAACCGACGATTTCCCCAATCGAGAACTGCAGCGACGCGCTCAGGAAATGGAGGCCGATGGTGCACTCGCGGTTAGCCTCTTCACCGGTTTCCCGCATGCCGATATTCCGCAAGCGGGTCTGTCTGTTGTGGTCGCGACCGACGATGACTTGCAACTTGCCGAACGACTCCGCGACGAGTTATTGGACCAAGCTTGGAACGAACGGTCCGCGTTCGTTTATGAGGTCGAGCCCTTAGATTCGTCCGTCGCTAAGGCCAAAGACCTCGGTAGCCACGACCAAGCCGATGGACCGATCATTTTGCTTGATCATTACGACAACACAGCTTCAGGCGGGACCATGGACACAACTGACGTACTCAAGGAAGTCTTACGTCAAGAACTTGAAGACGTGGCCGTGTGCGCTATTTACGACCCAGAAGCCGTTGACGCCATGGTTGCTGCAGGCGTGGGGAATACCGTGACACTATCCTTAGGTGGCAAATTGCCCATGCCTGCCTTGTCGAGAATTAGCAAACCAGTGGAAATCCAGGGCCGCGTACGTCTGATTTCCGATGGCCGCTTCCCGACGACAATCGCGATGGGACGAGGATTGACGACCAATATGGGCAAGACAGCCGTGTTATCAACTGGAAGCGTCGATATCATGGTTGTTTCGCGTCATTTTGAACCTGTGGATCCGGGATGTTTTCGATGCGTCGGCATCGAACCTTCTCAGCGACGGTTTCTATTACTCAAAAGTCGCATTCACTACCGCGTCGGCTTTCGTGACATCGCACGTGAAATCGTCGAGTGCGCGGGGTTGGGGGTTTGCACGTCCGATTACTCCGAAATTAATTTTGAACACGTACGGCGGCCTATCTACCCCCTTGATGGACTCAACACGCGTAACAGTCCCTGAAACTCAACATCGTCCCGATTGGAGTCCGGGCGGCGATACATTGCCACCACTTAAAATGATGCCCGCGCGCGCAGCCACGCGTTTCGGATCGCGCAGCATCGCTGCCAAGCAGACGGCCGCTGACGGTTCAACAACAATTTTTAGTCGATTCCAGATCAACCTCATCGCAGCAAGAGTGGCTTCGTCGTCTACCAACACAACGGCTACCTTATTGTGTCTCAGAATTTCGAAATTAAGCTGCCCAAGTGCCGTCCTCAACCCATCTGCCACGGTGCTAGGAGGCATCGCCGATTGGAGGCGGCCCGTTCTTAACGAATCGTGTGCGTCCCGCGCCAACTCAGGTTCGGCACAAATCACGTCAATTTGACCGTTTGCAACAATGGTTGTTCCAGCCGCGAGACCTCCACCTCCGACGGGTATCCACAATTGATGAAGACTGCCAACTTCTTCGAGCAACTCTAGCGCTGCCGTACCTTGGCCAGCAATGATCTCCGGGTGGTCGTACGGGGGGACAAACACTGCCTCGGGGTGTGATGTCATCACCTGTGCCAAAACAACTTCGCGATCCTCCAAATTTTCCCCGCAGTCAACGATCTCGGCGCCGAGTCGCTCAATCGCTTGCCGTTTCTCCGGCCGAGCTCCCTTCGGAACAATGACCATGGCCGTTTTATCGCACTCCTTTGCCGCCAACGCCAAGGCAGCGCCGTGGTTGCCGGACGAGTGCGTAACCACGATCGAGACGTGCTGTGGCAGCTGCAAGATCGCATTCATTGCGCCACGGAATTTGAACGAACCAGTGCGCTGGAAATTCTCACATTTGAAGAACAATTCCGCGCCGACGGCTTCGTTCAACGAATTCGACGTCATCACTGAGGTTCGTTGAATATGCCCTGCGAGCCGCTGGGACGCCGCCTCGACGTCAGCTAGATCAGGCAGGTTCACACTACCCCATCGTGTATAAGACCTTGCAACGTCTCGTCAGAAATTTCGAGAAGATCACAGTAGATCTCTACGTTATGCGCGCCAAGTTCAGGGCCCGGCCACCTAATTTTTCCTTGGGACCGGGAAAGTTTCGGGAAAATATTCTGCATTTTAAGGTTCTTAAAGACTGGATGGTCCACGTCGACGATTGATTCTCGGGCTTGAAAATGGGGGTCTTCGAGCATTTCGGGCGCGCGATAGATTCGACCCGCCGGGACACCATGGGCTTCGAGCTGCTGGAGCAGCACATCAGCATCAAGCGTAACGGTCCAACGCCCGATCAGAGCATCGAGTTCCTCTTGGTGCTCGCCACGCGAAACGTGATCCGCGTAACTGGGATGCTCGGCTAACGACGGATCGCCCATAGCTTCCGCAAGTCGTGTAAACACAGAATCTTGATTGGCTCCCATCACGATGGAGTCGCCATCGGCTGTGGGATAGACATTGGACGGAGCGGTTTTCGGTAATATGGCGCCACTCCTTTCTCGAATCTCACCCCCTTCCGTATATTCAGGGACGGTTGATTCCATCACCGCTAATACGGCTTCGTATATCGCGGAATCAACTACTTGGCCGTGCCCGGTTCGATCTCTTTCATGCAACGCGGCAAGCGCACCGACGCACGCAAATGTTGCCGCCAGAGAGTCTCCGATCGATAGGCCGACACGGCTTGGCGGACGATCCGAATCACCCGAGAGGTAGCGAATACCCCCCATGGCCTCACCGATGGATCCGTACCCTGCCCTCGATGAGTACGGTCCCGATTGACCAAACCCCGAAACCCGAACCATGACGAGCCCGGGATTAATGGCAGACAAGACTTCATAGTCGAGTCCCCATTTCTCCATCGTGCCGGGACGAAAGTTCTCAATTAGGACGTCTGAATCCTGGAGCAGTCGCTTCAGCAGCTCCTGTCCTGCCCGAACCCGGAGATTCAGAGTGATGCAGCGCTTGTTTCGAGCGATCACCGGCCACCAGACCGGGAGTCCCCTGCCCCATGAACGCATGGGATCGCCGATACCCGGTGGCTCGATCTTAATGACGTCGGCACCCATATCACCAAACAATTGACCACAGAACGGCCCTGCAATCAGCGTGCCGAGTTCAAGTACCCGCAGGTGTGTCAGTGGACCGTCCGCCATGCTAACGACATCCTCGTGCATCTCGTTTTGTTTGATGGCAGATCCAAGGGTTCATGATCCAGGTTTCCAATTGTCGCGTAACGACACCGTTCGATTGAAAATCAAGGAATCTCCCAAGACGTCGCCGTCCAGTGCTTCGCTGGTTGACGAGTCACGGTAGAAATAGCCCGTTCGTTCGAACTGAACGTGCGCGTTGGGTGCTTGGGCGATACCGCTTTCAACAAAGCCATCGGTCGAGGTGACCGAGTTGTCGTTGAAATCCTGGTCTATGTCCTTCGGATTCGGCGTGCGGAAAAGATAGCCGAACGATTGGACCCTAACCCGACGTGCGTTAGAAGCCGCAACGAAATGAATCACGCCCTTTGGTTTCAGGCCACTGGTATCGTCACCGCTTCGCGAATCGGGGAAGTACGTTACCTGGATGGATTCTATTTCCCCCGCGGCGCTCCTAACCACCTCGTCGCAGCGAATGATGTACGCGTAACGAAGCCGAACCATTGCGCCAGGGGAAAGCCGTTTGAATTTATCCGGCGGATCGTCACTAAAATCAGACCTTTCAATAAATAGCTCCCGGCCAAATACTAGCTTTCGAATCCCCATTTCAGGTTGCTTGGGATGCCAAGGAGCATCGAGTACTTCGTCCTCGCCCTCAAAATTCGTTACCGTCACGCGCAAGGGTTCCAACACCGCCATGACTCGCGGTGTTTGCGCCTCTAATGCCTGGCGGATACAGAACTCAAGCAACTTTACTTCAACCAGGTTGTCCTGTTTCGTTACCCCAACGCGCTGACAAAAATCGCGAATGGCGCTGGCGGGTACACCGCGTCGACGCAGCCCGGCAAGTGTCGGCAGTCGTGGATCGCTCCATCCATCAACTTTTCCTTTGTCTACCAACTCCGCCAGGACGCGTTTCGACATCACGTTGTACTCAAGACCCAACCGTGAAAATTCGATTTGAGGGGGATGAAAATTGATGTTGATGTTATCTAAGACCCAGTCATAGAGAGGCCGATGGTCTTCAAATTCCAACGTGCAAAGCGAATGAGAGATACCTTCAAGAGCGTCGCAAATGCAATGGGTGAAGTCGTACATCGGATAAATGCACCAACGATCACCGGTTCGGTGGTGACTCTTATGCATGATTCGATATAACACGGGGTCTCGGAGGTTGATATTGGGAGACGCCATATCGATGCGCGCACGCAACACGTGTGCACCATCCCCGAATTCGCCCGCCCGCATACGCTCGAACAGGTCAACATTGTCGGCAACCGCGCGATTACGGAAAGGACTATCCCGCCCAGGCTCAGTGAGGGTTCCTCGGCTTTGCCTCATTTCTTCTGCACTCTGGCTGCAAACAAACGCCTTGCC
>DCBA01000077.1 GCA_002313255.1 Gammaproteobacteria bacterium UBA1119 | reverse complement strand
TCCAAATGAGTAACCGGCTCTCAGAAAAACGTGTACTGGTAACCCAAGCAGACGACTTCATGGGGCCCGTCACGGTCGAAGTGTTCAAACGCGAAGGTGCATCGATTATCGCAAGCACCGAACCCCTAAACGACAAACAATCTTGCGATGCCCTTGTCGCCTCCAGTGGCGAGATCGATATTCTGATTGCCAATCTGGCATCACCCAATTACAGCGGCACCGTCGTTACGGCTCTCACCGAGGCGGAATGGAAAAAACCGTTTGACATGATGGTCCATCCCTTGCATTGGCTTACGCAAGCGGTATTGCCTCAGATGCTAGAACGAGGGTACGGAAAGATCGTGGTGTACGGCAGCGCAACCGCACTCCGTGGCTTAAAGACGGTGGCCGCATACAGTGCTGCACGGGCCGCGCAAGTAGGCTACGTCCAATCCGTCGGTGTCGAGGTCGCGCCGCACAATATTCAAGTTAATCTGATTGCCCAAAACTACGTTGCCAATCCTGACTACTACCCACCCGAATTGATGGACAAACCGTCATTTGTCGAATCCTTGAAACGACAAGTCCCTGCCGGACGGTTAGGTACGCCCGAGGAGGACGCGTTATTCGCGTTATTTCTAGCGAGCGATGAGAGCGGCTTTTTTTGCGGACAGGCTTTCCCGTTCAGCGGTGGATGGGCACAACGATAGGCACACGCATCAGAAAACGCCTACGTTCCATCGCTTGCCTCACCGCATCTAGCCAGTTTCTCTTGACACACGCGATCGAGTCACTTCCACTGATACGTTCCAGACTGAGCTGCTAAGGAATCCCCATGGACGACGTACGAACTTTTCAAATCCATGTCGACGACGCGGACCTGAATGACTTGAATGACCGTTTGGCCCGAACGCGATGGCCGGAATCAGAACCCGTCGACGATTGGACCCAAGGCATTCCCCTTCAGTATGTCCAAGAGCTTTGCGCCTATTGGCAAACAGAATACAACTGGCGGACTACTGAGGAAGCTCTCAACGAAATTCCGCAATATATGACCGAAATTGACGGCGTCGACATTCATTTTCTTCACCTGAAGTCCCCAGTTGAGAACGCCATGCCCCTCGTTCTAACGCACGGGTGGCCCGGATCGATCATCGAATTTATGAAAGTATTGGGGCCACTCTCAGACCCAGAGACACACGGTGGCGACGCCGACGATGCGTTCCACTTGGTCGTACCCGCGTTGCCCGGCTATGGTTTCTCTGGGAAACCGACGACCACCGGTTGGGGCGTTGATAAAGTTGCTGAGGCCTGGGGGGAACTGATGCAACGACTCGGATATCAAAATTACTTCGCGCAAGGCGGCGACTGGGGCTCCGCGATCACGACATCAATCGGAGTCCAGGATCCCGAACATTGCGCCGGGATACACACCAACATGCCCATCGCTGCCCCTAGCGCGGATCAGATGAAAGATCTAACGCCGCTGGAAGAGAAGGCAATCAAATCGAGACAGTTCTATCAGGATTGGGATTCCGGTTACTCAAAGCAACAAAGCACCAGACCACAAACGTTGGGTTATGGCCTAGTCGACTCACCTGCGGCTCAAGCGGCATGGATCGTTGAAAAGTTTTACCAGTGGACGGACTGCGACGGTCATCCAGAAAACGTTTTATCCCGGGACGAATTGCTCGATAACGTCATGTTTTACTGGCTCACAGGATCGGGAGCGTCGTCGGCTCGACTCTACTGGGAGAGTTTCAATCGTGGCTCAACCGGCGATATCACTGTGCCATCGGGGTGCAGTATTTTCCCTAAAGAGATTTTTTCGGCCTCAAAACGGTGGGTTGAAAATCGGTTCAAGGATTTGCGGTACTTCAATGTCCTGGAAAAAGGCGGTCATTTCGCAGCCTTTGAGCAGCCTTTAACCTTCGTCGACGAGATCAGGAACTGCTTTCGTACCATGAGATAACATGGAACCCTGGTTGGTTGAGCTAATCGATTCAGCGGACGTCGCACGATTCGCGACGACCGACGGACTCAAGCCGCACCTCGTGCCCGTGGTCCTTGTTTCCGAGGGAAACCATATCTATCTCCCCATTGACGGCAAGCTTAAGAAGCCGGGGAGATTAAAGCGCATCAGTAATATAGAACAGCACCCTGAAGTCGCCCTTCTAGTTGACCACTACGAAGAAGACTGGGCTCAGCTTTGGTGGGTCCGCGTCGACGCCATTGCGTCGATCGTTCCGTTGCCCACCGCTGCGCGAAACAAGTTCACCGAAAAGTATACGGGCTATGGCCACACCGAGATTGGTATCGAATCTATCAGGCTCGAGGTCGTTAACGTCCAGAAGTGGGTAAACAGCGTTGAATAACCGAGCCAAGACAACGCCTCATAAGTGACTAGTTTCCAAACCGGTAACGCAACTTAACTACAAAAACATCGATCACCGGATCCGAGAACGAATCCGTCAACAGATTGCCAAATTCATCGTCGACCCGATTGTCCAGGTTACTACCCCGGGTGTAGACGACGAATAGATCGGATAGCGGTGCGATCTCCCACCGATAACGAAGCTGCGCCGTCAATCGACTCATCGTGAAATCACCTATAGCCTCGTCAGCATCTTTGTCGACTTCGATAAGCGCTCCAGGTTCCATTGGAATCTGATAAAACGCTTGCTCGTCGGCAACGATACCTGCCCATTGCATGGTTAACCGGAGCTGTTGTCGGGCCGTCAGAAAGACGTCCATGGCGAAACGCGGTTGCCAATTGCCCGCGTCAAACGTTGTCATCCGTCGACCACCTTGGTGCAACAACCAACCTTGGTGGTGCCGGTAATTAGCGTCAATATCCAGAGAAAAGCGATCGACTGGCTTAAAGGTTATGCCCACTCCTACAAACTGCGTCCGCCCGGACAAGTGTTCCTGCATAGCACCGCCCTGGATGCTCCAACTAAACGTTTGGCTAGTATCTGTGCCATAAGCCAGTTCCCAATACACGCGATCATGAGTGCGGAACGATCCATTTCCTCGGCTTTCAAGGTCTTCCCATCGCCGCGGAAAGTAGTAAAAGTGCATCCGAACTTCGTTTCGATTAATGAACATCAAACTGTTGCGCGAAAATATTCCCGTCTTGATGTTGCGACCGTCGCCGTTCACCCAATTGGTAAGCGTCGACATGCTTCGCCAAGATCGAAATCGCTTCATACCGGAAGATTTCACGTACATCAGCGAGTAGCGACCACCTATGCTATCCGACCGCTCCAGAAAACCGAGATCGCTGATATCAATTTTTTTGTCGAGATATTCGAGCCCGACCATATGCATCAGTCCCCGTCGTGGGGTGTAGCTAATATCTGCCCACCCACCAAATCCTTGGGAATCTTCGATATCGCTCATCAGGAATTGGGTGTCGACGTTCAATTTGCCGCTCGCGTTCAAAAAATGAACATCGAATCCATGCGTCGTTGCTTTACGTAATGGGTGATCGACAACCGTCCCCAGATAACCAACGGAGCGCCGCCCTTCGTCTACGCTCTCGTACATCAACCGCGCCACACTGAAATTCCGGCCATCACCTTCGACGCCAGTCCGGATACCGTTCCTTAGTCCATAGACCACGGGATCATCTTCGATTGCACTCAGAAAGCCGTATCGCATCGGTCCCGTTTGACCTGTCAATTTCAACGCCCCTAGAAGCTGGGTCGGTTTAGATCGCTCATAGCCCGGAACCGTGACGTCTGCTGGAATATCAATTAGTGGTGCACCACCGATACGGCGCGTATTCAGAAGCGTCGTCGGCGTCCCCCTGAAGCTCGTCGCCGTTTGCCGAGCCCCGCCCCCCGAACTACCACCTCCCCTCATCGTCTGAGACCGTGGCGACGTAATGAAGTTCTCGTTGCCTTCGAGGAAAAATAAACGCTTCTCAGGAAAGAAAGTCTCTCGTGAGGTCAAATTAACAACCACATCATCCGATTCCACCGCCCCAAAGTCAGGGTAAAGCGCCGCAGTTAACTGGAGATCGCTAGTTGGCCGCCAAAAGACGTCGATTCCGGCCCGAAAATCGGCTTCGTCTACGCCCGGCCCACTGTCGTAGCTTGTCGATCCGTACGGGAACACGACCAATTGTTTCTTGGGAGTCACGCCTGGAAAGGCCATGGGTTTCAATGCCGACATAAAACGCGCCCCGGTAAACGGTAAAGCTGGCCAACCCCAGCGCTCGTCAATGTAGGCAACCTTTCGATTTACCCAAAATCCCATCACGCGATCGCCATCGACCCGCGGCAACGTCATCATCGACCAGGGTAAGAAAGCTTCAAGACTCCAACCGTCAGCGCGCGCGTGCGTTGCGGTTTCCCAGGGCCCGTCCCACTCCAAAGCAAACGATCGTTCTGGCGCAACTTTTCCATCAATCACGGACCCGCCGAGCGCGACATTGAACACGTATCCGTAAAGACCTTCACCGGACGTATCGAGGGCAATACCCCACGCGTCCCGGTTAATGTTGACGTCACGGCTCGACAGTCGAGCAATCAATGTTTCCACAGGTTGATAATTGACGACGCCAATGTATAGCCCACGGTCGGTGTAGAGAAAACGCATTTGAGTACGATGTCTGGCTTGCTCGAGCGTGTCCGGCTCCAGAACAACCATGTTGTCGTAAGCCTTGACTTCGTTCCAAATAGCCTCATTCAAGACACCATCGATTTCGATGCCGACAGTCTCGTATCTGGCAACGGCAACCGCATCTTGTCTCCCTTGCTCCTGCATAACGATGGATGAGCGCGAGGTTTCCGCTAGACTTTCATCTCCCGGCACCGAGACGCCGGTGCTTCTTCTAAGCGACGCCACCCCAAAACGATCGACCGTGCTTGGGAGCCCGGTGGACTTCGCTTGCAATACCGGATGATTGACTTGACTTGGCAAGGACGACGATCTTGCATTCGACCAAAACCATGCATCGGCATACCTTCCCGCTCTTGCCGCGACCAGAAATTGTTGGGGATCCGATGTAAACACGACCACGCGGTAGTAACGCTCGTCGTTAACGAGCACCTCAACAATCTCTGATTGGAGCCCTCGTGGGATCGTCGCACGCTCTTTTGTTGCCCGTGCGGGATCCGCATAACTGCCGACCACGATTCCGCCATCGTCATTAGCGACGGTATACAAAGAGATAACCAACAGGCACCAGTAGCCTATGAAGCGGGACATACGGAAGAGCCATCGAGAGTACAACTGAACGATTATACCAGTCCCCTACTTTGTCGGACCCAGCACCAGATTCCCTAGCCCCTACCCGCTTTAAACTAAAGCTCAAAACGAAGGTTTAACGATCAGATCATCATATTTTATTTCAAAATATTGCTATATCCTATTGATATATATTGTTTTATTTGTCCATAAATAATGGCATCGGGGGACCTTATGGAGACGGAAGAATTGGGCATTGCGGTGGTCACCGGCGCGAGTACCGGGATCGGTTTCGCCTCCGCCCTTGAACTCGCTCGTAGGGGTTACAAGGTATTTGCTGGTATGCGTAACACCAGCAAGGCGGAACCTCTAACAAAAGTTGCTGAGCTGGAAGGCCTTGGTATCACCGTCGTTCCCATGGACGTCACTTCAGCCGTATCCACCGACGCCGCATTCACGATCGTTCGGCAATCCGGACCGATCGACGTCTTGGTGAATAACGCCGGCATCGGCGGCGCGACACCATTGGAATTGACGCCGGAACACGAACACCGTGCAATTTTTGAAACCAATTATTTTGGGGCAGTCCGTTGCATACAGGCCGTTTTGCCACAAATGCGGGAGCGCCGTAGCGGTACCATCGTTAATGTCACATCCATGGAAGGCCTGGTGGCAATGCCCAACCAAATTCCATACTCCGCAACGAAGTGGGCATTGGAATGCCTCGGCGAAGCACTTGCCCACGAAGTATTTCGGTTCAACATACGCGTCGTAAACATCGAACCCGGCGTCATCATGACGCGGATTTTTGATAACTCGACCGAAGCAACTCGCTACGACAAACAGTCGCCCTACCAACCGATCATGCGCCGCAACGGCAAAATGTTTAAAGCAGGATTCGATGCAAACGTTCAACCCAAACGGGTGGCCGAAACGATCGTGACTGCGATCCACGCCCCCGACTATCGACTACGATGGCCCGTGGGCGAGGATGCCGAAGGCATGTTCAATGGGCGCCGTGCGATCGATGACGAAGATTGGATCGAGATGGGGGCAGATCTCAGCGATGAAGACTATAACCGTCGTTACGAAGAGTATTTTGGCATTCGACTCAGTTGATAGCTGCCAAAGGAACGCCTTCTACCGTGACGCGGTGCATGAGACGGCGTTGACCGGGGTAGTCGTTTAACGCGTAATGCCAGGTCGCCCGATTGTCCCAGATCACCAGAGACCCCGGTTTCCAGCGATAGCGAATGGTGTGTTCCGGACGCGCGCCAAAACGGTACAAGTAAGCAAGCAACGATTCTGATTCTGTCTTCGACCAACCGTCGAAACGCACCGTGAATGAAGGATTGACATAGAGCGATGGCCGACCAGATCCCGGATGCTCAATCACTACAGGATGCACCGCATCTTGGACCGCCAAGTCCGAGTTGTGTAGCCGTTTTCGAGGACGATCCCCCGCAACGTGCTCGTTTCCGAACACGTGTCGACTTGAATGCACGGCGCGCATCGACGAAAGCGCCTGCTTGAATCCATCGGACAGGTTCGCGTAGGCGGCGTACATGCTGGCAAAAAGGGTGTCGCCACCGGTCTCAGGGATTTCTAACGCATAAAGCATCGAACCCATGGCTGGAATTTCGTCGTAAGAATGGTCCGTATGCCAACCACCACCGATATTTAACTCTTGATCGCCTTCCTTCAAAACTTCAGCCACTCGCGGATTCGCTGCCACGGGCGTAAAGAAACGATTCACGTTGATCGCACCCCATCGCTCGGCAAACGCGAGCTGCGAGCCCGGAGTCAAGTCCTGATTGGGAAAGGACAACATCCCACGATCCCACAGCAATGCTTGCAAAGCAGCGAGGTCGCGATTAGAAATATCTCGGCAATCGACGCCCTCGACTTCCGCCCCAAGGATTTCTGAGATGTGCGTAACCTTCATTCGCCCACCTTACTGTGTAACGGTGCGGTCGCTTGATAAACCAAACGTTTAAAATCGTGACTAAAGGGATGCCAAAAGCCCGGTAAACGTTGTGTAAAAACGATACCTGAGATACCTGATGCCGGAGACATCCACGAATGCGTTCCCGCCATTCCACCCCAGTGGTATTCACCAATCGCCCTTTCGCCTTCGCCAGGTCTTGGTGCGGTTTTGATCGCAAACCCGAGCCCAAACACAGTGTCTGGCATAAACCAATTCGGTAGTTGGACTCCGACACCCTCAGGAAGCTGATTGGTCCGCATCATGTCGAGCGTCTCCGGATCGAGCACCCGAACGTCGTCGAGCATCCCACCGCCAACGATCATCTGAATAAAACGAGTGTAATCGCCAAGCGTCGAAACCAAACCGCCGCCGCCACTTTCCATCGGCTTGGGCTCCAGGTAGTCGCCCACCAACGTGTCAGGAACCACATTAAGGCCCGG
>DCBA01000052.1 GCA_002313255.1 Gammaproteobacteria bacterium UBA1119 | reverse complement strand
ATGGGTGAAGTGGACGAAGTCAGGTAGGTCGTGGACCTTGATCCAAGGGATGGGCTCTTTGTTTTCCCAGTACTCGCTGAGTTGGCGAATAAGCGGGCTTTCGGTGGCGACTTCGTTATGGCACCCCATGCACTTATTCACACTGGGTACGCCCGCTGATGGCGAGCGCCGTGCTTCCGTATGACAATATTGGCACGGAATGTCGTTATCGCCTGCATGAATTTTGTGGCTAAATGCGATGGGCTGTTCGGGAGCCGATACCTCGGGACTGTCTGTGACCAAGAAATCGATAAAGTAGCCGATGAAAATCCCAACGACCGCAACCACCACAATGAGGGCTGCCGTTTGCAGCGACTTTAACGCAGGTTGGATTGATACGTTCATTTACTTTGTTCTCGGCTCCCAACAACGCCTGACGTTTCGCCAAATCCTTCGCCGAAGGCGTGAATTTCGCGTGCGATTGCATCGTCCTTAGTCGCTCGAAGATATGTATCCGCTAGCTTGTGGATCACTTGATAAAAGTACTGGTTCATTTCTTCGATAGTCATCTCTTCTGTCCACAAATCAATAGCTGCAACCGCTTGTTTCTCACTGTCCCAAAATGAAAGCATCATGGCCTGACATGCCGTCTCCCCTTCCTCTTGGCCTTCCGTAGCCTGCCAAGCGATTCCAGTCGGCAGATTTTGGTCGTTGAGTTCGACGGTTACTTTGATTTCGGCAGTTCGTGGCGGCATGCTGTCAACCTGATTCGCTGCGAGGCCGTACGACGCCCTCTGAACTAGATGTTTAATCTCCTTATTATTGTTGTGATGGTCGGTATTCTTGTCACGCTTGGTAGCGCGCTGTATTTCTTTGTTCGAGACGGCGGTACGACCGATCGAATGGTTACATCACTCGGTGTTCGTGCGGCGCTTGGCGTTATGTTGCTCGGTCTGTTGGCGTTGGGGTTCATGTTCAACCTTGGTTAGAACCAGTAAACGAACGTAAATAGAAACAGCCAAACCACGTCGACGAAGTGCCAGTACCAACTTGTCGCCTCAAATGCGAAGTGATTTTCGGGTGCGAAGTGCCCGCTAAAAATACGGAACAGCATCACCGTGAGCATGATGGTTCCCATGGTCACATGCGCGCCGTGAAACCCGGTCAGCATGAAGAAAGTTGAGCCGTAGATGCCTGAACCCAACGTAAGGCCCAATTCGTCAAATGCGTGCAAATACTCAACCACCTGTAGGACCAGGAAGGCGATGCCTAGCCCGACGGATAACGCCAACCAAGCCCCGGCGACAATGCGATCTCTTTTTTTCAGTGCCCAATGCGCAAACGTCACTGTCACACTGCTGGTGACCAGAATTAGTGTGTTGATGAATGGTAAGCCCCATGCGCCCATGATCTCGGTTGTCGTACCGTCCGGCGTCAGAAACAGGGGCCACGTGTCGGCAAAGTCCGGGTGCAGGAGCGTGTGCGTCCAGAGGTTGTTACCCGCGCCGGCGAGCCAGGGGACCGACACGAGTCGCGCGTAAAAGAGAGCGCCAAAGAACGCTGCAAAGAAAAAGACTTCCGAGACGATGAACCAGGCCATCGACTGGCGGTAGGACACGTCCATTAGGCCGCTCATCATCCCGCGTACGGACTCGGAAACGACGTCCCTAAACCAGCCGAACATCATGCAGGCAATCATTACAAGACCGGTATAGAACACCCACTCGCCGTATTCGGTCTGTGCACCGACAAACTCGGTGCTCTCATGGATGAAGGTGGCGGTGCCGAAGGCAGTAACAAAGAGCGAGACCGCACCAATGATCGGCCAGTAGCTGGTGTGCGGTACGTAATATCGGGGTGCTTGGTCGCTCATATTCGCTTACTCGACAGCATTGCCATATGGGTTGGGGGTTTGCGCGCGGGCGCCCTGAACATGGTGTAAGACAGCGTCACCGTATTAACGTCGTCCGGTAATTCCTCGCTGATGTAGAACTTGACGGGCATGTTTGTCTCTTCGCCGGCTTCAAGTTCTTGTTGATTGAAGCAGAAACACTCGACCTTCTTCACGTATTCAGCCGTATGCCCTGGCGAAATGCTTGGTACTGCTTGGCCCGTGACCGCGTACGTGGCCCGATTTCGCGCGTAGAAGCTGGTGATACTGGTTTGGCCGAGTTTAACTCTATATTGATGGGTAGCCGGCCGAAATTCCCACGGCAACCCGTTCCCAACGCGGGCGAGAAACTGGACTTTGATTTCCCGTCCTGAGTCCGATTCGGTCTCCAGAAGCTCAACACTCTGACCCGAAGTCTTCCCATTGATACCCGTTATTTCGCAAAAAACTGCGTATAACGGGACCAGGGCGTAGGCGAATCCGAACATGCCAACGGCAAGGACGCAGAGCATGATGGTCCCGCGATAAACTTTTGAGTTGTTGGTTAAATCAGTCATGGCTCGAATAAGTTATGCCGCCCCTTCGTGAGCCTCGGTTTCGCTGATCGGCCACGGGGGAGGTGTTTCAAACGTGTGCAATGGCGCGGGCGAAGGAATGGTCCACTCTAGGCCCTCCGCGCTTTCCCAAACCTTATCCGTTGCCGGTTCGCCACCGCGAATTGTCTTAATCACGATAAACAAAAACAGGACTTGGGTGAGACCCAGGCCCATCGCACCGAAACTTGAGATCAAATTGAAGTCCTGAAATTGGTGCGAATAGTCCACGATGCGACGTGGCATGCCAGCCAGTCCCGAGAAGTGCATCGGGAAGAACGTCAAATTCACGAAAGTGATGGCGGTCCAAAAGTGCAATTTCCCCCACCATTCATCAACCATGTGCCCGCTCCACTTGGGCAACCAATAGTAAACGGCAGCCATGGTGCCGAAGATGGCCCCCGGATAGAGTACGTAGTGAAAGTGAGCAACCACAAAATAAGTATCGTGGTACTGAAAATCGGCAGGCACCATCGCAAGCATCAAGCCGGAAAATCCACCGATGGTAAAGAGAATCACGAACGCGATGGCGAATAACATGGGCGTTTCAAACGTCATTGATCCACGCCACATGGTAGCCACCCAGTTAAAGACTTTGACCCCGGTCGGCACCGCGATCAGCATCGTACAGAACATAAAGAACAGTTCGGCCGCCAACGGCATACCTGTGGCGAACATATGATGTCCCCAGACAACGTAGGAAAGAAACGCGATGGACACGGTGGCGTATACCATCGAGTTGTAGCCGAACAATTTCTTCCGCGCAAACGTGGGGATGATTTGTGATGCTATCCCGAAGCCTGGCAGGATCATGATGTAGACCTCGGGATGCCCGAAGAACCAAAAAATATGCTGGAACAGGACCGGATCTCCACCACCGTCTGCTGAGAAGAAGCTGGTCCCAAAGTGTCGGTCGGTTAGTACCATGGTGACGGCACCGGCCAGTACAGGGATGGCGGTGATTAATAGAAATGCCGTGATTAGCCATGTCCAGACGAACAGCGGCATTTGCATCAATGTCATGCCTGGTGTGCGCAGGTTGAAGATGGTGACCATGATGTTGATCGCGCCGAGTACCGAAGAAATCCCCATCAGGTGGACACCAAAGACGAAAAAGTCCGTGCTGTCGGGCCCGTATGTTGTGGAGAGTGGAGCGTAAAAAGTCCACCCAAAATTTGGCGCGCCACCTTCCATGAAGAACGACGAAAGCAATATGCTGAAAGCAAATGGCAAGATCCAAAAGCTGAAGTTATTGAGCCTCGGTAAGGCCATATCGGGTGCCCCGATCATCAGTGGTATTTGCCAATTGGCCAAACCGACAAACGCTGGCATCACGGCGCCGAACACCATGATTAAGCCATGCATAGTTACGAGTTGGTTATAAAACCCGGGCGCAATCAGCTGAATCCCGGGTATGAACAATTCGAGCCGAATGCCCATTGCCAACGCGCCGCCGATAAAAAACATCAAGAATGCAAACCACAAGTACAACGAGCCGATCTCCTTGTGATTAGTGGTCAGCAGCCAGCGCGACAGGAAAGCCGCGAGGCCGGAGCGATGGGGTATGTGTTCTGCGTGAGCCACCATTACAAGTTCGCCTTACCGGTACTCAAAGATTGTGAGGGGTTGAACGATGTTGTCATCGGGTTGATTGCTCCAGGCGTTGCGTTCGTACGTAATCACCGCGGCAATATCTCGATCCGAAAGTTGCGGTGCCCAGGACTGCATCTCGGTCCCTGCTTTGCCGTTCATAACACGATCAATATGCGCAGCCATCGGTCCAATGGCAATCTCGCCGCCGTCTAATGCTGGGTACGTGGTGCCCTGCCCAGCCCCATTGGGTTGGTGGCAGGTGGCGCAGTTGGCTAAATAGACGCCTTCACCAATTGACTTCAATTCAGCTAACGTCCAAGTTTTTTCTCGGTCTGCGACGGCCTGTCCGGAAGCGAGTTCCTTAGCGATACGTTGGTCCTCGATCCACTGATCGAATTCATCCTCCGTTCGGACCTCAACCACGACGGGCATGAAGGCATGGTCCTTTCCGCAGAGTTCGGTGCATTGGCCACGATAAGTGCCCGTCTTGGGGACGTTGGTCCAGGCTTCATTGATAAAACCGGGGATTGCATCCTGTTTGACTGCAAAATCGGGCACCCACCAAGAATGGATCACGTCATTGGACGCGGTGAGAAAGCGAACCTTTCGATTCGAAGGTAACACCAGCGGATTGTCGACTTCGAGTAGGTAGTGCTCGTTGGCGTCCCGTTCAGCTTTGCCGGCCGCACTATCTCCGTCGGGCAACTCGCAAAATGTATCGGCAAGGAGCCATCCACCGCAGCTATTAATTTGTTCGCGCGGTGTAGACAGGTTGCTATAAAAACCGATGTCGTGTTCTAGGTACTGGTAGTGCCACTTCCATTGGGACCCTGTGATTAATACGGTGAGGGCCGCGTCGCTATTGTCCTCTATTTCAGACAGCATTTTTGCGGCTGGGTAAGCAAGAACCGCCAGTATTAATACTGGGATAAGGGTCCAAACGATTTCCACGCCTAGATGCTCGTGAAAATTGGCGGGTTCAGGATGCTTGGAGCGCCGATGGGCGACGATCGTATAGCCCATGGCACCGAAGACGATGATGCCGATCACTATGCAGACCCACAGCATAACCGTATGCAGCCAGTGGATGTCTTGGCTCATCGCCGTGACGCCTTCACGCATATCGAGTTCGACGGCGAACACGACTTGTGGAACGATCAACAACAACAATGTG
This sequence comes from Gammaproteobacteria bacterium UBA1119, assembly GCA_002313255.1. GTDB lineage: Bacteria > Pseudomonadota > Gammaproteobacteria > Pseudomonadales > Azotimanducaceae > UBA11889. The sequence goes on along the minus strand of DCBA01000052.1, from coordinate 22,123 downwards.
CACAGGCCACGCGCGTGCCTGCTGGTGGAAGAAATCAAAGTTCTAGCTCAGGTTGATTAACTAATTCGTGTCTAAATTACTTCGTCCGTACTTCTGGTTCTGACCGTTGAGCCTCATCGGAACCGCGGGTTTCCAGTGCTTTAAGCAACCAGGCGAAACCGACAATCGATGACCTAAATCATGCCGCGAAATTGTCCAGTGCTCCGCGGCGGCGTAACAATAAATGAGAACGTTCAACGCTGCAATTGGTTATACGTCCGGAGGCGGTTTTCACCGTCCCAATCGCGGTATCTGATCGCATCTTGGCGGGATGAGCCCATGCCATGCGGGGCTACGACAAATGTCTGGCCGTCAATGGTCGCTTTGGTAGGCTCGCCGTCCCAGTTGATGTAGGAGAGGGTTGGTTTCGCATGGGGATGCCAGGTGCCTTCGTGTTGAGGTCGGTGCTCGAAGGCTTCATCACGGATCCAAGTGGTCCAGTTGCTCCCATTCCACGTGACAAATTCCATTTTATTTTGTGCCCAGGGTTCATTTAGTCCGGCTGCGCTCGGATGGGCGCTTGCGTCATACGCCAGTTTTGCTGCGACGATCGTGCAGAATGCGGCCGCCAATATCCCCAATACGATCTTGCTCATGGTTTGTCCTGGGCAGTGTTGTCGGTGCTACTTGCCATGTCTATCCACTCGGCGCATCGATCGTCCACGGGTCAAACGATGTCTACGTGAGCAGAGGATCGTTCCCGCGAACATAAGCGACTAAAGACACAACTAAGCGATCAGGGCAAGGATCTCATTGTGTTGAATAAGACGCAAACACAGGAGTCGAGCTTAGTTGGGATCCTCAACTTGTAGGTACCATTGACTCCCAACCCTAGGGTACATTGGATACTTACTACCGGGGAGCGGTGGGTGCGTCCCTGTACGTTTGCAGTCAACTAAGGTCGAGTTCCTACAATGACGCTTCTGTCTTTTTGTCAATGGCTTGCAGAGACGGAGTGGAGTATTGCGCTCCACGAGTCGTTTTACATGTATCCGTTGATTGAATCTACCCACGTTCTCGCTTTGTTCCTCTTTGCCGGCACGATTGTCATGGTGGACCTTCGGCTGTTGGGATTTGCGTTTCGCGACGTCCCTGTTTCTGAAATCAATGCCCGCATTTTGCCGTGGACGGTGGCGGGGGCCTTTGTCATGGTTTTGACAGGCGTTCTTCTTTTTTACGCCATTCCGGTTCGCACGTATCAGAGCCTTTGGTTTCGATTCAAGGTCGTATTTCTTTTGGTCGCTGCGTTTAACGTCTGGAGGTTCCATAGGCGCGTACAAAAAAGTCGAGTTTCCTGGGATTCGGACGAACGACCGCCTCGATCGGCAAGGGTGTCTGGCGCGGTTTCCCTGTCCATGTGGGCGGGCGTGATCGTGTTTGGGAGAATGATTGCTTACAACTGGTTTGATTGTGACCGACCTCAGTCCGATTTTGTGTACTGGTTATCGGGCTGCATTGTCGAGCTCGCGGACGCATGAGCTTGCTAGATTTTTTTGAGTCACTGGAGCAATCCGGTATTGGCTTACTGATTAGGGAGTCGCTCTGGCTGTTCCCAGCCGTCGAAGCGGTTCATCTGTTGGGACTTTCCGTGCTTGGCGGCTCCTTGTTGATGGTGGACTTACGATTGTTCGGGGTCGGAATCCGCAGCCGAACGCCAGAGCAGTTGGTGAGAACGGTAAGGCCGTGGTTGGTAGGCAGTATTTTGATTATGATCGCGACGGGCGTTCCGCTGTTTTTATCTGAAGCGGTGAAGTGCTACTACAGTTATTCGTTTTGGGTGAAGATGAGTGCGCTGGGTGCCGGTCTTCTGTATACGTTTTTGATTAAACATCCTGTCATTAGGAGTGGAGCGGGCGCGGGTGTCCAAGCGGTTATCGGCGTGTTGTCGCTCGCGATCTGGCTCACGGTTGCCGGGGCCGGTCGTTGGATTGGTTTTTCTTAAAAGGGGGTAATGAAGATGCGATTGGTTGCTGGAATAGGATTCCTTTTGTTTGCGTCGTGCGTTGCAGCGGGTGCCACAGTGCAAGATTTGCAGTGGATGTCCGGTACGTGGACCGGGACGCTGGGTGACACGGGCAAATTACAAGAAAATTGGACCGTGCCTGAAGCCGGTTCCATTCAGTCGTTGGTTCGCATGACGGCAGGTGACGCAACGATCATGGTTGAACTTATTGTTGTTGAAGAAATTGACGAAGGTCTCCAACTGCATATCCAACAATGGGACAAGGGGTATGTGCCTCGCGCTGGGGGAGCCCAGCGAATGACCATGGAGTCCATAGGAGACCATTACGTCAAGTTTAAGGATGCGAGTGGAGGGGGAATTAAGACGCTTCAATACAGTAGGCCTGGGAACGCGCGCGCCTTTGTAATCGATATTGTCACGGCGATGGGTCAGCCAATGAAAATCGAGCTTCAAGGCGATTAAGCGCTGCGGTTGAGCCCGCTGGAGCGAAGCTGGTTTCCGATTGGGTGAATTTGCTTGGTGGAAGTGCGCGACTCTGGAGAAGTATTCATTTGTTGATGGGCTGATGACTTTGGCGATGACACGTCATCGCGGCTGTCCGGAAGACGCCGGCTTGGTTGTATGAATAAGGGGTTTTGTTCCCCCGCAAGTGGGCGTAAAGTGCGCGCGTTTTAAGTCGTAGTTGTTTTTCCACGAAACACGCCCTGCCAGAGGTCAAGAAAATTCGCATGGTCGATCGTCTCGGGTCGCTTACCGGCATTTTATCGGCTCATTTTTTGATTGTGGGTGGGCCCATTTCTGATGGAGCGTGATCGCTATATGGCGCAAGCCATTCAAGATACGTTGCTGCCGTCGGAGCCACCCCAGCTTGAGCGTTACCACACTCGGAGCCTTTGTGTCCCGGGCGAAAAAGTAGGCGGTGACCTTTACGACGTCGTTCGGCTAAATGCGCGGCAAGTGATGTTTTACGTTGCGGACGCGGCTGGTCATGGGGTTAGCGCTGCAATCCTAGCGTTACTGTTCAAACATCGCTTGAGATTGTTCGATCAAACTGGGGCAACGCTCCGTCCTGCGGCCATTCTTGGTCAGATGAACGAAGTCCTGGTGAATGAAATCTCGGCGCCCGGCGTCTTTGTGACCGCAATTTTCTGTCTTTTGGACATCGAAAACGGCGAATTGATTTTTGCGAGTGCGGGTCATCCGCCTCTCCTGGTTCATGAGGCGCACGGCCGTGTGAAGATGTTTGAACATACCGGGCCGGCATTGGGTTTGTACGGGAATGCCGTGTTCGCGGAGCGAGAAATTCTTGTTAAGGAGGCCGATCGAGTTCTTCTCTACACCGACGGCGTGTTCAATACGACGGAAAATAGGCCACTCAACCAAAGTCAACTTATTCAAGAACTTCAGACGGTCGACGATCGATCGTTTGTACTGGAGCGTATTCTCAATGAAGCTAGGGGTGATCAACCGTTGGCTGTCCAAGATGATCTGACGCTATTGTTACTTGAGGCCAGTCCGGGGATCAGTCGGTTTGACCAAAGAATGAACCTTGCAGACGAAGACATGCCGACGAATTTCTTTGATCCCAGTATCTCGCGCATCAGCCAAGCGGAAGCCCAAGGGTTGACCGTTTTGGTACTTGAAGGACGGATGACGTGGGAATATAGCCAACCCTTCTTCGATGCCGTGGATGTTTCCATCGAGCGTGGTTTTGGAGTCATCGTTGACCTGTCCAAATGCATTCACATGGATAGTGCGGTTCTTGGCACACTTCACGAACTCGTCGAGAGCGCACAAAAGAGTGCTACTGGTTCGAAAGTTAAGATCCAGGACGCGTCAAATGCTCTCGTACGAACGTTCGCTGAATTAGGGATGGATAGCGTACTTCGAAGCATACAAATGCAGTCAATCGAAATTCCAAAGACACGGACTGCCGTTGAGGCTTCCGACGGCAATCTCCGTCGTCAACAGATGAGGCTTCTCAAAGCGCACGAGGTATTGGCAAGTCTCAATGACACAAATCGGGACCAATTCGCTTTGGTTGTAGACGATCTTCGTGAACATTTAACGTATTCAAGTGGGATGACGAGTCCCCGCTAACGTTTTCGATATCCGAGCAGTAACGTCGGTCGGTCACCAAACCGATGGTAGGCTGTGCACGGGGAGGAACGCGCATGTCGACAGCTGACGCACCTATCGCTCGTGCCGCACTTGATGACCTGTTGGCGATTGCGGGACTCGATGCCGACGATATAGAGATCGAGGCTGGGGATCTCGCGCTCGATACGCGTATCCGCGCAACGGAGGCTGCCGTCGCCGCGCTCGGCGCGGGAGGCTATGTCGCATCGCGCTTCATCGGCGATACCGCGGTGCGGGTTGCCACACGCCACGTCGAGGCCTCGTTGCAAAGTTACGCGCACGTGAAGTTCGAAGATCCCGACCGTGCGCCAGGACCGCGTATGGCCGCCGCGCAAAGGGCGGCGATAGCGGGATTCCATCAAACAGGCGACGGCCGTTGGATGTACATCCACCCGGGCTTTGCCCACAACACCGAGTCGTTGCTTGAGCTATTTGGCCACCCCAGTAACGAGGACGAGTCGAGACGGGTTGTTGCCAGCTGGGAAGCGCCACAGTTGGAGCGTGAAATCATGCGCCGTGGTCTGTGTAGTGCCATGGTGCGCGATCCTGAAGAATGGGACACATCGCCCATGGGGCGGATCCTGAATGCGCGCCCGGTCGTGGAAATCATCCAAGTAGGCGATGCTGACCCGCGCCCTGCAGGGTCGGGCCCCCGACCATTGACCGACTACAAGGTGCTGGACCTCACGCGGGTGCTCGCCGGACCGACGTGTGCTCGAACTTTAGCTTCCTACGGTGCGCGGGTTATTCGCATTAGCGCGCAAGACTTGCCCCATGTACCGCTATTCGTCGCCGAGACGGGGCTCGGTAAAAGATCGGCCCACATCGATCTCAAATCGGACTCCGGTCGGTCGAAGATGCGTGAGCTCATCGGCGAGGCCGACGTTTTCTCGCAGGGATACCGCACCGGCGCGCTGGAACGCCAGGGTTTTGGCGTCGCCGACGTCGTGACGGCAAAGCCGGGCATCGTTTACGTATCGATTAACTGCTACGGACACGAAGGCCCGTGGCGCAGTGTGCCCGGTTGGGAGCAACTGGCGCAGACCGTGACCGGCATGGCTTATCTGCATGGCAACTACCACAACGAAGGAAGACCCCAGCTGCAGCCCGCCGCCGTAACTGATTACACCACGGGCTATCTTGCCGCCTACGGCACGTTGGTGGCCTTGCTGCGTCAACGCGAGCAGGGTGGGAGCTACTGGGTGCGCGTCTCCCTGGCGCGCACCGGCGTGTGGATGCGCGGTCTGGGTTTACGCGAAGCAGCGACTTGTCGACCTTTCGATGACGAGGAGATTACGAGTTACCGAGCCGTGGCTCAGACTGAATGGGGCGCCATGCACCATCTGCGACCCGCGGTTGAGCTCTCAAACATCGATGTGTTCTGGAAGCAGCCACCCGTATCGCTTGGCAGCCACGCACCCGCCTTCACTCGTTGAGTAAGGGGATCTGTATAACTGTCGATGCCTCTTCGGCGCTCACCGAGCGCGTCAACCACTCATCCAAGTGCCAGATAGGGTCAAGCGTTTGCTCTTCGGCAGCGCTCATTGCTGGTATGGCCGTTTCAGCATGACCGAGATGTGCACTACTCGTTTGGTGTCTTGCGACAGCGTGATAATCTCTAGACGGGAAGAAAAGGGAAGTGAATAGAGGACGATGCCGAGACCGGATGACAGCGGGAACCATCCGTACGTGTTCGCATTTGGTGCCCGGACAGATGGCGGTGTGGAGATGCACGAACTTCTCGGCGGAAAGGGCGCGAATCTTGCCGAAATGGCTAAGATTGGGCTGCCGGTTCCGCCTGGATTTACGCTTACTACGGAGGTCTGTAATTACTTCTACGATCATGCGGGGAGATTCCCGGATACGTTGCGTGACCAAGTGTCTACAGCGCTGGAAGAGCTGGAAGAGCAAATTGGTAAGCAGTTCGGTGATCCAAGTAACCCACTCCTAATTTCGGTTCGATCCGGGGCGCGAGAGTCCATGCCAGGGATGATGGACACCATCTTGAACCTTGGGCTCAACGACGAAACCGTCGAGGGTTTAGCGAAGGTGACTGGGAGTCGTTCCTTCGCCTTCGATTGTTATCGCCGATTCATCCATATGTACGGAGATGTAGTTCTCGGTGTCAAAGCTGGTGGAGAATCCGAAGAAGACCCCTTTGATTTAATTTATCGATCCGAGGTCGCTCAAAGCGGCGACATCGATTTTCGTCGGCTCACTGAACGCTACAAGAAACTCATATTCGAACGTACTCGCGCACCGTTTCCGCAGAATGCTGTAGATCAACTCTGGGGAGCCATCAGCGCTGTTTTCGGCTCATGGCGAAATGATCGGGCGATTTTATATCGACAACGTTACGGAATACCTGCGTCGTGGGGCACGGCTGTCAACGTCCAGGGCATGGTGTTCGGAAACTTACGAGAGAACAGCGCAACTGGAGTAGCGTTTACCCGCGACCCAGCAACGGGCGAAAACGTGCTTTACGGAGAGTATCTACTCGACGCACAGGGAGAAGATGTGGTGGCCGGGGTACGCACACCCAAGAATATCGCGGAGATGGTTACCGAGATGCCCGAGAGTTTCGAAGAATTGTTGCGGACTAGGGACAAGCTCGAACAACATTTTTGCGATATGCAGGATTTTGAATTCACGATTGAAAGTGGCAAGTTGTACCTGTTGCAAACACGAAACGGAAAACGCACCGGCCAAGCGGCCGTCCGCATTGCGGTGGAAATGCATCAAGACGGCCTGATGGATGACCGCACCGCGATATTAAAGGTACCCGCAGAATCGATTGATTCCTTGCTGGTACCGATTTTCGATCCGCAGTCTCTGAGGGCTAACGAAGCCGTTGCTCACGGGCTTCCGGCTGGCCCGGGCGCGGCGTCGGGGAAAATTGTGTTCTCTTCCGATTCGGCGTGTCGTGCGGCCGACCGTGGCGAAAAAGTCGTGCTGTGTCGTACCGAAACGTCTCCAGACGATCTCAAAGGCATGCTTGCTTCTGAGGGTATTCTCACAGCTAGAGGGGGCGTGTCCTCCCACGCAGCACTTGTTGCTCGTCAGTTGGGTAAGGTATGTATCTGCGGCGCTTCGGATGTAACGATGAATTATGAAGAGCGCACGCTCGTCATCGGATCGAGTCGTGGAAAACAAGTCGTTATGCGAGAAGGTGATGACATCTCGTTGGATGGATCCACTGGAGCGATTTATGAGGGATCCATTAAAACTACCGATTCTGATGTCCACCAAGTACTGACGGGACGTCTTGAGACCAATGCGAGCCAGAATTTCCATTTGTTTGAAACGTTGATGGAGTGGGCCGATCAGCATCGCACTCTGAAGATCCGTACCAATGCGGACACTCCGGATATGGCGGAACAAGCGATGACACTAGGAGCCGAGGGAATCGGACTATGCCGCACCGAGCATATGTTTTTTGCCGAAGATCGTATCGATCACATGCGTAAGATGATTCTTGCCGCTAACGAGGAACAGCGACGAGAAGCGCTCGCCGAGTTGCTTCCTTTCCAACGCAGAGATTTTTGTGGCTTATTCAGAGCAATGGCGGGCTGGCCAGTGACGATCCGATTGCTCGATCCACCTTTGAATGAATTTCTGCCTCAAGACGAGGACGTTCAGCGTGCATTGGCGGAACGGCTGGACATGGACGCTGGTTTCGTCGTCGATCGCATCGAAGCACTCCACGAACAGAATCCTATGCTTGGCTGCCGTGGCTGTCGGTTGGGCATTCTATATCCTGAAATCACTGAAATGCAGACCACTGCAATCTTTGAAGCCGTCGCAGAGCTCAGTAAAGACGACGATGCGTTGATAATACGGCCCGAAATTATGGTGCCGTTAGTCGGATTTCGGTCTGAGCTCGCGGATCAAGTTGCCATCGTCCGGCGCGTGGCAGACGAGGTTATGCGGTCGAGAGGTGTAAAGATAGAGTACGAGGTTGGCACCATGATTGAAGTTCCAAGAGCTGCGATCACGGCGGATGAAATTGCCTTGGAGGCTGAATTCTTTAGTTTTGGGACCAATGACCTGACTCAGATGGCGCTTGGATTGAGCCGGGACGATATGGGTTCTTTCTTCGACTGTTATACCAATAAAGAGATTTATCGTGGTAATCCATTTTCCACCATCGATGAAGTGGGTGTAGGTCGACTTATGGAAGAGGCCGTGCGACGGGGCCGAGCCACGCGTGCGGACATAAAGCTTGGTATATGTGGCGAGCACGGCGGTGACCCCGCATCGATCGCATTTTGTCACCGTGTCGGACTGGACTATGTCAGCTGCTCACCCTTTCGGGTGCCTGTGGCGAGATTGGCCGCGGCACAAGCGGCGTTGCGCGACTCCTAGACAAGGCTTGCAGCTCGGACATCGCTGCCTTAGTGTGCGTTCCCCGGTTAAAGAACGGGTCTGACAAGAGGACGCATAGTGCATGAGTAATCAAACGAAGTTTTATATCAATGGCGAGTGGGTGGAACCGTCGACGACCGACACGTTGGACGTGATCAACCCAGCTACGGAACAGGCAATCGGCCCTGTCGCAATGGGTGGTCTTGCGGACGTGGACAGGGCAGTGGAGGCTGCTGCGGCTGCTTTCGAATCGTTTTCCCAGTCGTCTAAAGAAGATCGGGTGGCGCTTCTGGAGCGAATCATTGCCGCCTACATGGGTCGTATGGACGAAGTGGCCGCGGCGATTAGCGAGGAAATGGGGGCTCCATTGGGCCTTGCAAAAGCAGCCCAAGCGCCCGCGGGGCTGGGCCATTTTATGACGACCCTGTCGGTATTGAAGGATTTTGAGTTTGAGGAAGACATCGGTACGTCGCGAGTGATTCGTGAACCCGCCGGTGTGTGCGGATTTATCACGCCGTGGAACTGGCCGCTCAATCAAATTGCATGCAAAGTCGCGCCAGCACTTGCTGCGGGCTGCACGATGGTACTAAAGCCTTCAGAGGTAGCGCCATTCAACGCAATTTTATTTGCTGAAATTATGGATGACGCCGGTGTCCCGGCAGGTGTGTTTAACCTGGTCAATGGTGACGGTCCGACGGTGGGTGCTGCGATTTCATCGCATCCCAAGATCGACATGGTTTCATTTACCGGTTCAACCCGGGCGGGTATCGAAGTCGCTCGAAACGCAGCGCCGACTGTAAAACGTGTGGCGCAAGAGTTAGGTGGTAAATCGGCCAATATCATTCTTGATGACGCTGATTTCGCGCTGTCAATATCGCGTGATGTTTTTGGTATGTGTACGAACTCAGGTCAGTCGTGTAACGCCCCGACACGGATGTTGGTTCCCGATTCGCGCATGGACGAAGCGGCGGCCATTGCGAAAGGAGCTGCTGAACAGGTCAAAGTAGGCGATCCAAATGCTGCAGATACGACCATTGGTCCGGTGGTTTCCGATGTCCAGTATGAAAAGATCCAGAACCTTATCCAGAAAGGGATTGATGAAGGGGCAACGCTCGAGTGTGGGGGCACTGGTCGTCCGGATGGTTTGAACGCCGGTTACTTCGTCAAGCCGACCGTTTTCTCCCACGTTACCAACGACATGTCGATCGCTCAGGAGGAAATTTTTGGTCCTGTGTTATCGCTGATCGGGTATGCCGATGACGACGATGCAGTACGTATAGCGAACGACACGGTGTACGGACTTTCAGGCTATATTTCGGCTGGGGATCCGGAAAGGGCTCGGAAGGTCGCACGTCGGATTCGAACCGGAAACATCCACTTGAACGGAGCACCGGTCGACCAACAATCGCCATTCGGCGGCTATAAGCAATCGGGTAATGGTCGGGAGTGGGGTCGGTACGGGTTTGAGGAATTTCTCGAGGTCAAATCGATTCTGGGTTACAACGCTTAGATTCACGACTACCAGAAGCGCCCCTCTTGGGGCGCCGACGACGGGATTGAACTAGGCTCGTTGAGCTAGAACGCGTACCAGCGCGGCCCAAGTACCGTCCGGTTCTTGAATCAGTCCTTCGAATTCGCGTTCGATTTCGAGGCCGCGCAGGGTTTGTTGTACGGATCCTGGTTGAACGCGAAATTCCGGGTTGGTCGGACCGATGACAGCCTCGTTCGAGACGAGATGCTCTTCGACAAGGATTTTGCCCCGTGGCGCGAGCAGTTTGACGGCCGTCGACAACAGCGTGTTGTCGACGTATCGGATCATCAGAATGAGATCGTAAGGTCCTACTAGCGGCACGCCGCGTTCAAGATCGTGTGCAAGCCAATGAACGTGCACACCGAGGCTGTCTGCACGCCGAGTGGCTTGTTGAATCGCCATATCCGATATGTCGATTGCGTCGACTTCAAATCCCAAGGTTGCGAGATGGATGGCGTTGCGACCTCGTCCACAGGCGAGGTCGAGCGCGCTATTGCCCGTAAGCGCGTCTTTCCAGTCAAGCAAAACAGAGCTGGGGTGCTCACGGGACTGGTACGCACCAGCACCGTAGCGTTCGTTCCAGCGTCGACGATCCTCGTCGCTCATGGTGTTATCCGACGTTGTTTAAACGATATGGATGAAGACCGCCGATATCGCTTTCCTAAGCCACGCAGGTACGTGTCGCAATGAAACGAGTCGATCTGGGGTCTATCTTGCACTGGGCCGGAGAGATTCGAGGCGCTGCCTCTCCATCGTTGCGATGGGTGAACGTAACAACCGGTCGATGGTTTGGGTGGTGAGATTTGTGGCGTAACGATTACGAAATACCTCCAACACGGAAACACGTGTGTCGTCAAAAGCTTTAAAAACAACAGAGGCTTCCGATCGAAGCATTCCGGCTGCGAGAACTCGGCAATAGAATCCGGGTCGCTCTACAAGCTGGAACTTGCGCGGGAAACGCGGATCTTCCATGCGCAGGCCGAGCGATGTGCAGGGGATGCGCGGTGCGGTGACTTGGAGCACTACGTCGTTGATACGAAAGACGTCACCGATCGCGGGTTCGCCGTCGGGGATGCCTTCAAGCGTTGAGTTATCGCCGAACCATCCTGTGTTGTCGGCCATAGCAAGCTCTTCGGCCCACCAGCGGTAATCTTCGATTCGGTAAATATAGAGCGCTTGATCGAGCCCGCCGTGGTGTCGACGATCACAGATCGGATCAGCTTCGATGCCCAATGCCGTGATTTCGACCGGGCCCGTATTGGGCGTTTTGTATATCCCAGAGCGTGACCGACCGAGTCGGACGGACTTACCCGCGTTGACGCTGATCACTTTTATCACGGGGAGATACTGCAGAATTCTTCGGGATAAAAAAACTCGAAACCGTGCATTTCGGCATAGCGTTTATCGACCTCGGTGTCCCCAATATGGATATAGCGGTCAAGGTGCTGGAAATTTGATCGGGTCTCATCGAGACGATGTTTTTGCGCCACGAAATGGACGGGAATGCCGTGTTTTTTCCACATCGCGCGTTGTTCCGCGATCACTCGATCCGATGCACTCCCAACGATGTACCCGCGGTTAATGAGTTCGCGAACTTGCGTCAGCGTGATGGGGCCGGCGGGATCACCAATCTCCAGTGTGCCGTCGATGTCCAAACTGAAAAGTATCCGCGCACCCATGCACCCAGCACCATACAAGCCCCATTAACGCGTTGGTCGAAGCCCCCCCGGCCTTTTTACGCCAGGCTTACTCGTCTTCGACGATGACGGCGGTGCCGGTCGCGAGCAATTCGGCAGCTCCCGTCATCACCATCGAGGTCGTGAAACGGGTAGCAACAACGGCGTTGGCCCCGAGTTGCTCGGCGGCTTCGATCATTCGATCGACACTCTGCTCGCGGGCCTCGGCCATTAACTTTACGTACTCCGAGATTTCGCCACCAACAAGTGCGCGAAGGCCTGCTGTAATGTCTTTCCCGACATTGCGGGCACGTACCGTGTTACCACGCACTAAACCGAGGGATTTGACGATCCGCTTACCACCAATTGTTTCAGTGGTTACGACTAGCATTTATATCTCCACATTTTTGTATTTATCTGTCTTACGTTCGATCAAACGTTGTCGCAACACCGATATCAACAGAAATGCGAGGCCAAGATAGATGGCGCCGACGATGACTTTCACCACAAGCGGCATGTCGGGCGTGTAAATCCACTCGAAGATCCCGATGCCTGCGCCGATGACGATACCGCCGATCAAAAGAAGCCAACCGATGCTGCTCGTTGATCGAACCATATTGTCTTGCATGTAGTTTTCCTGATGTCAGATGTCTTTATCGAAGCCGATTCTTAATGCGCCGATCAAACATTTAAGGGCTATTATCTCATGATTCCAAAGGGAGTTAATTGATATGCGGGACGGCCCGCTACTTATTGTCGATTGTGATCCGGGTCACGATGACGCGCTCGCCTTGGGGCTCGCACACGTGCACGGCAATGTGCTTGGGATTACCTCTGTATCAGGCAATGCGCCGCTCGAGGACACAACCCGTAACGCCCTTGGGATGGCTACACTGTTGGGCAGTTCTGCTGAGGTATACCGTGGCGAAGCTCGTCCTTTGAAGGGAGAACCTCGCCATGCTGGAGGCGTTCATGGCAGGGGCGGCCTTGGTCGGGTCGTATTGCCCGAGCACAATCGCGTAGCATCGAAGCTGCATGCGGTTGACTACTTAATCGAGACGACGCGGGAACATTCGAACGTATGGTTGGTTCCTATCGGACCACTGACCAATATCGCGCGAGCTATCGAACGGGACCCGACGCTGGCGAGAAGAGTTGCGGGTATCTCCTTGATGGGCGGTAGCACCGACTCGGGCAACGTTACGGCGGTCGCAGAGTTCAATATTTGGGCCGACCCAGAGGCTGCAAAGATCGTCATGGCCTCCGGCGCTCACATTCGAATGTGCGGTCTTAACCTGACCCGTCAATGGCTCTCTGACGATACGATCGCCGCACGCTTGAAGGAAAGCGGATCCGTGAAGGCGCAGGTTGGCGCCGCCATTTTGGACGATATCCATGATCGAATGGATTCTTTGGGTCGTGGCCGCCGTTCTGCGTTGCATGACCCATGTGCCGTACTGGCGGTGACGCACCCCGAGCTACTGCATTTCGAGCGACGGCACGTGACTGTCGAGACCGAGGGAGTCTATACGCGCGGGATGACCGTGGTCGATGAACGTGCGACTCCGGGGATTCCCGAAGCCAACGTCGAAGTGGGGTACCAAATTGATTCGACGTCCGCCATGAAACTGTTACTGAGTGCGTTTGAACGTCCGTAAAACTAAGCCGGTGTTGCTGCTTGCAAGAAGCTGATAACTGACGCAACGGTGCCATCTTGCTCTGGATTCTTCCACTCTTCGATCAAGGTCGCGTTCGGGACCAAATCCGCAAGTTCTCGGGAAATGGTTTCGGGATGGTAGGGGTCCGAGCCCATAAGGACGAGCATTGGAACGGTGCATGCGGTGACGAAATCTCGATCAACGTTGTACAAGAATTCCCCGTCGTACATGTTGCTTCTAAAAGCGTGCCAATCGTCATCGTCGGCCTCCGGGTGCTGATCTTTAATTGCGTCAGCCCAGTGGTCGAACATGGCGTAGAAAAGATCGCGGTTGTCGTCACAGCCGATTGATTGTTGCAGTACCGCCGCTGCGACGCGTTCTCGATGAGCTTTGATCACACCAAAACAGTAAGGCCCGCCGATGCAGCCGCCTAGAACGTGCGTTTGGTCGACGTTCAGGTGGTCGAGCAGCGCGAGATGATCGTCGGCGTAACTGTGCCAACCATCGTTACGTGATACGGGAGCCGAGGAGGCACCCGCATTGCGTTGGTCCATGGCGATCACCTTAAAGTGGGGGCTTAGGGTTCTTATCGGATCCCATTCGGCGTTCGCCCAAAACGAAGCCGCCGAGAGCATCCCACCGGGCGCAAAAAGTAGGACGGGAAAGCCGTCGCCGTGAATTTCGTAGTGGAGGTTGACTTGGTCGCGTTGAAATATCGGCATGTTGGTTCCGTCGTGTGTTGAACTAGTTTACGTCAAGTCGGTCGAGTTGCCGGGGGATACGTACCCTTCAGGTTGCTCGTAAGCCTCATTCGCAAAGAACTTTTCCATTTGGTTCATGAGAAAGGCACGCGATTCAGGATCCATCATCGAGAGTTGGTGTTCATTGATAAGCATTGTTTGCAGCGCTTGCCATTGGCCCCACGCTTCCGCTGAAACGTGTTCGTAAATGTCTTCTCCCATTGGACCTGGCATTGGTGGCGATGCGAGACCGGGCAATTGCTTGCCCAGCTTTTTGCAGGTGACGAGACGGGTCATGAGGCTCTCTTGCTATCTATTTCGGTGAGCAGTTTAACGGCAACTGCCGAGAGCCCGAACTCCGCTCTGTCGCACGGATGATGCCAGCGTAAATCGTGAGTTTGAGCGATCTCAGAGCAGGACGCACGCAGGAAAACATAGATGGGCTCGATTTCCAGTTGATAATGACTGAACGCGTGTCGGAATTTCGGTCCCGCGAGCGTTTTCGCGATCGTCGTAGTTGGGAGATCGAAGTCGTCACCGAAGACCGAAACCGACGTCGTTTGAGGATATTGGGGCGGTGACCACAGCGAGGCCCATACTCCGCGCGGCGGTCTTTTTTGCAAGAGACACGCCCCTTTCCCATTGATGACTACGAAAAATCGAGCGTGTTGCACGCGCGCTGATCGGCGCTTGGCGAGGCTGGGGTAATCGTGTTCTCTACCTTGCCGATGCGCATTGCATTCACTGGCTAAGGGGCAGTCGGGGCACTTCGGTTTGGAACGGACGCAAACGGTGGCTCCCAAATCCATGATGGCTTGTGTGTAAACGTCGACTTGTTTTATTGGAGTGTTGGCTTCCGCATGAGCCCAGAGACGCTTCTCGGTGTTGGCGGCACCCCGTTTCCCATTGATGGTGTAAAAACGTGACAGCACGCGACGGACGTTGCCGTCTAAAATCGGCGCAGTTTGTCTGAAAGCAATCGCTACGATCGCACCGGCTGTGGATCGGCCGATACCAGGGAGTGAGGTGAGCGCATCCACGCTATCGGGGACCTGACCGGCATGTTTTCCGACGATTTGGATGGCAGCCATATGCAGGTACCGCGCGCGCCGGTAGTAGCCGAGCCCGGTCCAGTATTCGAGAACCTCGTCCTCGCTCGCCTTGGCGAGTCGGCGTACGCTGGGGAAACGAGTTAAGAAACGGTTGAAGTACGGCACGACAGTGGATGCTTGGGTTTGTTGGAGCATCACTTCGGATACCCAGACGCGGTAAGCCGTTTTGTTCCGCTGCCAAGGTAAGTCCTTGCGGCCGTTTTGACGCCACCACTCGATCAGTTTTTGCGCGAACTCAGTCAATGTTGATTGCCGTTCTGGAAACTCGCGTGTTCAAGCCGAGGTTGGCATGATGCTCCAAAATGATGGAACCAAGAAGACACTTCGCATGCGAAGATTAGGGCGTAGGTTTATTCCCCGTTGAATGCTTAGTGAGCAACGGTATATATATGAGTGATGTTGGAAGTTGGGAGCCAGGCGCACCGGCACTTTCTGATGTGCACCGGAAGATTCTTGGTGTCGCGAACAAAGCCTTGGATCAACCGCAGCTCGGGCTTTCTGCCGAACAGCAGGACTCGATTCGCCAAGCCGTTTGCGCGTCCGCGGAGTCCTGGAGAGACTTTGCCCAGGAGAAATCGTCAGCGGAGATCACAAATTGGATTAGAGCATTGACGCGGGCAGAGATGATGTTATCGGGGCTTGAATTGGGAGCCCGTTCCCCGGTGATTGCCCTCGTTCGGTTGCTGAAGCAACGCGGTGAGTACCCGGACGATCTAACCGAATGGGTGAAGGCAAATACCGACAATCGATTTCTGCCGTACGGTAGTCTGTTGGATCGACTGTAGCGGTAGAACCCCGGATAATTGCGATCCGAAAAAAACGTAGGCGAAATAATTGTGGCGCGTAATGGCTCGGTCTCCCGTGACACGTTGGAGACCAAGATAAGCGTCGTTCTGGATATCGACGGATCCGGACGATCGAGACTTTCGGCGGGGTTGCCCTTCTTTGAGCACATGCTCGATCAAGTAGCACGCCACGGCCTGATCGACCTAGAAATTCAGGCGTCCGGGGACATAGAAGTTGATGCGCACCATACAGTGGAAGATGTTGGCATCACACTGGGCCAGGCGCTCGCACAAGCGGTGGGCGACAAACAAGGGATTAACCGTTACGGATATGCATACGTACCCCTCGACGAGGCATTGTCCCGTGTCGTCATTGATTTCTCCGGGCGGCCTGGTTTGACCTTTAACGTCAAATTTGTTCGCCCGAGGGTTGGCGACTTTGACGTAGACCTTCTACACGAATTCTTTCAAGGGTTTGCAAATCACGCGCAAGCGACTATCCACGTCGATAGCATCAGGGGCGAAAATGCCCATCACCAAGCCGAGACGATTTTTAAGGCGTTTGGGCGGGCTCTGAGAATGGCATTAACGATTGACCCACGAGTCGAGGGCACTCCGTCGACTAAGGGATCACTATGACGCACTTTCGGGTGAACGAACGGTGATTGAGAATAGATTGAATGTAGGGTGCGTCGGCTGAAACCAACAGCTTTTGTCACGAGATACTCGGATTGGCTGGTCGTAAGGCTGCTCACTGGTACCAGCGTCGTTCCTTGAAGGGTAGGTAGTCGCTTTTCAAGAAATTGAAGGGTGATGTCGTGTGGGTGGGCGATGATGATGGCGTAGCCGCGATCGTTTGCGATCGCGATCGCCCGCTGAAAGGCAGCGTCGATGGCTTCGAACTGACGATCGTGATCGAGAAAAACGTCTCGACGGACGGCGGGAACACCCCAATCCGTCGCAACGCGCATCGCCACGGTGCGTGCGGTCGTGCGGCTGTCAAGAAAAAACAAGCCGCGCGAGCTGATTACCGACATGAGCGCATTCATCGAAGGAACATCCTGAGTAAAACGGCTGCCTGTGTGATTGCTTACGCCCTTCACGCCGGGGATCGACTTTAGCGCTGCTTTGACCTCCCTTTTAATGTCCTCAGGCGACATGTTAAGGGTTAGCGTGCGAGCTACTCGGATGGATTGGTTTTCGCTCTCGAGCGGTTGGTGTAGAAGGACGTCCATGCCAATCGCCTGAGCATGCGCGGCAAGGGCCGTCGCCTGTGGCGTGAATGGGAGGACCGCAATGCTGACAGCACTCGGTAGCGCGAGTACGCGCTCTCCAACATCGCGACTGTAACCCATGTCGTCTATCACGATTGCAAGCTGGCCTGCGTACGCCGACAGATGAAAGAACAAAGCGAGTGATGTCAGCGTCAACCGGGTGGGATGCGGTAGCGAAGATAACCGGTTTAACACGGTGTTTTACGAATCACGGATTGTCGATTCAACTAGCCGAAAATACTCTATTTATTTACCGCCATTGAGCCAACGTACAAGCTCACAAACGATGGTCGAGGGCTCTTCGAGACATCATGTCATTGCTTCGCCAGCCAAGCCAGCGGATTCGTTGGTTGACCGTTAATACGGATTTCAAAATAGAGTCCGTCTAGATCTTGACCCCCGCTCTGACCTGCGGAAGCTACGATCTCGCCGCCTTCCACCCAATCTCCGTTCTGCTTGACGAGTGAATCGCAGAACCCGTACAGGGACATTTGTTCGTTTCCGTGGTCGATGATCGTAAGGAGTCCGAACCCGCGTAACCAATCTGAAAATACAATTTGGCCGCGTCCGACCGCCGTCACTACCGAGCCGCTAGGAGCGCTCAAGTAAATACCCTCCCAAGAGAGTCGACCGCCTGCCCGGGGTTCACCGAAGCGATACGTCAGCCTCCCTTGTACGGGCCAATTGAGTCGGCCTTTGGCGTTTGCGAAGAGTTTGCCGTCTAAGCTCGAATCTCGTTTTACCAATTGCCTTAATAGCGCCTCAATGCGAACACGGTCGTGTGCAAGCTTGTCTCGTACTAATCCCTTGTCTTTGATCTCTTGAGACAGATTCGCGATGAGTTTCTTCCGCGCCAGCCGTTCTCCTTGCAGCATTCCCAAGCGTTTTTTGAGATCTTCCTCCCGCCGTTCGAATTCCGCCCGTCGGCTTTCAAGTTCGGTCGAGGTCCTCTCGATCGAAGCAAGCGTAGTTCGGTATTCTTGAAGGAGTTCTTTGCGGGCGTGAGAAAAATAACCGTGGTAACGGATCATGCGGTCGAAAGTATCGGGGGTCTCTTGGAGCAGCAGCAGTTTGACGAAATCCTGGCCCGACAATTTGTAGGCCTGACGCAAATGCACAGCGATTTTTTCGGCTTGCAACTGTCGCTGATCCGTTAAACGAGTTTGCTGACGCTGCAGGGTCTTGATCGCGGTTTCCGTCTTCGTCAAATTGGTTGACGCTTGCTTTATCGCAGTGGTGATCTCCGAAATTGACGCGTCGGCTACACGCAATTTTGTCTGCACGATATCGAGTCGAATGGCCGCATCACCGAGCCATTCGTGCAATTGATTGAGTTCGGTGACAGTTCGATCGAGGTCAGTTTGGGAGGTTTTCGATTCTCGGGACTCGGGGACTGGACCAAGGGTGAGCGCGGTGAATGCAAGAGCTAAGCCCGCGCGAGCCCTGAGAGATTTCGTTAGCGTTGCTCCGGTGAATTTATCAATGATTGCCACCGGATGGGCTGTTTGATTCCATGAGCAGAGAACGCCCAGTCATTTCGCCGGGCATCTCGATTCGCATAAGCGCTAATAAAGTTGGGGCGACGTCCGCCAATGTTCCGTTGTCGGCCAATTGCTTAACGTCTCTTCCTATATAAACAAGCGGTACTCGTTCTGAGGTGTGAGCGGTGTGTAGTTGGTGGGTTGTTAGGTCGAGCATCCGTTCGACGTTGCCGTGATCCGCCGTAATAAGACAGTGCGAGCCGGATTGTTCTACGGCTTTTTTGATGCGTCCAACGCAGTCATCGATGGTTTCCACGGCCTGTTTTGCCGCCGCGAAATCCCCTGTATGACCAACCATATCCCCGTTGGCGAAATTGCAGACGATAAAGTCGAACGAGTCTTCCTCGAGTACACGAACCAGGTTATCGGTAATTTCGTGAGCGCCCATTTCCGGCGCTAAGTCGTAGGTCGCCACCTTTGGGGAAGGTATTAGGATCCGGTCTTCGCCTGGGTATGGCTGTTCCTGCCCACCCGAGAAAAAAAAAGTTACGTGGGCGTACTTCTCCGTTTCCGCAATACGCAACTGCGTTTTGCCTAACTTGGAAAGGTGTTCGCCGATCGAATTGATAACGGATTGTGGTTCAAATGCGTATCGAACGGATTGATCGTCGACTTCTGAGCCCAGATCTGCAGCGTACTGAGTCATTGTCACAAAACGCCGTAACTTGGGGTGGCTGTTTCGTGCGAACTGGCGAAAACGTGCTTCAACGAAAGCCCGGGATAGCTGTCGTGCTCGATCTGCACGGAAGTTCATAAAAAGAACTACGTCGCCTGCCTTGATCGTGGTCCGATTTCCGATCAGCGTCGGCTGCACGAACTCGTCGGTTTCGTCCCTGGCGTAGGCGGCGTTGAGAGCCTTAAGAGGGTCTTCTGCGTGATACAGAGAGACTCCTTCGGCAAGCATCCGGTAGGCGGCCTCAGTGCGGTCCCAACGCTGATCGCGGTCCATGGCGAAATACCGTCCGCAGACCGAACCGATCGTTCCTGTGCCTTCTTCGGCGAGCATTTTGTCGAATCGCTGCAGCGAGGACTCGGCGCTTCGAGGTGGCGTGTCACGACCGTCTAAGAATGCGTGGAGTATGACTTCGACCTCCCGTTGACGTGCCATTTGAATGATCTCGGCGATGTGATTTTCGTGACTGTGGACGCCGCCGGGTGACAAAAGACCCATCACGTGTAATCGATGACCGGCCGCCTTCGCGAAGGCATCTTCGAATGCCGGATTTTGATTGAACGAATTGTCTTCAATTGCTTGATCAATTCGGGTCAGATCTTGAAAAATAGTCCTACCGGCCCCGATGGTCATGTGCCCAACTTCAGAATTACCCATTTGATCGGCGGGTAGACCGACGTCAATGCCGGAACCGGATATCAGGGTACGAGGGGCGGTAGCCCAGAGTTCGTCCCAGTGTGGCGTGCGGGCCTGATGGATCGCATTATGATCCGGGGTTTCGCTGTGTCCCCAGCCGTCAAGGACAATGAGAACCGAGGTCGCCATGTTGGTGAAAAACCATGGTCGCGAGATAGTATGAGTCTAACAAGAATAGCTAATGCTGACCTATAATCCACGTGACCGCATAAGTGGCGACTCGGGCTGGTGGTTGCCTCGCCGATCCCGAATGAAGCCCTAGGAAGAATACGCATGGATCAGTTGCTTGGATTTGTTGTCGCTCACCCTTGGTTAGTTGGAGCATTCTTGTTGTTGCTCATTCTCTTCATTCGCAATGAACTTTCGCGCGGCGGACGCACGGTCAATGTTCAAGAATTGGTCAATATGGTCAATCGCGAAGGAGCCGTCGTCGTCGATGTGCGCGATTCGACAGACTTCCGGTCCGGGCATGTCGTTGGAGCAGTGAATATTCCCCATGCGTCCATAGCAGAGCGGCTCTCAGAGCTACAGCGTTATAGAGATAAGCCCGTGGTGGTGATGTGTAAAATGGGGCAGCACGCGGGTTCAGCGGGCGTCCACTTGCGCAAAGCGGGGTTTAGCAATGTCACTAAACTTCGCGGAGGCATTTCGGAATGGCGGGGTCAGAATCTCCCGCTGGTGAAGGGTTGAATTCGACGTGACCGAGGAAACCATCAACTTGCAAATTGCGATCGAACGTATTTATTTGCGCGATCTCTCTTTTGAATCGCCGCGTGCGCCGGGCGTATTTCGTGAAGCGTGGCAGCCCGAAGTGCAAGTGGACATTAATACGCGGACCAGCCAGCTGGACGAAAAGCGCTACGAAGTGGTGTTAAAGGTAACTCTGGACGCCAAGTTGGAAGGAAACTCGGTTGCCATTATCGAACTTGAGCAGGCTGGGATTTTTCGTGTGGAAGGTGGCAAAGACGAGGCGATTGAGCCTGTCTTAGCAGTGGCATGTCCCAAGATGTTGTTTCCGTACGTTCGCGAGACGATTGATGGAATGATGACTCGTGGGACTATGCCTCCGTTCATGTTAGCGCCAGTGAATTTTGACGCGCTTTTTGCGCAAGCGCTTCAACAACAGCAGTCGGCTGAGTCAGGGGAAACGCTCAACTAGCGGAGTGCATCTCGGATCGTGAAGGCTCCGCGTACGTACCGGGACAATTTCATTTCCCGCCGTCGAAGCCCAGCTGCCGCCACGCCTCGAAGAGACCGATCGCAACTGCATTGGCGAGGTTCAGACTCCGTGAGCTCTCCTGCATTGGGATGCGAACGGTGCGGCTTCCAAGGCGCTGGATGATTGTGTCGGGTAGGCCTCGGGTTTCCGGTCCGAAGAGCAGACTGTCCCCTTTTCTATAACGTACTTGGTCATACAAGCGGTTACCACGCGTGGAAAATCCGAACAAACGTGTTTCATCAGTTGTATCAAGAAATTCGTCGAAGTTCTTGCAGAGCCGCACCTCAGCCCACTGATGGTAGTCAAGGCCGGCACGTTTTAGCCGACTATCGCTGAATTCAAATCCGAGTGGTTCGATTAGCGTCAGTGTGGCACCCGAATTGGCAGCGAGCCGTATGATATTGCCGGTGTTGGGAGGTATCTCTGGTTGAAACAGTACGACGTTGAGCATGGAATTATTTTTGCGTTAAGGGGAACGGCCCGATCTAAATTCCCGCACCTAATTCCGACAGTTTACGCGTCAGCGTATTGCGACCCCATCCAAGAAGTTTTGCGGCCTCTCTTTTACGCCCGTTTGTATGAGCCAGAGCTGTTTTGATGAGAACGCGCTCAAAAGAAGGAATCGCCGTACTCAACACATCTTCGGCTCCCGCATCTAGTTTTTGCTTCACCCAAGCCCCGAGGGCCAACTCCCAATCCATTTTTGGGACCT
>DCBA01000008.1 GCA_002313255.1 Gammaproteobacteria bacterium UBA1119 | reverse complement strand
CTCCGAATGCTACTCGGTGAAGTGAGCGAAGTGATCGCCACCATGGGGAGTCATATTCCAAATATGGAGGGAGAGTCTTGGGTGAGGGCTCTTATGCTTTTTGATAGCGAGATCACGGCATCGTTTGAAGCTCTTCTGAGTGGAGGCGTTGTCGGGCCGACCGAAGACTTTCGAATCACGGGAACGTCTGGAGAAATCGTTATCGAACACGGCCGGGACGGGCGCTTGATTCTGTTCAACGAGGGTGAATCTGAAGGGGCAACGGTGATGGATGCCTTCCAAGGTAAAGTCGATAGCTACGGTTTTGAACTCAACGATTTTAGCCTCGCGGTACTAGACTCAAAAACGCTTGCGGCCCCACCGGAATACTCGTTGGGCGAATTACGTACGGCGCTCGCGATGTATCGGTCCGTCGAAAGCCGGAACTGGGAAAAGGTCTGGTAATTTACGCGCTGATCTGAGCAAACGTTGCTCGGCTACACGTTCACGAATAGGGTAGCTACGCGAGTCATATAGCCGTCGGTAGTGTGTTGCTGAGGGGACGAAATTGATGAGGAACTCAGTGAAAATTTGGTTAATTTGCGTGGCGCTTGGTTTGACAACTTATATCCACGCGATTGAACGCTACGCCTACTTTGGTGATTTGCACGTCCACACCCGATTTTCGATGGACGCGTTTGCGTTCGGAACGCGGGCGACGCCGGACGATGCATACCGGTTCGCGCGCGGTGCGGAAATACGTCACCCGGAAGGTTATGCCGTGCAGCTCGATCAACCGCTCGATTTCTACGCCGTCACCGATCACGCCGAATACCTGGGGGGCTTGACGACGTTGAGTAATCCAAACCACCCCCTCTATAGGACAGCAACCCAACTGGGCATTCTGGATGAATCAACCGTAGTCGAACGAGGCAGATCCCATCCGGATGCGGGTTCCTTCGTGGCAGAAAACGTAACCCAACGCGAGCTACGGGACGCATGGCGGCACGTGGTGGACGCGGCGCAGCGCCACTACGAACCTGGAGAATTTACGACGTTCATCGGTTACGAATACACATCTTTTCGAGATGCCGGAAATCTCCATCGAAACGTCATATTTGGTTCGGAGCAGGTGCCGCTCGACATATTCGGGCGACTCGAATCTTTTAATCCAGAGGATTTATGGCGCTGGATGGACGAACAACGCGGGCAGGGTGTGCGGTTGTTATCGATTCCGCACAATTCGAACGGTTCCGATGGATGGATGTTCCAGGACGTCAAATGGGATGGATCGCCTATTGACACGGAGTACGCGTCGTTACGCATTCGTAACGAGCCACTTGTTGAAGTCACCCAGGTAAAGGGGACATCGGAGACTCATCCGTTTTTATCTCCGAATGACGAGTGGGCGGACTTCGAAATTTTTCCTTATCGTGTTGCTTCCTGGTTAAAGAGTCGACCTCGAGGTAGTTATGTCCGAGACGCATACCTGACTGGTCTCCAGATAGAGCGTAGAACCGGTGTTAATCCTTATCGGTTTGGCATGGTGGGTGCTTCCGATACGCACAATGGGGGTTCGCGTTTTGACGAGAGGACGTACGCTGGCAAGGTCGGGATGCTTGACGCAGTTCCCGAACGGAGGGGGTCGGTTCCGGTTCGAGTAGAAGGTACGGTCCCTGCATACCGACAGGTCTACCGTACGCATTATGGGGCGTCGGGCCTGACCGGCGTGTGGGCGGACGAGAATACTCGTGAAGCCATTTTTACGGCGTTCACTCGGAAGGAAACGTTCGCAACAAGTGGCCCTCGAATTCGTATTCGCATGTTTGCAGGTCATGACTTCCCACATGACCTAATTACGCGCGCCGACTACGCGCGAGTTGCGTATGCGAGAGGCATCCCGCAGGGAGGTGTATTGAGGCGCCGACGAACGGCTCCCGACTTATTGGTTGTTGCTGTTCGGGATTGGAACGCAGCGCCGCTTCAACGACTACAAATTGTCAAAGGCTGGCTTGAAAACGGGTCAAAGCGTGAGCGGGTGTATGACGTTGCCTGCTCAGACGGTGGCGAGATCGATCTGGATACAAATCGATGCTCTGACAACGGAGCTACCGTCGATGTAGTGACCTGTACTATGAGCCAGAATCATGGCGCAGCGCAGCTTTCAGCGATTTGGAAGGATCCAGATTACGATTACGCCAATCCAGCCTTTTATTATGCCCGAGTAGTTCAAAATCCGACCTGCCGTTGGTCGACGTGGGACGCTATTCGGGCGGGGGTCGCGCCCCGCGCTGGGTATCCAGCGACGATACAAGAGCGGGCCTGGACGTCTCCAATATGGATACGCTGACACCCGAACGATGGCTATTCTCGATCGTTTTATAGAGCTAGATTGGTTGGATGATTCCGTCTCACGAAGCAACTTAGGCGTGCCATTTATTGCTGGCGCTATAGTCACATGCGAGCGATTGAGCGGCCATCTTTTCCTTCGAACACGTGCCGTCTCGTGGATTGTGCACGACGATCGACAATTCAAATTAGACGATTACGGACGAGTTGCTACCCAAACATTCCGTTCAGGCTTTGGCACTCGGTCGAGCAGAGACCTCGGCATGCCACCGTTGCACGTTAGAGCAATGATCAGGAATCGGAACACGAGCAGCTCCAGCCGCAAAATCGATCGTACATAACGCCGTGATGTCGGCGATGCTGAATGTTTCGCCGGCGATGAATGCGGAGCCGTTGAGCGCTGTATCAAGCGATTCGTAAAAACGAAGCATCGCGTTCTTTCCGCGTTCCGCGAGGGCTGGAATCGCGTCGACCGAGCCAGCATTGCCGGCTAATCCACGCGATGAGAAACCGGGGAAAGAATTTCTGAATGCGTCCGCAGCGGCAAGCAGGCCATCGAATTCCATGTGCCTTTGTCGGGCTTCTACATGCGCTTTGCTGATGGCATCGCTACCTAAGAGTGGTGGTTCTGGGTGCGTTTCCTCGATGTAGCGACAGATCGCAACGGTTTCGTCGATTACGGTACCGTCGTCCAGAACAAGCGTGGGCAAAAGACCACGGGGATTGATTGAGAGGAACGATTCGCCGAGATTCTCTCCCTTGATGATGTCGACCTGAATGTTTTCGCATTCAACGCCTTTCTCTGCCATGAAGACGCGAACGCGTCGGGGGTTTGGTGCCATCGTGCTGTCGTAGAGTTTCATTGGTTATTCTCGTCCGTTCCGAATGGGTGCATTTCCGCATGGTCTGAATGCTAGTGCAAGACCATCGCAAACATTGCACGTTCGCTAATCGATACAATCGCAATTCATCGATAGAGCTCAAGGACGACTGTGTACGACGAAGTTCACCGGCCCCGATTCCATTTTTCCGCTCGTCAAAATTGGCATAACGATCCCAATGGTTTGATCTACCATTCGGGGCGCTGGCACCTTTTTTTTCAACACAACCCCGAGGCGACCGTCTGGGGGAACATGACGTGGGGACATGCGGTGAGCGATGACCTCGTGCATTGGGTTCAAATGGAGCACGCGCTGTATCCGGACGAACACGGGACGATGTTTTCGGGATCGGCCGTGGTCGACAGGTTCGATACTTCGGGGTTGGGTGAAGACACCTTACTCGCGTTCTACACGGCGGCGGGTAATCACGTTGAGCCTCCGAAACATTACACCCAATGTCTTGCGTACAGTACCGATAGTGGTGACACCTGGCTGAAGTTCGACGAAAACCCGATTGTTCCTTGGATTGACGCGCATAATCGAGATCCAAAAGTAGTCTGGCACGCGCCGACTCGGTGCTGGATCATGGCACTTTACCTGGCCGACGATCGGTTTTGTTTACTACGCTCTACCGACGCTAAACAGTGGGCGCGGATACAGAACATCACCCTAGAACACGACAGCGAGTGTCCCGATTTTTTCCCGTTGCTAGACGAGACGGGGATCGAACGCTGGGTATTTTGGGGTGGGAGCGGGAACTATTTGATTGGCGATTTTGACGGCGCTTTGTTTTCGCCGCGTTCGGAAGTTCAAATCTGTGAACATGGAACCAATGGATACGCTGCCCAAACGTGGAGCAATGCGCCGAGCGGGCGACGCATTCAGATTTCCTGGATGTCTGGAGGACGGTATCCAGAAATGCCGTTCAATCAACAAATGAGTTTTCCAGTGGAACTCTCGTTGCGAGGAAATAATGGCATTTGGACACTGTGCCGGTGGCCGGTCGAAGAGATTGAGTCAATCACAGAATCGCTGGACGTTCCCGTATCAGTCGAGTTCGACGGGTCAAAGCCTTGGCCTATGCCCGTTTCAGGTGATCTGTTTGACATCGCTTTTGATATCTCGGCGGACGATGGTTGCGAAGTAGTGTTGAAGATTCGCGGCATACCCTTAACGTTCGATTTTGAACGACGCGTCGTCAACTTTCGGGACAGCCAGGTTCCGATGGTGGGCAAGGGCCATTTGTCGGTACGTTTGCTCATTGACCGGACGTCAGTCGAATTGTTTTTAGGTGGTGGTCAGGTGAGCGCGAATTTCTGTTATTTACCGGACGCGTACGTTGCCCCTTTGGTTTTCAACGTACGCAGTGGTACCGCCAAGCTAGATCGCGTTCGGGTGGAACGCGTTGATGATATTTGGGAGTCTGTTCGTTAGCTATTTTCGCTCGGAAGCCCGTTGAATGGAGAGATCACCGTTCGTTCTAGGGGATCTGTTTGAGTGCTGATTAATCCCAGTCGCGACGTAGCTTTATTCGAGCCTGAATCCCTCGTAGTCATTTGCCACTACCGCTTCGCACCTTGCGCGGTAACGATGAATTCCGCCAACGTACGGCATGAATACGCGCGGTTTTCCGAGAATGTTTGCTCCGAGGTACCAAGAATTGCAGGTCGGCGCCGTAAACATCGTGCCTTGGCCGACGTCGTTGACATGAGCAACCCATTCGCTTTCGGCGTCAAGCGTCGGTTCGATCGTGTCAACTTGGTTATTTCCCAGATGCTCTAGGCAGTCCCGGATCCAGTCGACATGCTGCTCGATGGCGACCAGCATGTTGCTTAGTACCGACGGACTCCCCGGGCCGGTGATGGTAAATAGGTTGGGAAACCCTGCCATTTGAAGCCCCAGGTACGCTCGCGGTCCGTCCACCCATTTATC
Source organism: Gammaproteobacteria bacterium UBA1119 (assembly GCA_002313255.1). Taxonomy (GTDB): domain Bacteria; phylum Pseudomonadota; class Gammaproteobacteria; order Pseudomonadales; family Azotimanducaceae; genus UBA11889. The sequence continues at coordinate 23,707 of DCBA01000008.1, read as the reverse complement.
GATAAGGCGTTGGCCGTCTCGGCCACGGATATCAATGCGCTTTAGTGCGCCCGTCATTGCATCGAAACCGGTTGCATAAACGAGTATGTCGATGTCGAACGACTCATGATCGGTCTGGATACCGGTGGCGGTGATCCGATTAATGCCGCCTTTGCGTAGGTCAACCAGAGTTACGTTCTCTTGATTAAAAGCGGCGTAATAGTTCGAATCGAAAACCTGACGCTTACAGCCAATAGGATAGCCGTGTGGTTTTAGCGCCTCTGCGGTTTCGGGATCGTCGATAATCTCTTCGATTTTCTCTCGATAAAGATCACATGCGACTTCGTTGGCCGATAGATCGGTTAAAACATCCGCGTAGGTTCGTAGACCCGAAAAACCGGTTCGGGCCAGTTCGGCTTGGCGTTCCTCCGGGGTTAAATCCATTATTTTTTTAGGAACGGGTAGTTGTCCGACGGCTCTCGCCCCGAAACTGGATATCCCAACGGGCGACTCACGTTGCATCTTCCGAATGTCGGCGTAGCTGGCTTTGACTTCCTTTCGGTACTTCTCCGACAGCGGACGGTTAAAGGCCGGCAAGGTGTAAACGGGTGTTCGTTGAAAGACGACGAGTTGTGCGGCCGTCTCGGCGATCACGGGGATTGCCTGGACGCCGGACGATCCAGTCCCGATGATGCCTACTTTTTTGCCGATAAAGTCGACGCCTTCTTCGGGCCACGTACCGGTGTGATAAACCTGGCCCTGAAACTTGCTGTCACCAGCAATCGGAGGTTTATTGGGCATAGAGAGGCACCCCGTTGCCATTACACAATAGTGTGCGTCCAAACGTTCTCCACCGTCTGTTTCCACCAGCCACCGAGCGCTGGCGTCATCAAACTCCATCTTTGTGACCCGCGTATCGAACGTAATGTCTCGCCGGATGTCGTAGCGATCTGCGATGTGGTTGGCGTATACGAGAATCTCTTCTTGTGACGCCATCACTTCGGACCAGTTCCACTCTTGTTCGAGCTCCTTATCGAACGAGAACGAGTATTCAATGCTCGGAACGTCGCAGCGGGCTCCGGGGTAGCGATTCCAATACCAAGTTCCGCCGACGTTGCTACCGGCTTCGAAAGCCCTAATGGTTAGACCGAGTTCGCGGAGTCGATGAATCATGTACATCCCAGCGAAACCGGCTCCAACGACGACGACATCGACGTTTGGCGTTTGATCCATGTTTGAACTTTCGTTTGAAGATGTGCCGCTAGTGGAGGTCATGCAATGTTTGCTTCTCGGACTACGAATCCTTGAGTCTGCCAATTTCGGTGACGAGACTCAAAAGATTCGGGGCAAGATATTTCGATTGCCCCGCCGATGTGGCGTGTCGAATCGGTTACTAGAACCATTTTTTCGTCGAAGTTTTCCATCGGGATTCCTGGCAATTAAGACAACGGAAACTTCAATAAATCAAGGAAACGATCTTGGAGCTTGTGACGCATGACGGTCGCCCTCGCGATTTGGCTTCGACGCGTGAACGAACCGTTTGCTTCGGTTATTCGAGGATCAGCGAGTCCCCCACGGCGATCGTCCCGGCCTCGACGACCGAGGCGTAGATGCCGAGATTGCCATTATTGGCCTGTACCAACGTTCTCATCACTCGCGGATCTTTGGGTAGATCGTCAAAACCGTGTGTCGTCATAATGCATCGTGGACACGCCATTTCGAACTTCAATTTTGCAGTTCCGATACGTCCGCTTTTCCCAGCCCATTCTTCCTCGGGGTAACCGGCTTCATCCGTTTCAAGCAGGACGTTCGGACGAAATCGCCGGACATCGAATTTCGATTGATCGGAGTGGTCCTCCAAACTTTGCAGTGACGCCTTCGAAATGAGGAGTAATGGAAAAGCGTCGAAGTAAGTACCCGGTGGCGATTCGTATTCGAAAAGCTCCCGCGGAAATCCACGCAGGTCAGGTAGAGGTTCGTCCGGCGTTCTAGCAAATATCTCGCGAAGGTTTAGTTGCGCGTCGACATTTGGATCAGGCGCGGATCGACGGTAATGGTCAAGCTGTTCTTTAGGAAGGATGGGCCAAAGGGTGACCTTGGTACCGAGTGCTTGGCTTAGCTTTTCTTCTGCGTCTTCATCGCGGGTGCAAATGATCGATCCATCGGGGAGCCGAATTTGAGCGTGTGGAGAGACGTTTGACTCATCGGGCTCCTGTTCGAATTCTGCTGACATGCCCATCAACGAAGGGTGACGTTTACCGCCCTTGATGCTGGCGAGCTCTTCATCTTTTAACGCCCATGACCGATCACCGGGAATGCCATTAATCGAAAGTAGTGCTTCATCCAGCTGATGACCACCCATGCTTTTAACTGGGTAGCGAAAAATATTCGCAATAGTCGTTCCCATGGTAATCCCCTATTTTTAGTGACTCGCGAGGTGCCGTGCGGCCACAACTAGGATGACCGTCAAAATGGCTTCGAATCCGATCATTTGAGCGGCAAAATCTGCATTCCCCATGACCGCCGACAACGCGCGAAAGATCCCGGCCACTCCGATAAACGCAGCGGGAATGTACAGCAATTGACTCCGACCTCGAAATTGGCCCATGGCCATCAAGCCACTGTTCACCAAGAAAAAGCTTCCTAGATCACCGATTTGAGTGCTGGCGCCAATGCCTGACAACAGTGACATGCCGAGACCGGCCGCGGCCTCTTCAGGTTGGAACAGCCAGTTCACGCCTTGGTAAAAAAACAAAACCGTGGGAAGGGCAACAAGTATGCGGATCAAAACCGTTAACATGCCTAACCTTTAGCGTTTCATACGTTAACTCTGTAATAACAGATATTGCTGAGAAAAGAGAAGAGCCTATGCAACTTATTGAACCTATCCGTCGAGATCTCTTGCGACGTCCTTGGTGGATGACGGCAATGTACATCTTTTGCATCTACATGACGTTCGTCTACATGCCGTTCGATATTTTTTGGAAGCCAATGGCGGACGACGAAGAGGTTTGGTTTGGGATTACGTTTCATCAAGAGTGGGCTAAGTTGCTGGCGCCCCTTCATTGGTTTGTGTACGCCGCGATGGCATGGGGGTTTTTCAAGATGCGTCATTGGATGTGGCCATGGGCATCGGTGTACGTGATCCAAGTGAGTTTTTCGATGGTCGTATGGAACCTTGTTGACGAACGTGGTGGCGGTTTGGTGGCGGGGTTGCCGGCAGGGATTATTTTTCTGGCCCCGGCGATTGCGCTTTGGCGTGCCCGTGATTTGTTTAGATCAGGATGATTACGGTGACAAGACGCTTGGTGTCAACGACCTAACTGACTTTAATGCGGGACTTGTTTCGCGTAAAGGTCCAGCGGGATCGAAGTGTTTTAATAATCTATTAAAAACAATGATATATAGAATATATCTAGTATTAGAATTAATATATTATCGTAACGGCACCGAACAAGAATGGATTCGAACCTATGTCGCGAGAAGTTCAAACGCAACGCCTGAGATTACGCACGCCGAACGCAAAGGACGCTGGCGAGCTGACAAGGCTGCTCGGCGATTGGGACGTGGCGAAGTGGCTTGCCCGAGTCCCGCACCCATACCGACTGGCTGATGCTAACGAGTTCATCAAAAAGGTGAGGGCGAAGGCATCGTCTGATTGCGAAAGTAACTTTACTGTAGATCTGGACGGTACGGTGATCGGTGGCGCGGGCCTGACAGGTGAAACCGCGGCTGTCTTAGAGCTCGGTTATTGGATCGCCCGAGAACATTGGGGATGTGGTTATGCGACGGAAGCTGCGGCGGGTTTGATCGGGTACGCTGAAACCACGCTTGGATGTGCGCGATTGGAGGCGTCTTATCAGAAGGACAATCTCGCGTCTGGGCGTGTATTACGGAAACTCGGCTTTCGGCCATGCGGTGAAAAAAGCATTTTTTCGCTCGCCCGCAATCGCGCTGTAAGTAGCACCTGCGTTTTCCTGGACCTGAAGCACTAACTGAAGTGTGGTTTCGGTTCGACAAAGTTGTACTCGCATGGGGCATAAGTGCGGTCTTGTTCGGAACGGAAATCTTTGCCGGTGATTTAGTTCTCACCGTTACGAATATCCGGCGACCGGGTATGCTTTTTGTCACTCTCTATCAGGACGCTAGGACTTTCGTTGACGACATGGTGAATACTCGTACGCCGGTCGAGAAAGCTGGTATCCATTCCGTGACCCGTGAAAGCACGATAGATCAAGTGGCGCAGCTTGTTATAACCGTTCCTGATGGAATTGTTGCGATCGCCATTTTCCATGACACCAATGGAAATGGCGCGGTAGACGAAGGTTTTTTTGGTATACCAAAAGAGCAATACGGTTTTGGCAACAATGCTCGACCGTTATTCAGGGCGCCGTCTTATGGTGCTAGCAGCATAATGATTGAGGGCCGAACCACCCATTCGATTAAGCTAAGGTGATAAGCAAAATTGCTTTATTTGACTAGCCCACGGAATTGCGTTTAGCGAGTTCGTTCCAAAAATGACAGGTAACACGATGGCCTTCATTGACGAGTTCTTCGGTTGGCTCCACGGTTCGACATTGATCTTCTGCATGTGGACATCGTGTGTGAAAACGACATCCATTCGGCGGATGAATCGGCGAAGGGACGTCTCCGGACAAGATGATTCTTTCGCCGCGTCGACTGGGGTCAGGTATGGGAATCGCCGAAAGTAAGGCCTTGGTGTAAGGGTGTCGTGGAAACGCGTAAATTTCTTGGGCGTCGGCTTGTTCCACGATCTTTCCTAAATACATGACGGCGATATCGTCGGATACGTGTTTGACAACGGCGAGATCGTGGGCAATGAAGATCAACGCTAGGTTCATTTCCCGTTGTAGATCCATTAATAGATTAATCACTTGGGACTGAATCGAAACGTCGAGCGCTGATACCGCTTCATCGCAAACGACAAGCTTTGGTTTTAATGCAATCGCTCTCGCGATGCCTATTCGTTGGCGTTGACCGCCTGAAAATTCATGTGGGAAGCGGTCCAGCGCATCGGCTTGCAAGCCGACTCGATTAAGTAAATCACCAGCCCAACTTCGACGTTCTGCGGCCGTTCCTATTTCGTGGATCACGAATGGTTCTTCAAGGATTCGGCTCACCGTGTGTCGTGCATTCAGCGATTCGAAAGGATCTTGAAAAATGATTTGCACGTTTCGGCGGAAGGCTTTGAGCTCTGCTCGATTCATGGCTGCGATATCCCGACCCTCGTAGAAAATTTCGCCCGCGGTCGGGTTGTGCAATTTCAGGATGGTCTGCCCGACTGTGCTCTTGCCGCACCCAGATTCGCCGACGAGTCCGAGGGTCTTACCCCTTTCAACGCTAAAAGAAACATCTTCGACGGCTTGTACGTTTCCGATACGGCGCAGGAACACACCACCTCGGACAGGAAAGTATTTCTTCAGCCCTCGGACTTGTAGCAACGACTCCTTCATGCCAGCACTTCCGCGACCGGATGGTGACACGCGATCTGGCGTCCCGCCCCGTGAATGAGATCAGGGGATCGGAGCTCGCAGTCGTCTTCGGCATTGAGACAGCGGTTTCGAAATCGGCAGCCCTCGGGCATATCAATCAACGCTGGCACTACCCCGGGTATGGTCGTCAGGGGCTGTTTCGGGGTGGCGTCCAATCGAGGGATCGATCGCAATAGTCCCTGCGTATAGGGATGGCGGGGTGTCGAGAACAGTTGGGTAACACTCGCTTGCTCGACGACACAGCCGGCGTACATGACGGTTACCCGATCACATAGCTCGGCTATCACGCCAAGGTCGTGGGTGATAAAAAGAATAGCCATCCCGGATTCTCGCTGCATCTCTCGCAACAGATCGAGAATCTGGGCTTGGATCGTGACATCTAGCGCCGTGGTGGGCTCGTCAGCTATGAGGAGGTCGGGCTGCATGGTAAGCGCCATGGCAATCATGACGCGTTGCCGCATGCCGCCTGATAACTGATGCGGATATTCTTTTAGACGCTGATCCGGTGCGGAAATCCCGACTCGTTCGAGCATCTCAAGGGCACGTCGTCGTGCGATAGCGGTCGTTAAGCCAGGCTCGTGTAGCTTTACCGCCTCTATGATTTGATTGCCGACTCGATGGACAGGGTTTAGCGCGGTCATTGGCTCCTGGAAAATCATCGAGATACGGTTTCCGCGCACGTCGTGCATTTCTTCTCTAGGTAGCGCGATGAGGTCACGGTTTTGAAATCCAATGGATCCCGCTGTAATTTTTCCGGCAGGCTGCGGCAAGAGGTTCATGATAGAGAGGGCGCTGACGCTTTTTCCGCATCCCGACTCGCCTACCAGCCCCAACGTCTCTCCAGAAGCCAGCTCAAAGCTGACGCCGTCGAGTACTTCGATGTAGCCGGCGTCGGTATCGAACCCTGCCCTAAGATCGCGTACTTCAAGCAATGCAGCCACGGTTCACTCCGAAAAGTATGTTGTGTCGAGTATCGACACGGGGGCGGTCTGTGGCGCGGCATCGTCAAGAACGCTTTGTCGCTCCAGTTCGTCGATCCAAAACTGGCCACCCATCGGATTGAACAAGTCTCCAACGCGTGTACCTCTAAATTCGGGAAGCTTCATCCAACGCCAGTACGCGTCTCGTGTATACGGAACCTTAAAGGTGAAAATCACGGCGCCGGTGTCATGCAGCATCTGTTCAATCTGATGGGCTAACTCGACGCGATCCGTCTTTTCAGTTGCTGTACGGTACTTGTCAATCAGCGTATCCATTTGGGGTACGGCGTTGTTGGTGAGGTTGTTGTTCTGCGGTTTGTTCGCATTGTCGGAGTGATAAAACTGTCGATAACGTGGTGACAGACCTCCACCGGACCACCCCATCCAGGCAATCTGATGTTTCTTTTCCAACATCTGTTTGAAAGATACGGCGGAATCGAGCAATTGCAGTGTCAAATCAATCCCGGCCTTTTTAGCTTCTTCCCGGAGAATCACGAGACGTGGTGTGTGATGCGATTGACCGTAGGTGACACGTAAGGACAACGTCTGCCGGCCCTTGGTACGAATTCCGAGGTCGTTTCTTTCCGTCCATCCGGCCTCGTCCAGTAGTGTGTTCGCTGTAGTCAAATCGAATGCGCGCGCACGAATCGAAGTGTTGGAATAATCGCCATAACCCTCGTGATGTGTATGCTGCCTTCGATAGTCGCCGCGGAGCACCGTAGTGATCACCTTGTCGATGTTCATGGCGTGTGCGAGCCCGTAGCGTACTTTCCGATCGGAAAGGATGGAGTTGGATTGGTTCAACCACATGCCCGAGGCCGGTTGCGGATTGTCGGTGTAAAACCAGATCTTGTGTATGTAGCCGTTGTCGAAATCTTTGCCTTTGAATTTATCGTGCCAAAATTCCGGCAGTACACCACCGAAGGTATCGAGCTCGCCTTTAAAGAAATGTTGTAATGCGATGTTCACATCCCGAATGACCCGGACGCGTATCCGGTCGGGATTAAAGCGGTGCCTGTAGTACTTGAGATCGTTTCCCCACCAGTCATGCTTTCGCGTGAACTCGATGTACTTGCCCTTTTCTATTTTTGAGATCTGGTATGGGCCATTGTTGGGTTCGACCTTCCAGTTGTTTTCCCGGACCCAATTTTGGTCAAGAACATGAAAGTGTTTGGGGACGGGTCCCATGCTGTACTCGAAGAGGATCTCGTCTTGGGGTTTTGCCGATCCGCCCTCGATGGAAATGGTGTAGTCGTCGTACTTCACAACATTGACGATCTGGTTTGTGTAATGGTTGTTGTACCAGGGAGCGACGATGTGTTTCGAACGCATGAAGTCGAGGGTGTAGAGGTAATCGTCGGCTGTAATAGGTGTTCCGTCGGACCACTTGGCGTTTGGATGCAATCGGTAATAAACGGTTTTTCCATCGTCGTCGAAAGCCCAATGTGTCGCTAACGTCGGGATGAAATTTCTTGTATTGGGGTGAAGACTCACGAGGGATAGAAATCCAGCACGGGTGTACCCCGCGAATGAGCCGTTGGAGTCGGGTCCTACTCGACGGATCGTGAGCGGGAACGCGAGGACATAGGTACGAAAAGCCCCCCCGGGCTTGGCGTCGGCAGAGGCAAAAATGGGATCCTCGTTATTGGTTTCCCAAGCGAGTCCGTTGGGTAAAACGCCGCCGACTGGGTACGAAATAATTTCTTGCGCGACATCACGTCGCGTTTCAGCTCGTGGGTCATCTTTATCGTTGGTCCCGCAACCGATTAACGCGAGCGCGCTGAGAAGAGCGATCAAGGCTCTGGCCATGGGGTTCATACGCAGATGCATGGTTTCATTACTCGTAATAGGCGAATTTTTTTGGATCAAAAGCTTCGCGAACCGCTTCTCCAACGTAAGTCACCATTAGAAGAATTGCCACCATCGCACCAACGACTGACGTCACTAGCCAAGGAGACTCTAATTGGCTTGTACCTTGCGAAAGCAATTCGCCCCAGCTGGGGGTTGGTGGCGGGAGACCGAAACCGAGGTAGTCGAGAGCGGTGAGGGAGGTGATGCCCCCGGCGATCGCGAACGGCACGAACGTGACGATGATCGAGATCGAGTTCGGAAGGATGTGACTGAATATCACGCGAGCGTTGCTCGCTCCGAGTGCGCGCGCTGCAAGCACGTAAGCTCGAGTCTTTTCTTTGTATGTGCTTGTGCGCATGTACCACGTCATGGACATCCACCCAAAGATCACCATAACGATCATCAGTGTCCAGAAGTTCGGGATGATGACCGAAGCAATGATCATGATGACGTAGAGAAAGGGCACGTTGGACCAAACTTCGATAATCCGCTGAAAGAAGAGGTCAAAGGCACCTCCCCAAAATCCCATAGCGCAGCCAAGTGCCACCCCAATCGTGTAGTTACAAATTAACAGAATCAAAGAAAATGAAATCGCGATTCGGAACCCATAGACGAGTCGTGCAAGCACATCTCGGCCGGTAGTGTCTGTTCCAAGATAGTGCTTTTCTGAAAGTGACGGGGCATTGGGTGGGTATCTGCCGGCAGGTAAGTCGACCTCAAAGGCGTTGTAGGGCACGAGCGGCATGATCACCCAATTCGAGTTACTTGGTTGCCGTTCGAAAAAAACTTTAAGTTCGCGAAAATTTGTTTCGTATTCGTAGCCAAGGCCAAACGTGCTACCTGGGAGGTATTTGTCGTACGTCGGAAAGAACCAATTGCCCTCGTAACTAACGATTAGTGCGCGGCTGTTGACCAAGAGTTCCGCGCCAATACTCAACACGATGGTGATCAACAAGATCACTGCGGACCAATACCCCCGTTTTAGACTACGAAATCGGGCTAGCTGCCGCTGCGTGAGCGGGTTTAGTTGTGGTCTCAATTTCAAGAACCGTTCTCGCCGAATTTCACGCGGGGATCGACGATTGCGACGCAGATGTCCGAAAGAATGTTACCGACGAGGAACAGTAGGGATGAGATCACCAAAATACCCATGACGACCGGATAATCCCTTTCGACGAGCGATTCAAATCCGAGTAGACCGAACCCGTCGATATTGAAGATCTTTTCGATCAGAAACGAACCGCTGATGATGACAGAGATCAGTTGTCCAAAAGAGGTGGCGACCGGGATAAGGCTATTGCGGAGTGCGTGGCGAAACACCGCGCGTTTGAAGGACATGCCTTTCGCGATCGCCGTGCGGACGTAGTCGGACGATAGATTGTCCATCAGTGAGTTTTTCACCATGAAAGTCATCACGGCAAAACTACCGGCTAGGTAGGCAATCAACGGTAATGTTGCGTGATAGAGAATGTCGATGGCCTGGTCGGCGGTCGAGAGTTGGTCGAAGTTATCGCTTACAAACCCGCCCAGTGGAAACCATTCCCAAGCAGAAGCGAGCGCGGTTAACAATCCGATGGCAACAACGTAACCGGGGAGTGCGTACCCGAAAAAGACGACCGCTGAAGTTGCGTTGTCGAAAACGCTGTTGTGGCGAAGCGCTTTTGCGATGCCTAACGGGATGCATACAGCGTAGGTAAGAATGAGGGTCATGATTCCGTAGAAAATCGAGATTGGAAAGCGGTTTTTTATGATGTCCCAGACGGGCTCGGTGTAGCGTGTCGACATTCCAAGGTCTAGTTGCATTACCCGTCCCAGCCAAATGACGTAACTCTCGTGCCAGGGCTTATCGAAACCGTAGTACGCGCGCAATTCGGCAAGTTGATCCTCGGACAATGCTGCCCCGGCAACGCTATTCATATCGATCATTACTGCGCTATCTGTTTGGGCCAAAAGCGCTTCGTTCATGGCCCGCTCGATCGGCCCTCCCGGGACGACTCGGGTGACCGCAAACACCAGCACGGTTATGCCTAAGAATGTTGGGATTACGAGAAGCAATCGTCTGATGAAGTAGCTAGTCACGTTCGTCGTCCATAGGATTCGCGTACGTAGTGCTGATACGCCCACGCGTTAATGGTTGATTAATCGCGCACTATAGGGTTCTCGGTCGATTCAGGCCATACGCTGGTCTGCATACGTAAGACTTTCTTTGGCGACGAATCCACGGTGATAAGCTTCACAGCTTTCCTAGGGAAGAGGTATGGAAGTTGGCCAATCGTAAGAACAAGAAATTGCGCTATGGGTTTATTGGAGCCGGGGCAATTGCGGGAACGCATCTGCGAGACCTCAGTCGGCGCGAAGACGTCGAACTGGTCGCGATGGCCGATATTTCCGAGACGAGTATGCGCGGATATCAGGATCGGTTTGACATTCCGCACGCTTATTCTGACTGGAAGGAAATGCTGGGAGTCGAAGCTTTGGATGCGGTGTCGGTTTGCACGCCTAATCGACTCCACGAACGGGCCTCGATAGATGCAATGAAAGCTGGTTGTGACGTTCTCTGTGAAAAACCGCTTGCCCACTCGGCCAAGGCGGGTGAACGAATGCTGGCCGCCTCTCGTGATTTGGGGCGGAAATTAGTCATAGGATTTCAATATCGATTCAATCCTAGAACTCAGTTCCTCCGAGCGGCCGCGGATGATGGTCAATTCGGGAAGATACTCTACACGCGCGTCAAAGCTTTGCGCCGAAGGGGGATTCCGAATTGGGGAGTATTCGGTCAAAAAGAGCTCCAAGGTGGCGGGCCACTCATCGACATTGGCGTGCATGTCCTTGAAATGGCGCACTACACGATGGGTTCGCCGGTGCCTGTCACTGCTTCAGCGGACATGTTCACTTATATCGGAAATAAACCATCGAACCGTGTTGAATCGGCTTGGAAGGGCTGGGACCACAAAACGTACACGGTCGAAGATCTTGCGGTCGGTAGGGTGCGATTTGACGACGGTGCGGTCGTCCATGTCGAAGCGGCCTTTGCTGCACACATCGAAAAGGACGATTGGGACTTTCAAATCATGGGCGAGAAGGGGGGGGCAACCTGGGATCCGCCAAGAATTTTTCGAGACCAGGCTGGACACATGGTAAACACGTCGCCCGGTTGGTTGGCCGAGGAGTCCTTCCAGGGAATGTTTTCGCGCAAAATGAACAATTTTGTTGACCATTGCCTATATCAAACGCCGACGCTCGCGCCGGCCGAGGACGGTCTCGCGGTGCAGCGCATGCTCGATGCTCTATACCGTTCCGCAGAACGTGGTGGTAAAGAAGTTAAGGTGTAAGTCGTCTGGGAAAGCGATATATCTCTGATTCGGAGCCGTTAACGAGGCGAAAAAGAACCCGCGCCTCGCTTGTTCGAAGCTGATTTTAGTCCGCCAAGTAGGCGGGATTGGATGTCTTAAGTATATATTCCATATTAGAATATATAACTATCCATACGTTCCATAATATATAGTATAAAGTTGCGCTCCTTTCGAGGTTCAGAGGGACGATCCATGGGGTATATGGAAGAGATTGATGAAGTACGTCGCGGGTTGTTAGGACGCGGACAGGAATGGGGGGCGATCAAACCGGAATACGTTGTTCGTATGCGCCACCAAAACCGTTTTCGCACGGGATTGGATATTGCTCGTTACACCGCGGACATCATGCGTCGCGATATGGCAGATTACGACGCCGACCCTGGCAATTACACACAATCGCTAGGTGCCTGGCATGGTTTCGTCGCACAACAGACCATGATGTCGGTGAAAAAACATCAGGGCTCGCTAAACAAGAGGTATATCTACTTGAGCGGATGGATGGTTGCTGGCCTGCGTTCGCAATTTGGACCGCTTCCGGATCAGAGCATGCATGAAAAGACCTCGGTTCCGGACTTGATCGAAGAGATTTATACGTTTCTTACCCAAGCCGATGCACGCGAACTTCAACACGTGTTTGCGACGCTCGATGAAGCGCGTTCGGCGGGCCACGACGTATCGGAACCTATCTCCAAAATCGATAATTATGAAACCCACATCGTGCCTATGATTGCGGACATCGATGCGGGATTTGGGAATGAAGAGGCCACCTATCTTCTAGCGAAGAAAATGATTGAAGCGGGAGCCTGCGCGATCCAGATTGAAAATCAGGTGTCTGATGCCAAACAGTGCGGGCATCAAGCGGGCAAGGTCACGGTTCCGCATGAAGACTTCGTGTCTAAGTTGCATGCGATTCGCTATGCGTTTCTTGAGCTTGGCGTCGACAACGGGGTGATCGTTGCACGTACCGATTCGCTAGGCGCGGGACTGACGCAGAAGATACCCGTCTCGCAAGAACCGGGCGACCTCGGTCACAAATATTGCGAATTCCTAAAAGCGTCGCCTGTGAGCGATCTCGGCGAACTCAAAGAAGGCGACATGGCTATTTACCAAAATGGGGTGTTGTGCAAGCCAGAACGGTTGGATAACGGCCTCTATGCGTTTAAGGAGGACACCGGATTTGATCGTGTCATACTCGATTGTGTCACGGCGCTTGAACACGGGGCCGACTTGCTTTGGATCGAAACAGAGCGACCCAACCTCGAACAGATCGGTGCCATGGTCGAAGCCGTGCGCAAGACTCGTCCGGAAGCCAAACTGGTTTACAACAATTCCCCGTCCTTTAACTGGACCTTGAAATTCCGTGAACAGGTATACGAAGAGTGGAAAGGCGCGGGCAAAGATGTTTCCGCTTATCCGGATCCCGCGGTGTTCGAGAGGGGTTTGATGGACGAGACTATGGACGAGACTGAGCTCGCACAGAACGCGGATCGTCTAATCCAAAATTTTCAACGCGATGCCTCACGCGAAGCTGGGATTTTCCATCACCTCATTACCTTACCGACGTATCACGAAACAGCGCTCGGGGTGGATATGTTGTCGGAAGGCTATTTCGGTGAGCTGGGGATGCTCGCTTATGTCAAAGGTGTTCAACGTCAAGAGATTCGACGGGACTTAGCATCCGTTAAGCATCAGGATTTAGCTGGTTCGAATATTGGGGATGACCATAAGGAGTACTTTCTTGGCGAGAAAGCGTTACTCGCTGGGGGCGCCGCCAACACCATGACGCAATTTTAGGAGACCTGTCGAAAAGCGTGTAGTGTTACCGCGGGATCGATCGACGACACGTTGGTCGGTGATGGCCACGTGCGTTAGTGACTGTTCGTCATGCAACATCCGGTAAGGCATCGTGCCTGTTGCGGACTGGACTGGTCGCTCGTGGGCGACGGGTAGGATATTGGAAGGGTTTTAAGTCGTAAAATCTTATCAGGTCGGGCAGGACAACTCCGCAGAAACGGCTTTTTGGAGCCACGTTGGAGGTGGTTTCTTGGAGCGTCTTAGTTGGCAATTCCAGGCGTGCACTTGTAACGCAAGGTGGAAAATGGCAGCTTCGGACTTATGGAATTGGGAAAACTCACGAGTTGATTTGAACGTTCAATATGTCTAACTCGATACGAATTTCTTTCGAAAACGATAAGACGTTGTTTACGCCTGGTCCGCTTACGACCAGCCAAACTGTGAAGCAGGCAATGCTTCGAGATCTTGGATCGCGAGACGTCGCCTTCATCAAAGCAGTCCACCACGTTCGCGAAAACCTGCTGGCTGTTGCGGGTGTGTCGAAGGACAATGGGTACGAAGCCGTGCTCATGCAAGGCAGTGGAACTTTCGGCCTTGAGTCAGTCATTGGTTCGACGGTCCCCCCGGGCGGAAAGCTGTTGGTGATTGTCAATGGTGCCTATGGTGATCGAATTGCCAACATAGCCAAGGTGCTTAAAATTGACACGGGAATCCTCGAATACAACGCGAACACGGTACCGGTACCCGCAGATGTTGACCGAAGACTGACCGACGACCAGGCGATCACCAACGTCGCCGTCGTTCACTGCGAGACGACGACCGGCATCATCAATCCCATTGAAGAAATTGGTCGCGTGGTCAAGCAGCATGAGAAGGTGTATTTCGTCGACTCGATGAGCGCTTTCGGCGCTGTCCTGTTTGACTTTGAAAGGTGCGAAATCGATTTCCTGGTTTCGTCTGCCAACAAGTGCATCGAGGGCGTGCCGGGCTTTTCGTTTGCAATCTGCCGTCGCGATTCGCTCCACGCTACGGAGGGTTGGGCCCGCTCGGTGAGTCTTGATCTGCTAGCGCAATGGCAGGGGTTGGAAATGAACGGCCAGTTTCGATTCACCCCGCCAACGCACGCGATCCTGGCTTTCGAGCAGGCGCTCTGTGAATTGCAGGCGGAAGGCGGCGTTGAGGGTCGCGTCGCTCGCTACGGCGCTAACTACGAAGTGCTTGTTGTCGGGATGCGCGAAATGGGGTTTGCCGAGTACCTGCGGCCCGAACTGCAGGGCACGATCATCACCGCTTTTTGCTATCCGAATGATCCGCTCTTCCAGTTCGGCGAGTTTTACAAGCGGTTGAACGACAAGGGATTTGTGATCTACCCTGGCAAAGTGTCGGATATCGATTGCTTCCGCATCGGGAATATCGGGCATCTTTTTGAGTCTGACATTCTTGACCTGCTTACTGCAGTCCGGGAGACGTCCAGCGAGATGGGCATCGAGCTTCCGTGCAACTGATTACGTCGGAGCCCAATGCATTTTCTGCGTCAGTGGGACAGGAACTCTGTGAAGGCCGTTTTGTTTTCGATCGGTGAGGTTTTTGGTCTGCCTAGGTCGGTGCGTGCGCCCTTCTGGACCATGATCTCCAGGAGGGCCGGCCCCCGCGCGGAGCGAAGCTCGGCTACCTTCCCAGCCAGATCGTTGTATTGCTCGACGCGCGACGCTTCAGTGTAACCGCACGCCTTGACGATTTCCGTGAATGAGACTCGTAGGCCCGCCGTAGCCATGCCACCAACGGAATCGTGCACGCCATTGTTGAAGATGACATGCTTGAAGTTCACCAGACCAGCCGCGCCGATGATCGCGGCGCCGCCCATGTGCATCAACATGGCTCCGTCGCCGTCCAGGCAATACACACTTCGATCGGGTTGGGCAAGGGCGATACCCATGGCGATTTGCGAAGCGTGTCCCATTGAACCGACCGTCAGGAACTCCCGCTGGTGGCCCTGTCCAGTGCGATCGCGGTATTCGTAAAGTTCGCGCGATAATTTTCCCGTCGTGGAAACGATCGCATCGGTCGTGCCCAACGCGGCAACGACAACTTCGACGGCCTGCTCACGAGTTAGCTGGAAGTCGCTCACAGCCTGAGCTGTCGACTTGTAAGGCTCGAACGTATCCTTGCGGATCGTTAAGGCGACCGGTCGGCTTTCGGACGTCGCTATTGCCAGCAGTTCATTCACGCAACGCCGAGCCGCTTCGGGCTCTGGTGACAGGACACGCCAGGGAATGTCCATCGCTTCGAGCAAGCTGACGGTGACCTTGCCCTGCTTGACGTGCTGTGGTTCGTCTTTCGTGCTGGGCTCGCCTCGCCAGCCAATCAGCAGCAGCAGCGGAATGCTGTAGACGTCGTGATCGGCCAGGGAAAGCAGCGGGTTGATCGTGTTGCCCTGACCGGAGTTCTGCAAGTAAACAAGTGGCACTTTCCCCGTGGCCAGATGGTATCCACACGCCAGAGCCACGGCGCCGCCTTCGTTGGCCGCAACAACATGTTTGTCACCGGTATGGTCGGCCAGGTAAAAGCAAAACGGCTTGAGCAGCGAATCCGGCACGCCCGTGTAGAAATCCACGCCGAGCGCCGCCAGCCAGTCGATGAAATCCTTACAACGAATCACGCGTACTTATGTCGTTGACCTGCACCCTCTTGGTGGACGCTTTCGCTGCGAGGCGGGGACCTCGAGCCAGTGACGGTTCCATCCCTCTTTCCGGAATCAGGCCGATGATGTCTTTGATAGGCATGCAGCGGTCCTCGGCTTCGGCGGCGCGGCCGTTACGAAGAATGCTCCTAGCGACATCGACCATGGCCGGGTACGCGCTGCGCAAGAGTTGGTTGGCGTAGATCACGATACGAACACCTGCTTCAGCCAGTTCATCCTCGGTCGTGTTGGAATAGGTTGACGGCACCGTCACCAGAGGTACGCGATCGTCGAACGTCGCATATTCCTTGCAGAACGCCAGCACTTCGTGGGCGGTCGACTCTTTGCTGTGGATCATGATGCCGTCAACACCGGCGTCGATGTAAGCCTGTGCGCGGGCCAACGCATCGTCCATGCCGGCTTTAAGAATCAGGCTCTCGATGCGAGCGATGATCATAAAGTCGTCGGTTACTTGCGCATGCTTCCCGCAGGTGACCTTGTGAGCGAAGTGCTCGATGTCATCCTGTATTTGTTCGACGTCGGTACCGAAGAGCGAGTTCTTCTTCAGCCCTATCTTATCTTCGATGATGACGGCCGAGACACCGAGTCGCTCCAGCGTGCGGACCATGAATACGAAATGCTCGGCAAAGCCGCCAGTATCGCCGTCGTAGATGATGGGTTTGGTCGTTGTTTCGAGAATATCGCTGACGGTGTTCATGCGCGAGGTTATGTCTACGTACTCGATGTCGGGCTTAGCCTTGACGGCCGAATCGGTGAGGCTGCTCATCCATATCCCGTCAAACTCCCGGACCCCGTTATCGCATTCGACGCGAGCGGTCTCGGCGATCAGCCCCGTCAGACCGCTATGCGCCTCGATAATGCGAATCAGCGGGCTGACCTCCAGCATCCGCTTTAGCATACCCATGCGCATCTGCGGCGTGGTTCCCACTTCCCGAATAGCCCGGTTGAGTGATGTAGACGTGACACCGGTTAAATACTGCGGCTCGATAAGTTCCCCACCCCACTGCTTAAGCGTATCGATGACGCGCTGGCGGGTTTCCCGGAGCACACCGGTGTTCCAGTCATCGCGGTGCAGTACGTAGTCGGGTTTGATCTTCTTAAGGTTCGGTATGTAGTCGAGCGTTTCCTGAGGCACGACTTCTTTGACGCCGACGATGTTCTCCATAACGACCTTGCGTTGCTCGTATTCCATGTAGGGCAGCCGCTGGTAGCCGGCGATAGCGTCGTCGGTCAGCAGACCGATCACCACTTCTCCCAGCGTCCTGGCCTCCTGGACGATGTTCACATGCCCTGGAGTGATTAGGTCGGCACTCATCGCGATATAGACTGTTTTCATGTAATCCTCAAATTCCTTCTTTCGTGATTATGCGTAGCTGCCGTTCTTTGTGGTCGTGTACCCCAAGGTAAGGCAGGCGGTCGCAGCCCCCATCCAGCAGGACCACAGCTCGTTAGAGGCTCTAAAATATAGGTAGAGCCGCTGGTGCTCCTGCTCGATACGAAATCCCTCCTCAAACGACAACTCAAGAAGGTACTTCACGATCATCTTGTTTACATTCCTATGTCCCACAATCAGCTGAATGCCTGGACCTGTCAAGTGCTCGTTCTGGCCAAAGAAGCGCTGCACACGGACGGCAGCGTCGTGCAACGTCTCGCCGTCCGGTAGACGGTAGTGAACCTCGTCTCTGGAGAAATTCTGGTAATGCCGAGTCAACGCGGCCGTGGATTGCTGATCCTTCAGCTCACCCTCGAGAACGCCCAGTGCGATTTCCTTCAGCAAGTCGCTGGAGACCACATTGGGTTGGCCGATGTTGGCCTCGGCGATGGGATGTGCCGTTTCCCGACAGCGCCGCAGAATACTGGAATGAACTTGTAAGAGTGGCAGGTTCTTCAGAAGTCTGGCTACTTTCAGGGCCTGACAGCGCCCCCGGCTGTTGAGCGACGTGTCCTGCTGGCCCTGCAATCTTCTCTCGGCATTCCAGTCGGTTTCGCCGTGTCGGGCAACAATCAGGCAATGTGGGCCACGATCGTTTATGAATTCGGCGAGATCTGTTCCATCGGACACGATATGCTGAGTGGTACTCATGATTCGGTCGGATTTTCTGTGCTGAAATGCCGGTAAACCAATACGATTCGAAAGATGAAGTTAACGAACGCCGCTGCAGCCAGCATCCACATCAACCAGAGTAGAAAAATCCCTTCTCCGGTGACCTCGCTTACGACCAACCCGATCGACAACATAAGCAGACGACTATCGCTTCCCGAACAGAACAGGCCAAACAAGCGCTCGAGCCGACGCTTGGGATACCCCATCCCCCAGACCGAACGGAATTTTTCCGAGCTGGTCGTCAGCACGAAGACGCCTCCCAGAAGGGCGAAGCCCGCAATGAGCGCGCTCCCCGACTCCACTCGTGCGCCCAGAGAGAATGCGATCGCCCCCACCAGAAGTAGCTCGGTGACGCGATCGGTCAGCGTATCCAAGAAGTCTCCGATCCCGGACGGGCGGCCGCGAATTCGGGCGATCTCTCCGTCAACGCACGAAAAGATCCCGAACACCTGAATCAGCATCGCGCACCACAACCAGTGATCCAGCAGCACTAGCATGGCGGCAGCTATGCCGAAGATCAGGTCGAGAGCGGTGGCCGCGTTGGGTGTTAAGGTGCGGGCAAGCCGAACCGCAATCCAGCCGGAAATGCGTCTTTGGACGTGATAGCAGAAGGGGCCGTCCGACTCCGGCTTTGCGAGCCTGGGGTACCTCCACCGATCAACATCATTCGATATCATTCTTGGTTACCTCACGAAGGGAGGGAAGCTGCTCAGCGGCGAGGTAGTTCAACACGGTCTGCAGGTTGAATTTGTCGTCGGGAAAGCCTGTGAGCTTGCCGCCTTTTCGATGGTCCCGGTATGGGAGTTGACAAACTTCCATCCAGTCATCAGACCCGAAATAGGTGTTTAGAATCTCCGTCGGGTTGTGCGGCACTCCGACAGGGATGCCGAGCAGGTCCACTTGGCCGAGGGGTAGAAAATCCTCCGGCTTGTACCGTACATCTTCGGGTGGGAGCACAATCAGTCCGTCCTCGTTGACTTCGTGCTCCCAGATTCCGATCCAAGGGAACCGAATATGAGGTTTACCTGGCACCATTGCACTGTCTTCACGGAAGATGCGGCATCCCATTCTCTTGCCGTCTCGGACGTCGGGCTCAACGGCGTATCCCTTTTGCTCGAGTTCCGGCGCACATTGCGCCAGGAACGCATCGAAATCAAAAACGACGATGTCCACATCATCATCCCAGGGAATGAAGTCGTTGTGCCGCAACTTCCCTAGTAGTGTGCCGAACATGATGCAGGCACGTATCCGATGTGCATTCACCGATTCGAAGAAATCATGAATGTGGCGAATGATCAGGTCCCGCTCCTCGAAGAATCCGATCGTCTTGAACTTACTGAGGTTGATTTGCTGGTTGTCGTCCACCTGAACGACAGGATAAATCTCGTTTCGAGCACGGACGAGATGCGTTTCATCGTCAATCTCGCACCACACCAGATCCTCGACCGAGGGGCACGCTATAGATACGGTACCCGCTACCGCCACCAAGCAATCAGTCTCGTAGTCCACATGGCGAGTTGTTCGGAAGCATTGCTCAGCCGCCTCTAGCATCACTGAATAAAGCGATCGGGAAATCTTGCAGATGCCAACCATCTCACCCGGTACCTCAGCACCCAAGCTTTCCCGGCTCTTTCCAATCGCGACCAGGCAGCCATCGCGCGTCTCCACAAAGCACTCATCACTAGTTTTCGACAAGCCAGCCAGCAATAGGACATTGTCGCTCGGATGTTCAAGGCATGTGATGAGGGCCCGGCGTTCATAAACGAGGTCAGACTCCAATAGCAGGAAGGCTTCGTCAACGCAGTCGCGGGCACAATACAGCGAGTACATGCTGCCCGAGTCGGCAAAGTGCGAGTTGTGGACCAACTGCACCGTTTGGTGGTACCGGTCCTGTAACGGCTCATATTGTTCCGCGAGGTATCCGGTGACAATCACAATCCGGTCAATACCCACTGCCAGCAGTCGTAGAACGGATTCCTCGACAATCGTTTTCTCCCCCAGACACATGCAGCCCTTAGGCGTCAGCTTGCCCCGCTCCTTCAGGCGAACACCCATTCCGGCTGCGAGTATGATGGCCGTTCGAATGGCATCACCGGGGGATTGAAGCGTTTCATCAGTAACGTTGAGATTGTGACTAGTGGATATTCGTCTGATCAACTCGTTCCCGTTCGATTAGCACATTACTCATGGAGATCACTCTGCCATGCCGCCGAGTCGCAAAGAGTCCGTTTGATTGCACTCAGCCGCGTTTGGTCACGAATGGCTGGGGCGCGGTACGACGTGAACGTCTAGGTATCAGCCGGTCGGTGTAAGACAGACACTTATGATCAGAGAGTTCTAACGAAACGGATTATACCGCTTCTCTGGCGAGATGTAGAGCCGCTCAGCGTCGCGGAAGATGGGCCGGGGTGAGGCAGGGACGCTGGGCTCGTTCGGACTCTAGAGTGTTAGCTCTCTTAAGAAGGTGGGAGGTCGTTAGGGACATACAAGCAGTTGTACGGGTCGGGTGCGATCCACGGCGGGTGGGGTCGAAGCAACGAGAGATGCACGCACCGGCCGTGTCGATCTTTAATGCAATTCATCACTTGATCGACCATGAAATAGGTGTCATGAAGTTCGACCGGAATTGCCAGGGGAGCCGCTGCTGGTCAGCCATCCTCCCATTCAAGCTGCGCTTTCTTGGTCGTGTAAAGTTCATTTGAATCGATGGGTACGGGGTAACCTTTTCCCCGCAACCGCTCAGCCTAGGAGTGAGGTCCAGACTCCAAAAGGTTGCCTAATTGAACGATTGGCACCATGCCTGGCAGAACCCCGTCCCAGGGCCTATGCCTTGGGTCGGCAGATATGCTTTCACACGGATCCAACGCCGTATCCGTATAACCAAAAAGCGTCGGGACGAAGCCTTGCGTACGCATTTCAATGGTTCAGTTGGTGTGCCGAGTTTCGAGTGGTGTCCCGTTAGCGCTGACACGATGATTTTGCAGGTATATTCCAGTGTGGATGCTGGCTCTGGAAGGCCCGCAGGGTGCTGCATTCGCGAAATGTTTTGTAAGTAACACGCCTTCTGCTGCTAGAGCATCTAAGTTCGGTGTTTGGACCATGTGTCCCAAGCACGATAAATATTCCGCGCGCCATTGATCTGCGGTAATGAAAAGAATGTTTTGGTCACGTGATGCTTATAGAGACGAATCGGGTACGTTTTCAATCGGCACCTAGGCGTCGATCGCACATAGCTCAAGGAAGATTTTTTTTTGTTCGCTGGTCATATCGTCAAAGATCGGCACGCGCATGTTCGTCACTGGTAGGTCGGCGAATTCTGGCGAATCCGTTTGCAAGGTAGCAGCAATATTGTGCAGACCGTTGCCTTCTTCAGATCCCTCCATCAGGGGTCCGCTGATTTCGTCTGGCCAAAAAATCTCTGGTCCGCCACCACGCCGAAGGGGGTTAGGACGACCTACGTGCTTTTCTATCGCTTCGTACATCACGCGTTCATCCATGCTCCGTTGTCGTCCACCTTCTTTTCCGTAAAAAGCGCCAGATTGATTGCAGATAGCTGCCCATCGAGCTGTGATGTGAAAGCCTCTGATGGCAAGACATTCCTCGGGTTCGCCGTCTCCGCCGGTTATTTGACCATTCTTAACGAGGATGTAATAAGCCGCTTTCGGCCTGTCGTTCGATAACATTCGAGCTGGAGGATGCGTGTAGTGCTCGGAAAAAGCCCACTCGTAGTCCGAAGGCAAATCGGCGGCTTGCAGTATTTTCACGGCATTTTCTGCGCAGGCTTCACACCAAGCTTTAGATCCGAATTCGCCTACTTTCTCTAACGCGGATACGACAATGATTGGCACGAGCTCACCTCTTTTCCTTGCAAGTCGTTATGGCAACACATCGATAGGCTGATCACAAACAGGGCGCGTTCGAACAACGGTACGATTGGGTGATTTCCAATGCCCGCGAAACGTTCGGATAAGGACAGTTTGCTATAGTGCCGCGTCCCTTTCTGGAAGATATAACGAGTTGAAAGCAGCACTAGAGGGTCCATTCGACGCGGATGGGAGCAAGATCAACCGGTACTGTTTCGCTACCTTTTAAATGGGGTGAAGGAGTCGTGAAAGAAAGGCCCGAAGCGGAGATAACGGTGAAATCAAGCGACCTTGCTTGGTTGAAGTCGGACTTTAGTCGAGACGGTTTTGTATTGATTCGTGATTTTATTTCGCATGAGGTGGTAACAGAAATGCGAGAACGTTCCCGACGCGTGGTCAAACGTCTCCACTCGAAAGATTCGATCTTTAAACATCATGGACTACCTCAACGTCATAGTAATGTTGCGAAGGGTTTGGAGAGGGTCGACGATTACTTCGGAGACTTAATCAACAACGGCGCACATTTGCCTCTCTTAACAGAATTGTTGGAAGAAACACCGTCTCCATCGACGGTTGGGTATTTTTGTAAACAAGAGGCGGAAGACGAAGTTCATCCACATGTCGATGGAGATAACGGTTGCACCATATGGTTCGCACTGGATTCTGCGGATCCCTCTAACGGTTGCGTCCACTTCTTGACGGGATCGCATTTACAGTTTAACGACAATGGTCATTTGTTCAGTTCACTCAAGTCTAGCGATCTATTCAGTGACCCCAATGCGGTTGCCGCCATCTTGAATCCAGGAGATGTGTCGATACACAACTCAAAAACAATCCACTGGTCCGGCAAGAATAAGTCTGGACGACCTCGGCGAGCGGTCAACTGCTTCTACCAGAAGAGTCGGAAGTCAAAGTTGAAGTTGAAGAAGTCGCTCACAATAAAGGATTCCGGTGGGTGATCGCGGGTCGACGCGTTTTGATACGAAGGGGAGCGCAAATGGACTTTCATTCGCGCGGGGATAGTCACTAGTCAAGAATGAAGTCGTTCCGCTGGCGACGGTGGACCGAGTTACCAGCGGAGGGGCAGATGCAATTTGGCGCGCAATTAAGCAACTACGGTACGCAATGGTCCGACATAGCGACGACGGTCCACGCGCTTGAGGATGGTCGCTGGAACAGCGTTTGGTTCTCGGACCACTTTATGCCGCCGGGGAATCCGAAAGCTGCTGATGGGCCAGCGTTGGAGGGTTGGACTTTGATCACTGCGGTAGCGACGATCACTCACCGTTTGCGACTCGGTGTTTTAGCGACGGGCAACACATACCGAAACCCGGCGCTTCTCGCGAAGATGTGTTCAACACTCGATCATATCTCCGAAGGCAGGATGGAACTGGGTATTGGAGCCGCCTGGTACGAGCACGAACACAACACCTACGGTTGGGATTTTCCTTCGCTCAAAGAGAGGAGCGATCGGCTTGAGGAAGCGGTGGATCTGATTCGTATGCTATTCACTAAATCAGAGGACGAACGTGTCGACTTTTCTGGGAAATACTACCAAGTGAAGGACGC